>NZ_JAAIVI010000020.1:300000-493941 GCF_011008905.1 Wenzhouxiangella sp. XN201
CGGAATGGGGATCGAGTACGCACAGGGGTTCTTGTTTCAGAAGCCGCAATTGCTGGAGGTCTGAAGATGAGTCAGGCAGTAGTCCGACAAGAACAAAGTGAAGACATCAGTTGGCTAATCGAGGCGATGACTCGCATGGTCAGACCGATTGTGCGATTTGCCATCGGTCGCGTTTCCTGTAGCGCCTTGGTCCAGCTCGTTCGGGAAATTTATGTAGAGGAGGCCAGAGGCTATCTGCAAAAAGAAAATCCCGATCGTAAGGTCACCCGCTCCGCACTCGCCTTGCTATGCGGCATGGATGGCCGTGCGATCAAGGCCTTCGAAGACAGCCCGGAACGTAACTACGCTGCGTCCGACGTGTGTTCGGAAGCTCATATTCTTGAGATGTGGAACAACGACGAGACCTTTCTCGATGACGGAGGCAACCCGGCTGAACTGTTGATCCATGGCCCTCAGGGCACTTTCCAGCGCTTGGTCAGCCGCGCGGCCGGTCGTGCCGTGACCCCTCAGACTGCACTCGATCGCCTGCTCGAAAGCGGCAACGTCGAGCTCACTGACAACGATACGCGGGTGCGTCTGATCGATCCATTTTACAAGCCCGTCAAGGAATCGGAGAAGACCGCAATCGAGGCAGGCAGCCTGGCCATTAATCGACTCGGTCGCGCGGTGGTTCACAACACCAGTCGCGTTCCCAGCACGCAGCCGACCTGGCTGCAACAGGATCGCTGGTCCTTTCGTATCCCCAAGGATCGCCTCGACATCATTCGAACCGAGGTCCGGACGATTCTCGAGCGACACATCATTGAAATGGAGCAATACCTTGAATCCGAGGAGAAAAGGCCATCAGAGGACTCGGAGCATTCCGTTGGTATCGGCTGGTACTACTGGGAGGAGTCCTCTCCGACAGACGTCCGGTCACCGGGAAATATGTCATAAACAAACTTCATTAAGAGAGAGTAAGGAGCACACATAATGTTCAATTTAATCGAAAAGTCGGGAACGGGTATCGAGAAGAGCGGTACGGGTATCGAGAAGAGCGGTACGGGTATCGAAAAGAGTGGGACCGGCATGGCCCGTGGTCGCTGGCACGTGACCACCCTGTTGGCGGCCGCGTTGTTTGCGGCTCCAGCCCTTGCCAGCGATCCCGAGGTTCTGGTAACGGCCGGCGACGAACAGATCTTGGTCTCCGTGCATACCGAGCAGGGAATCCTGGTAGGTCGGGGTGCCATTCTGGACGACTCCGGTTACTTTCAGGTCGCACTCTACTCCGCCGTGGGCCCCTCAGGATCTGGTGCCATCCTCCAGCCAATGGTCGCCGGTTCGGGCAGCGGCAAGGAAGTGGCCGGTTCCGGCAGCGGTAAGGAAGTAGCCGGGTCGGGTAGCGGCAAGGAAGTGGCCGGCTCAGGCAGTGGTAAGGAAGTGGCCGGTTCGGGCAGTGGTAAGGAAGTAGCCGGGTCGGGCAGCGGCAAGGAAGTTGCCGGGTCGGGCAGTGGCAAGGAAGTTGCTGGTTCGGGCAGCGGCAAGGACGTGGCCGGCTCTGGCAGTGGTTCGGCGGGCGAGAGCTGTGTGTCCGATTTTGGACTCGAAGTAGCTGGTTCCGGTAGTGGTTCGGCTACCGAGGGTGCCCCGTGCGCTGCTGCATGGGGGGTTGCCGAAGTTGTCGTGGATGAGAACGGTGCGCATGTCGTCGTTCACCAGATCGACAATGCTGGCATGAATGAATTCCTGGTGGCATTCCTGCCTGGGTCGGGCGGTTCTTCAGCCGACGATGAGTGGGAAAGCGATCGTGGTTTCGTCCTGACTCCGTAAGCGGGGTCTGAAGACACAGGTTGACTTGACCAATGGGCGCTTGAATCGTCGTCTCCCCTTCCCGCGACGATTCATGCGTTGTTGGCTGCCCCGGCCCTGCCGGGGCTTTTTAATGGTGTTCGGGATACTCTGAACAAACTACAGTGGTTTATGCAGTGCCAGCGCAGCAATCGAGAGGAAGACGGCCAGTGCGGCCAGGTAGAGCCAGACGGCCCGGGTCTGCTGCATGGACCTGAAGGCCATCATGCCCAGGAGGATGTACGCGACGACCAGCATGAGCTTGAGGCCCAGCCAGGACAGCAGCGGCCAGCCGACGATGACCCACAGTGTCACGCCGGAGGCAAGCAGCAGGGTGTCGATGACGTGCGGAGCGACCTTCAGCAACCGGTGCTCGAGGGCGCGATTGAGCACCAGGCGCACGAAGCCACGCAGTGCGAAGCCCAGGCCGCTGAGCAGGGCCAGCAGGATATGGGCGTACTTGATCGGCAGGTAGTATTCCATGGGGTCGATCGGCCGGGTTGGAGAGTTCGGTCCGCATTCTAGTCGCAACGGCGCGTCGGCGTTTGGTGGTAACTTGAAGCATCGCGCCTGAAAAGGATGATGACCGTGGCAACGCAGCCGGACTCCACGCTTGAAGCCGTAATCGACAGCATAGTCGAGCGCATCGGCCGCCAACTGGTCGTGGGGCTGCCGCTCGGACTGGGCAAGCCCAACCGCCTGATCAATGCGCTCTATCACCGTGCCTGCGAGGATTCAGAGCTTGATCTGCAGATCGTCACGGCCTTGTCGCTGGACGTGCCCCAGCCCGGGCACTGGCTGGAGGGGCGATTGATGGATCCGATCGTCGAGCGGCTGTTCGGACGTGACTATCCGCGCCTGGACTACCTCGACGACCTCCGAGCCGGGCGCGTGCCCGACAATATCCGCATTACCGAATTCTACTTTCAGTCCGGTGCGGCACTGGGTCAATCCATAATGCAGCGCCGCTACGTTTCCTCGAATTACACCCACGTGGCGCGCGATCTCGTCGATCGCGGCGTGAACGTGGTCATGCAGTTGGTTTCCGCCCCGGTCGATGGGCGCTACAGCCTGTCGTGCAACCCGGACGTGACCCTGGACCTGGTCGGGCGACTGCGCACCCAGGCCGACTGGCCCTGGATGACAGTGGCGCAGGTGCATCCGGACCTGCCCTTCATGCACGGCGACGCCGTGGTCGACCCGGAATTCTTCGATGAGATTATCGAGGCTGACCCGGATCAGCGCCTGTTCGGCCTGCCCCGCACTCCGGTGTCATTGCAGGATCATGCGGTGGGCCTGCACGCCTCTCGCCTGGTAGCCGACGGTGGCACCCTGCAGATCGGGATCGGTTCGCTGTCGGATGCGCTGGTCAATGCGTTGATCTATCGCCAGCATCACAACCGGGCCTGGCGACAGCTGGTCGATCTGCTGGGAAAGCAGCGGCAGACCATCGAGGAACACCAGCCCTTCGAGGCGGGGCTCTACGGCGCCAGCGAGATGTTCATGGATGGGTTCATGCACCTCTACCGCGCCGGAATTCTCAAGCGTGAAGTCTTCGATGACCTCGATCTGCAGCAGCGCGTCAATGCCGGCGAGCACATCGAACAGGCCGGCAGCGGGGCGATCATGGACGGCGGTTTCTTCCTCGGATCCGGCGAATTCTACGAGTTTCTCAGCAAGCTGGATGCGCGCGAGCGACCGCGATTCCGCATGCACGGCGTGGGTCGCATCAATCAGCTCTACGGTGGTACGGAAACACTCGAACTGGCCCAACGCCGACATGCCCGTTTCATCAACACATGCATGATGGTCACTGCAACGGGCGCAGCAGTTTCCGATGCGCTGGCCGACCACCAGGTCGTCTCCGGCGTGGGCGGTCAGTACAACTTCGTCGCCATGGCGCATGCCATGGACGACGGCCGCTCGATCCTGCTGCTGCGCTCGACCCGCACCGGTAGTGACGGCGAGCGTACTTCCAACATCGTCTGGGAGTATCCGCACACCACCATTCCGCGCCATCTTCGCGACATCGTCGTGACCGAATACGGCGTGGCCGATTTGCGTGGCTGCACCGATGAGGAATGCATCCAGGCCCTGGTCGGCATCATGGATGTCGACTTCCAGGACGATCTGGTCGACCAGGCGAAGCAGGCCGGCAAGCTCGATCCGGAATGGCAGGTGCCCGATTCGGCGCGGCGCAACACGCCGGATCACCTGGCGCAGTCGTTCGAAGCCCTGCGCGATGATTTCCCCGAGTACCCCATGGGCAGTGACTTCACCGATATCGAGGAGCGCCTGATTCCTGCCCTGCAGCGACTGAAACGGCTTTCGGCAAGCAAGGCTCGGTTGGTGCGCGCGCTATTTCGTGGCCGGCCCGGCGATCATGTCGAGGCGCTCGCGCGGCTGGGGCTGGCCGAACCGGCAACGCTGCGCGAGCGGGCCTACGCGCGCCTGGTCGCCGCGATGCTGGACGAGTGACGGCCCAGCCATTGCTCGATCGCATCGGCGGTGGCACTCGGGCGTTTCATCCAGGCGTAATGATCTGCCTTCTTGCCGTCGCGTCTGGAGCCGATCGTTTGCTTTGACACCTGGCAGCCGGCCAACTTGCCGATCAGCCAGTCAAGCGATCCGGGCGGCACGAACCAGTCATCGGCCATGTCGAGCGCCAGCACGGGTATCTCAAGCTTGCCAAGGCCGGCTTCCAGGTCGGTTTTCACGCCGGAGGGACGGTAGTTTCCGGTCCGCGCGCTGCGCGCCCAGTCGGCCATCACGCTGCGGGCTTCGTTGCCGGCGAAGCCGACGCGCTTGCCCGGGTAGTAGCCGAACAGGCTGCCCAATGTGGGAAAAGCGATCATCGTGCCAATCATCACGCCCTTCATCGGCCAGGGAAACACACGCCAGTAGGGCGCACCGCCGGCGATGATGACCAGTCCGCGACAGTCCTGTGCGTCGGCCGCGGCGGCCAGGCAGGCTAATTGCGAACCCAGGCTGTGGCCGCCGAGCAGGTGGCCGTCCTGAGCGTGTTCCGCCACGACCCGGCGGGCCGCCGCAATGTCCTCGAGTAACTCCCGGTAGGCCCAGTCCGACTGTCGCGATGCCCGCCGGTTCGAGGACCCGTTGCCGCGCCACTCGTGAATGAAAACCTCGATGCCACGCTTGGCCAGCGCCCTGGCGAAGCCGATGAATAGTCGCGCGCTCAGGCCCATGCCGGGCAGGAACAGCAAGTGGTGTTGCGGTCGCTCCGCGCTGACGTGAATCAGCTCGAAGCGGTGGCCGTCATGAACGTCGACGGGGATGACGGGTTGGTCGTGGGGCATGGGGCTAGTTTAAGGGACCAAGGACCAGGGACCAGGGACCAGGGACCAAGGGTGGGGTGACGTTATAGTGTCGGCTGGTTGCAATCTGACGAGTGAATTCCCGATGGCGCATATTGATCCTTTGCCAGCTGATCATACCCCGGAGCTGGGCGAGACCTTTCGGCATTTCGAGGCGATTCTCGGTTTTGTTCCCAACAGCCTGCTGACGATGCAGCGGCGGCCGAAGATCGTCGAAGCGTTCGGCCAGTTGACGGCAGCCGTGATGGACCCCGAGGGTAGCGTGAATCCGGCCTTCAAACGGCTGCTGGCGCATTTCGCCAGCCGTGCGGCCGGCTGCCAGTACTGCGAGGCGCATTCGCTGGTGGCCGCCGGCATCAGCGGCCTGCCGGACGAAAAGCTCGAGGCTCTGTGGGAGTACCAGACCAGCGCGCATTACTCCGACGCCGAGCGCGCCGCCCTGGATTTTGCCCTGGCTGCTGGCAGTGTGCCCAACGGCGTCGATGAAGCGCTCATGGCGCGCTTGAAACAGCACTGGAGCGACGAGCAGATCGTCGAGCTGCTGGCCGCCGTCTGCCTGTACGGTTTTCTCAACCGCTGGAATGATTCCATGGCCACCGATCTGGAGGATGGGCCGCGGCAGCTCGGCGAGAAGGTGCTCAAGTCAGGTGGGTGGACGGGCGGCAAGCACGTGAAATGATGTTGGCTGGTTCTACGCGTTCAGTGCCTTGAGAAAAGCCGTCACCTGATCTTCGGTGGTTGCCCAGGAGCAGACTAGTCTGGCCAGGTCTTCGTGGCCGGGCCAGATGTGGAATTCGAAGCCCTTTTCCTTGAGCGCGGCCAGTGTTTCGGGCGCGGCCTTCATAAAAACCTCGTTGGATTCCACCGGCCAGTGCAATGAGGCATGTGGGCAGGCCTCGATGCCCTCGGCCAGTTGCCGGGCTCGCGCATTGGCGATGCCACCCAGTTCCAGCCAGAGGTCATCGTCGAGCATGGCCAGCAATTGCGCCGAGACGTAGCGCATCTTCGACAGCAGGTGTCCGGCGCGCTTGCGTCGCCGGGCCATGCCCTCGAGCCATTCGGGATGGCCGAAAACGACGATCGCCTCGGCGGTCACGGCACCGTTCTTGGTGACGCCGAAGCTGAGTACGTCGACGCCGGCTTTCCAGGTTGTCTGGGCCGGCGAACAGCCGAGCGTTGCCACGGCATTGGCAAAACGCGCGCCGTCCATGTGCAGGTGCAGTCCGCGTGAATGGGTCGCTTCGGCAATTTCGGCAATCGTCTCGGGTCGATAGACTGTCCCGCATTCGGTGGCCTGGGTGATCGAGACCACCGAAGGCTTGACGTTATGCACGCCATGGGCGCCGGCACTGTCGATGGTGCGGGCGACGCTGTCGGCATCGAGTCTGCCGTCTTCCCCGGGCAGGGGCAGCAGCTTGGCCCCGGCCGAGTAGAACTCGGGTGCGCCGTTCTCGTCGTTGTGAATATGGGCCAGCTCGTGGCACAGCACTGCCCCCCAGGGCGGGCTCAGCTCGGCGATGGCCACGGCGTTGGCGGCCGTGCCGGTGGCGATCGGCAGCACATGGCAATCGGTTTCGAACAGATCTGCGAAGCGACGGTCGAGCTCGCGACTGAAGCGATCCTCGGAATAGGCCGTGGCAAAGCCGTCGTTGGCGCGGGAAATCGCCTCGATCATGGCCGGATGGGCCGGTGCTTCGTTGTCGCTTTTGAAATTCATCGTTTTGACAGACTATCTGGAACCGCAGATTGCGCAGATTAACGCAGATCGGTAGGCGATTTACTGGCGGGTTGGGGATTATCCTGTCGAGTCAACGGAACCGGTACCCAGGTTGTTCATTCCAATGATTCCTTACTCAATCTGCGAAAATCTGCGCAATCTGCGGTTTCACGAACTCCTTTCATGAGCAAGCTCCCCGTTTTCGATCCGATCGAGGTGATGCAGCGCGATATCGCCGGGCTGAAGCGGCGCCACAAGCAGCTGGCCCGCTTTCGTGGGCCCGAAGAGAAGCGCCAGCGCCTGCTCGATGAATACCGGCAGTTGCTCGACGACTCGCAGGCGCGGCGGCAACTGCGGGCCGAGAACCGGCCCGATACCGGCGAGCCGCCGGATCTGCCGATCAGCGCACACGCCGAAAGTATTGTCGAAGCCATTCGCGAAAACCAGGTCGTAATCGTCGCCGGCGAGACGGGGTCGGGCAAATCGACCCAGTTGCCGAAGCTTTGCCTGGATGCCGGCTTGGGCGAGCGTGGCCTGATCGGCTGTACCCAGCCCCGGCGCATTGCCGCGCGCTCGGTGGCGCGGCGGGTGGCCGAGGAGCTCGGCAGTGGTCTCGGGCAGGCCGTGGGTTTCCAGGTGCGATTCACCGACCGGGTCTCGGACCAGAGCTACATCAAGTTCATGACCGACGGCATCCTGCTGGCCGAAATCCACCACGACCGTCTGCTCGATGCCTACGACACCCTGATCATCGACGAGGCGCACGAGCGCAGTCTCAACATCGACTTCCTGCTCGGCTATCTCAAGCGTCTGACCCGGCGTCGTCCGGACCTGAAAATCATCATCACCTCGGCGACCATCGATACCGAGCGTTTCGCCGAGCACTTCGACCAGGCGCCGGTGATTACCGTCGAGGGCCGCGGCTATCCGGTCGACATCCAATATCAGGCACCCAAGGAGGGCGAGGACCTGCCGCAGCAGGTGCGACGGGCTGTCGACACGGTCAGTCGCATCGATTCGCGCGGTGACATCCTGGTCTTCCTGCCCGGCGAGCGTGAAATCTTCCAGGTCTCGCGCGCACTCAAGCGCGCCAATCTCTCGCATACCGAGGTCTTGCCGCTCTACGCCCGCCTGCCCGCCGCCCAGCAGGACCGGATCTTCAAGCTGGATACGGGCCGGCGCATCGTGCTGGCGACCAACGTGGCCGAAACCTCGCTGACGGTGCCTGGCATCCGCTTCGTGATCGACTCCGGCCTGGCGCGCATTTCGCGCTATGCGGCGCATTCGAAGGTGCTCCGGCTGCCGGTCGAGCCGGTCTCGCAGGCGTCCTGCAACCAGCGGGCCGGGCGTTGCGGCCGGATAGGTCCGGGCACCTGCGTGCGCCTGTTCGACGAGACCGATTTTCTCGCCCGCCCGGAGTTCACCGAGCCGGAGATCCAGCGCGCCGGCCTGATCGGCGTGCTGCTGGAAATGCTCGCGCTGGGCCTGGGTGATCCCGAGGCATTTCCTTTTGTCGATCCACCGCCGAAACGCCTGATCGGCGAGGCCTGGCAAAGTCTGTTCGAGCTGAGCGCGATCGACGGCGAGCGGCGACTGACCCCGTCGGGCCGCCAGCTCGCCCGGCTGCCGGTCGATGCCCGCCACGGCCGCATGCTGATCGAGGCGGCGCAGCGCGGTGCGCTGGCCGAGGTGCTGGTGCTGGTCGCGGCCCTGTCGGTGGCCGATGCGCGTGAGCGGCCGCTGGATCAGCAGCAGGCCGCCGACCAGGCCCATGCGCAGTTCGTGGTGCCGGGCTCGGACTTTCTTACCCTGCTCAAGTTGTGGCAGTGGTGGCAGCAGGTACGGTCCGAGAACTCCCGCAGTCAGGCCGACAAGCTGGCGCGCCGGCACTTTCTTGCGCCCCAGCGCCTGCACGAATGGGGCCAGCTCCATGCGCAGTTGAAGCAGATCGCCCGCGATGAGCGATGGAAGTTCGGTCGGCTGGGGGCGGCCGATCCGGAAGCCGTCCATCGCAGCCTGCTGGCCGGGCTGCTGGGCATGATCGGCCAGCACGAGGAAGGCGGGGAGTACCAGGGGGCGCGTGGGCACAAGTTCCGCATTTTTCCCGGCTCCGTGCTCGCGAAGCGCAACCCGGGCTGGATCATGGCCGCCGAGTTGGTGGAGACAGCGCGGCCTTACGCGCGCATGGCCGCGCCGGTTCAGCCCGAATGGCTGGAAGAGCAGGGCGCACACCTGCTGAAATCACGCGTGTACGACCCGCACTGGGACCGGCGTTCGGGCCGCGTGATGGGCTACGAGCAGGTCAGCCTGCACGGATTGATCCTGGTCGAGAAGCGGCGCGTCCACTACGGACCGCGTGACCCGCAGACGGCGCGAGACATCTTTATCCGCCATGCGCTGGTGCGTGGCGAGATCGACTCGAAGGCCGGGTTTCTCAGGCGCAACGAGGCCCTCAAGCGTGAGCTCGCTGCCCACGAGCACAAGCGCCGGCGGCGGGACGTACTGGCGGCCGAGGCCGAGTTGGAAGTCTTCTTCGACCGGCACTTGCCCGCGGACATCTTCACCACGAAAGCCTTTGCGCGCTGGTACGAGCGGCTCAGCGACGACGAGCGCGACCAGCTGCTCTACGATCGCGCCACGCTGCTGCGGGAGGATGCGCCGCTGGCTGGCCAGGACGCCTTCCCCGAGTACCTGGAACTCGGCCCCGAGCGCTTTCGCCTGAACTATCACTTCGATCCGGCAAGCGAGCGCGACGGCGTCATGTTCGATTGCCCGTTGCACCTGCTCAATCGGCTCGACGCCGGCCGCTTGCAGTGGTTGGTGCCGGGCCTCCTCGAGGAGAAGGTCACCGCGCTGATTGCCAGTCTGCCGAAGGCAAAGCGGCGTTCCCTGGTGCCCGCGGCCGAATACGCCCGGGCCGCCATCGAGTCGCTCGGCGTGCCAGAGGGCGCCTTGCTCGACCGACTGGCAGGCGAGCTCTCGCGCATGTCGGGCATGGAAATCGAGCCCGCCGACTTCAAGCTCGACAAGCTGCCCAGGCACCTGTTTTTTCTGATTCGTCTGCGCGATGACGGCGGTCAGGTGCTGGGTGAGAGCCGCGATGTGGCTGAATTGATCGAGCGATTCAGCGAGCGGGCCCGGCGCGAGTTCATGGATCGCCAGGCGGGACAGTGGCAGCGTGACGATCTCGGGCCGGCCGACTTCCCGGAATTGCCCGAAGCGATCACCACCCGCGGTGGCCACCGTGCCTGGCCGGCGCTGGTCGATCAGGGCCGCCGGGCCGGCGTGCGCTTGTTCGACAGCGAGATCGAGGCGCGCCAGGCCCATCGCAATGGACTGCTGGTCCTGGCGCGCGAAGCGATTCGTGACAAGTGGAAATACTTGCAGAAAAACCATGCCCTGAGTCGCGACGCCCAATTGGCCTGGGCGCGCGTCGAGGATCCGGCGGCCATGACCGAAAGCCTGCGCAGCCTCGCCCTGCGGGACCTGCTGAACGAAGCCTGGGCGGTTCGCGACCGGGCGGCTTTCGATCAGAGGGTCGCTGCCATCCGTCAGGATCTTCTTATAAAGTATGCCGAACTGGCGCAAATTGCCGATAAAATGTTTGTATTGTGGCACCAGGCGGATCGCTGGCTGAACAGTCTGGAAGAGGCCGTGCCCGGAGCCGTGAGGGATATGCAAAGCCAGCTCGAGGATCTGATGTATGCCGGATTTCTCGATGATATTGACGCGAGGCGTCTGCGGCACTACCCTCGCTACCTGGAGGCTCTGCACGTCCGTCTCGAGGTGCTGGAGCAGGATCCGGTGCGCGACAGGCAGCGTATGGCCGAGGTGGGGCCGTGGTGGCAGCGATACCTCGATCACCTCGCCGAGGGCGGCTGGTACACGCCCACGCTTGACCGCTATCGCTGGCTGGTCGAGGAATTTCGGGTGCAGGTATTCGCCCAGAAGCTGGGTACGGCCGAAAAGGCCTCCCGGCAGCGGCTCGAGTCGGCCTGGAAGGAAGTGTTGGCGGAGATTGCGTGACTAAAGTCTCAGATTTCGGCCAGAAAGTCCTGAATTAACGGAACTTTTATGGCTTGGGGATAGTCACTGGGTCTGAAAAATGGGTACAATTGTGTTGTATACCGCCCAGACCAGCCAGGAGATTCCTGATAGTGAGACCAGCTAAGTTCAAGTTTTTGCCTGCCCTGCTGATTTTGGGGGTCGTCGCGGCGGCTTCCGCGCAGACGCCCAGTGTTCTTGATTTCCAGATTTCCGGCTCGCCCTATCACGACATCCTCGATACCGGGGCCGGCAGCCTGCTCAATTACGATCTGGCCAACGACCGGATCGATTTTGCCGTTGGTTCGACCGGCGTATACGACAGTCCGCTCTTCTGTTTTGATTTCGCTAGCCCGGAAGGCGTGACCTTGACTGCCACCGATGCCAATGGCCATGTGGTGATGGATTCGGTGGGCATGGGTGCTGATCTTGGTTACGATCTGGCCGGTAACGCGATTTCCATGTCGCCTGCGAGTTCGGTGCAGTGCTTCTTCAAGTCGAGCAACGGCACGTTCGGTCCGTTCGGCAAAGCTGTCAATCCGTCGCGTAACTCTACCGATGACGGTGTTACCGACCGGTTTTTCAAGGACGACTTCGCCACTTATCCGGAAATTCAGATCGAATTCACCAACCTGAAGATTAACGGATCCATCGCGAATGAGGTCGGATCGTTCGATAACGTTTCCGTTTCTCCGGGTGACCTGATCACTTACGATCTGGTCATTTCGAATACTGGGGAAGGCGCTGCCGAAACGCTGGCTTTTCAGGAACTGTTCCCGGCTAGCGATTCCTTGGATGCATCGCCCTTCGATGCATCGCTCAGCGCCGGGGATTGGATTTGTATTGGTGCAATGTTTGAAACTTTTGAGGATAACGGCGCCTGCCCCGCTTCGAGCGGTACCGGTTCGATTCGTTTCCAGGGTATTTCGCTACCGGCCCAGTCACAGCTGGTTTTCGAGATCAACCGTGAAGTCACGGCGGGTTCGGAGGGAGTCCTCAATCTGTACGCCGGGCTGGTTAACGGTGCCGGGTCCCAGGTCGAGAGTGACGTTGCCGAGGTGGACCTGGGAATTGTCGGTGAGGCAGTGGCAATGGCGTTTTGGAATCAGCCGGGCAGTACTGTAGCCGGTAATCTCGTCCTTACGGACCAGGGTGATCCCATCGAGGTGGCCATCGTCGATGCCAACAACAACCTGGTCAACAGTCACAACTCCGGCCAGATCAGCATGGAACTGTTCAATAGCAATGGATTCGTGGCCGAACTCCAGAGTTATATCGACGTGATCGATGGGAAAGCAGTATTTACCAACCTTTCGACACAAGGTCTGGGTCTTTCGGCGGGTACGGATTATGAATTGCGCGCCGTCTCGACCGAATCGTTCAGTAGCGTCAGAAGCCAGCCTTTCGAGATCACGCTCTAGACGCTGCGCGAGTTGGTTGTAGTGGAACTTAGGTGCATCAGCCTAGCGAAGCCTCGGATACGCGGTTAGTACGCGAGCTGATCGATTGGCTCGACAACTCGGATGCCGCACGCCAGGTTGCGGTCAGTAGGCAGCTGCGAGAATTGGTCGAAGGCTCACGAGCGCCCGGCAGCGGACTGGACGAATCCGGACTGGTCCTCGGCGCACTCAAGGCCCTTGAGCCGCTCTCCCCGGATTCAGATACCCTTGCCGCAACCGTGATGCTGCCCCATGTGCTGGTGGCGGACCGCCTTCCGACTTCTGTCGAGGAACAGCTACCCGACTCGGTGCTGCGCCTGCTCGAGCAACTGGCCACACTGAGCCACTTCGGCCGCAACTACCTCCCCGATGACCAATCCCGTGCCGAGGGCCTTCGGCGCCTGCTAATGGCATTGGTGGCTGACGTGCGCGTGGTGTTGATTGCGCTCGCCTGGCAGATCGCGCGCTTGCACGCAGTTCGCGATGACGAGGAGGCGACGCGCCGCGAAGTGGCGCGCGAGACGCAGTTGATCCACGCGCCGCTGGCCAATCGCCTCGGCATCTGGCAGCTCAAGTGGGAGCTCGAAGATCTGAGCTTTCGCTATCTTGAGCCGGAAACCTACCAGCGCATCAGCCAGCTGGTGGCTGAAAAGCGTTCCGATCGCCAGGCCTTCATCGAGCAGTTCATGAACCGTCTGCGCATGCTGCTGGCCGATTCCGATATCCCCGGCGATGTCAGCGGCCGGGCCAAGCATATCTACTCGATCTGGCGCAAGATGCAGCGCAAGGGCCTCGACTTCCATGAGCTGTTCGACGTGCGCGCGGTGCGCGTGCTGGTCGACAGCGTCGAGCAGTGCTACACCGTGCTGGGCCTGGTGCATACCCAGTGGCAGCCGGTGCCGGGCGAATTCGACGACTACATCACCAATCCCAAGGCCAATCTCTACCAGTCGCTGCACACGGCCGTTCGCACCGACAGCGGGCGAGTGGTGGAAGTGCAGATCCGTACCCACGAGATGCATCGCCATGCCGAGCTAGGGGTGGCGGCGCACTGGCGCTACAAGGAAGGCGGCCCGCGCGACGATGCGCTGGAAAAGCGTATCGGTGCGATGCGTCAGCTGCTCGAAGCCCAGGAAGACGGCGACGATGATGAAGCGCTGCTGGAGAATTTCAGCAACCTCACCACCGAGGATCGGGTCTACGTGCTCACGCCGAAAGGCGAGGTGCGCGACCTGTCCGCCGGCGCCACGCCTCTGGATTTCGCCTACCTGATTCACACCGAAGTCGGACACCGCTGTCGCGGCGCGCGGGTCAACGGCCGCATCGTTCCGCTGACCTATTGTCTGCGCAACGGCGACCGGGTCGAAATCCTGACCGGCAACGAGGCCCGGCCCTCGCGCGACTGGCTGGTGCCGCGCCTGGGCTATATCGGCACGGCGCGTGCCCGCGCCAAGGCGCGGCAGTGGTTTCGACAGGCCAACCAGGAAGAGAACCTGACGGCCGGCAAGCACTCCGTCGAGGCGGAATTCCGCCGTCTCGACATTGATCCCGACGAAATCCGCCGGGTCATGGAGCGGTTCAACGCCACGCGCGTGGAGGACCTGTACGTGAGCGTCGGCGCCGGGGAAGTGACGGCCACTCAGGTAGCCCGGGCGGTCGAGCGCCTGCATGCACGGGAGCGCAAGGAAGACGAAGGCATTGCGGTCCAGCGACGGCCGGTCGAGTCCGGGAGTGACGACGA
Source organism: Wenzhouxiangella sp. XN201 (assembly GCF_011008905.1). Taxonomy (NCBI): domain Bacteria; kingdom Pseudomonadati; phylum Pseudomonadota; class Gammaproteobacteria; order Chromatiales; family Wenzhouxiangellaceae; genus Wenzhouxiangella; species Wenzhouxiangella sp. XN201. Next base: position 314,104 of record NZ_JAAIVI010000020.1, read on the forward strand.
TGTGCGCATCGCGGGCGTTGGCAGCCTGCTGCACCAGATGGCGCGCTGCTGCCAGCCGGTGCCGGGCGATGCCATCGCCGGCTACATCACGCGCGGCCGTGGCGTAAGCATCCATCGCCAGGACTGCAAGCAGTTTCGCAACCTTCAACGGCGCCAGCCCGAGCGCGTGCTCGACGTCCGCTGGAGTTCGGGCCCGCGCAGCCGCTATCCCTCGCGGATCATCGTGGAAGCGTGGGACCGGCACGAGCTGATCAAGGATATCGGCACCCTGCTGGCCGCGGAGAAGGTCCATGTCACGGCCATGAACGCCCACCAACCCGAGGCCGGCGGGAGCGTGAAGATCGAGCTGACCGTTCAGGTCGAGGACTTCGATCAGCTCGCCGCGCTGCTCAACCGCCTACAGACCATACCCGCCGTGACGGCCGCGCGTCGCCTTCGTTAGTCAAGCTAACCGCGAAGACGCGAAGAGCGCAAAGAAATCTACGACACTGATCGGTCCCCAACCAAAGTGCACTGCAATCTTGGCGATCTTTGCGTCTTTGCGGTTAGTGCTTCTGAGTAAGGGAACCCAGCAATTCACTGATGGCGCTCTTGGCGGCCTCGAAGCTGAAATGGCATTCGACATTGACCAGACCACCGTCTGAGAGCGCGAGCCAGAGTGATTCATCGCTGTAGGCTCGAACGATGGCAGCGGCAAACTCGTCGCTGCTATCGGCGAGGAGCACATCCTTGCCGTCTTCCAGGTACATGCCTTCGGCCGCGCAAGTGGTGGCGACGACCGGCAGCCCCCAGGCCATGGCCTGGTTGACCTTGCCCTTGACGCCGGCGCCGTAGCGCAGTGGCGCCACGGACAGCCGGCAACCTTCGAGGTAAGGCTTCAGGTCTTCGACGTAGCCGTGCAGGACGACGCCGTCGACGCTCCGCTCACGCAGGTTCTCCGGCATGCGACTGCCGATGATGTGCAGCCGCACCTCGGGCAGTTCGGCCCGGACCCGCGGCATGATCTCATCCATCAGCCATTCGGCGGCATCGATATTGGGCGGGTGCTGGAAACCGCCGACGAACAGCAGGTCGCGTCGCTCGGACCAGTCGCGACTGCGGCCGTGGATGTGGTGGATGTTCGACAGCACCTGGATGTCGGCATCGGGAAGCGCCTGCTGCAGCAGGTCGCGCTCGACCGGGCTGACCACCAGGGTGGCGTCACTCGAGCGGATCAGGCCGAGTTCGGCCTTGCGGGTTTTCTCGGCCATACGCCGCGCACGCTCGTCGCCGGTCAGTTCGGCCATGCGCTGTTCGCGCAGGAAGTGCAGGTCGACGGTATCGAAGATCACGCGGGCGTTCGGACAGTGCTTGCGGATCGAATCGATCAGGGGCGCGAGCACGTAGTGGCGGCTGACCAGCACCAGGTCGAGCGCCGTGCCGTGCTCATGCAGCCAGTCTTCGGTGCCGGTCACCCAGGGATGAAACAGGACCTGGACGCCGCGCTGTTGCAGGTTGCGCGTATAGCGGTCGGTCCAGGCCAGGTTCTCCGGCATGAAACTGACCCGATAGCCCATGTCGCGCAGGATGGTGAGCATGGCCTCCATGCGCATCGAGCCGGAGTCTTTGTCGGGTTCGGGCGTGACCGCATCGATAACCAGCACGCGGCCGAGGCTGCGGTGGTGCCGGGCGCGCCGGACCTGGTCGATGGCTTCCGGTCCGGGCACCGGGTCGGGCTGCCCGGCCAGCGCCTCGCGCCAGCGTTCGACGAATTTTTCGCGATTGACCGCCTGATAGCGCTTGGTGCCGGACGACTCGTCGGTGCCGGAACTGATGCCCTCGTGATGCACGATGGTGCAGCCGGGCTGGTAGACCACCTTCAAGCCGAGTTCGCGCACGCGAAAGCACAGATCGGTGTCCTCGTAGTAGGCCGGGGCGTAGTGCGAGTCGAAGCCGCCGGCCCGTTCGAAGGTCTCGCGAGGGATGGCCAGGCAGGCCCCCGAGACATAGTCGGCCTCGCAGGCGAAGCTGTACTCGGGCCGGTCGGGTTGGTCGCCGCGGCCGTAGTTCCAACCTGAGCCGTCGTGAAACACGATGCCGCCGGCCTCCTGCAGCCGACCGTCCGGATAGACCAGCCGGGCGCCGACGATTCCGGTGTCGGGAAAATGATCGAAGGTGTCAATGAGAGCGGTGAGCCAGTGGCGGGTGACCGTGGTGTCGTTGTTGAGAAACACCAGGAACTCGCCGCGGGCGACGGCCGCGCCCGCATTGCAGCTGTAAATGAAGCCGCTGTTCGTGTCATTGCTGACGATGGTCAGTCCTTCGCACTGCGACAGGTACTCCGCGGTGGCGTCAGTCGAGCAGTCGTCGACCACGATCACTTCGAAAGAGTGGCTGCGGGTTTCCTCTGCGATGGCATGCAGGCAGGCGGCCGTGTAGGCCAGCTTGTTGAACACCGGGATGACGATGCTCGTTGTGGGCCGGTTGGCGGTCTCCAGTCGTACCGGTTCCGGCGCTTCCGGCGGCGGCTCGAATATTGGCTCGAAGGGGGCAAGCGGCTCGGGACCGGCCATATCGGACTGCTGCATCAGATCCAGAGTGCCGCGCAGGCCATAGAGCCTGAGGTTGTGCAGCAGCCGAGCGATCAGCTTCGGCCAGCGCAGGGGGTTATAGATGCGTCGGCGCACGGCGTTGTCGGCCATGCGATTGACCACGCGCAGCGGCCGGGTCAGTTTCCAGGAACGGCTGGCGAAGATGGTCTGCAGTTCGTCATCCAGGTGCTGGATGCGGGATTGGGCCAGGTCAAGGTCGCGCTCAAGCGACTGCGCCCATCGGGTGCGCGATTCCAGCTCCCCCTCCAGTTGCGCCCTGAGCTGGGGAATGTCGTGATTTTCGAGCCGCTGCGCCCAGCGCGTGCGCTCCCGGGTCAATCGCTCCTGCTTGCGTGCCCAGGCGGTGCGTTCGGCCAGGTCCTGTTGCAGCGTTAGCCGATCGGCCTCGAGCGCGGCGATCTGCTGCCGGGCGTCGCTCTGGTCCGCTGCGGCGGCCTGCCACTGCGCCTGTATCAGCGAGTGGTTGATCGTGTCTGTTCGCCCCGGTGCGCGTTCTGAATCAACGTCGAGAGCCGCCAGTTGTGCGGCAGCGTCCGGTTCTTCCGGCAACGCCTGTCGCATGGCTTCGAATCGCTGCGGGTCGGCCTGCAGCTTCGCCACCGCGGCCACCAGGCTGTCGGCGTCGGGTTCGAACAGCACGCCGTCGCGACCGTGCTCGATGCGCTCGAGGAAACTGCCCGTGCGGGTGGCGATGGGGACCAGGCCCAGCGCCCGGGTCTCGCTCAGCACGTAGTTCCAGGTTTCCGGTACGGTCGACAGGAACAGTACGGCCTGTGCACCGACCCGGGCCAGGTATTCGGGCAGGGCGTCGTGCGCATAATCGAGGATGATGTCGACGCCGCGGCGGCCAAAGAAACGCATGCCGTGGCGGCCGCAGCCGATCAGGGTGATCCGGGCGTGAGCCGTCAGCCGTTCAAGCGACTGCTCGAGCAGGCCGCTGCCTTTTCCGGCCGACAGGCGGCCGACCACGACCAGGTTGAGGCGGCCGTCGGGCAGGCGGCGAGGCGCGATCGACGGCGTTTCGCTGGTCCATCCACCGAAGCCGTGGCCGATAACGCGCGCAATATCGAGCGGGTCGTCGACCAGCGCCTGCCAGCGCTCGAGAACGTGCCGGGTCGGGGCGATCAAATCGACCTGGTTGTGCTGGACGATTTCGAGCCAGTCTTGCGCCAGGGCCTGCCAGGCCTGCGTCCGGCGCTCGAGAAAATGAAAGCCCTTGCCGTTTTCCGCGATGGCGCGTTCGAGGTCAAACCCACCGTCGTCCTGGCGATAGGCGAAGGGGTCGAAATCCAGCACCGGCCAGGCCGGGTAGTAGTCGTGCAGCACCTGCAGGGTCGGCAGGCCGGTGGCCAGGGCGTCGAGCCCGTGACCGATCAGCGAAGAGACGACGACGCGCTCGACGGCGAAACGGCCGATCACCCGGTCGAGCGCTTCCCGATGTCTTTCATGATGGGTCTGTGTGCCGCTGATGGCTGGTGTCAGCGTCCACTGGCGCACCGGTGCTCGTCCCGGGCCGGCGGCATAGAGCTTGAGGACCTCGCCGTGCAGCTTGCCATCGCTGCGACCGCTGGCCGAAAGCACCAGGTGGTGGCGCTCGAGGTCGGCTGCGATGATGTCGGCAATCCAGCGGGCGACGCCGCCGCCCCAGTCGTGGCTGATGTGCAGGACCACCGGTTTCCCGTCCAGGCCGAACAGGGGTAGCGGGCGGTCGATGTCTCCCTCGATCAGTGTCTGTGCGGCCTGGCGGAGATGCCCGGTTGCCGCCCGGATATCGGGCTGATCGTAATCGCCCGCGCTGGCCGGTAGCGCCGGATCGTGGGCCCAGAGGCCGTCGTAGAGTGCACAGACACCGCGTTCGGCGGCCGCCACGGCCGCTTCCAGGCGGCCCGGCGGCACGATGGCAAAGCGCTGGGGGACATGATGGACAAAGGACCAGCCCGGCTCGGCCGCTGTCCACACCAGGGAATCGAGCACTTCGGGTCGTGGCAGTCCTTCCAGCCCGGCCATCGGGTTCAGCGCTGACTCGTGATTGCCGGGACAGGTCGTCAGCGGCGGGCAGTCGGCGTCTTCGAGTATTCGCTCGATGCGTTTGCCGCTCAGCCGGGGCAGTTCGATGCCGGACTCGATGATCACCACGCCGTCTTCGGTGTCGGTGTCCGGCATGGAACCGATCCATTGCCACCACGGGCTGCGGTCGTCCGGGCCGCGATTCTCACCTTCGGGTGCCTTCCCGCCGCCGGTGATCAGGCGCTTGCCCGGCAGGACCTTGTCGAGACGATTGAGCCAGTCTGCATCGACCCGCTCGCCCCGGCGCGTCAGGACGACGATGATCGGCCTTGTCGGAGTGATAGAAACCATGAGCCCAAGGGTATAATTGACGGACGCCGGACAGGCCGGTCAGGGCCGGGCAGTCCAAACGCGCAATTATCCGTCAATCCCCATCGGCTGTCACCTCGACCATGGCCCGCAAGCCTCGACGATCCCGATCAACCCGAAGAAAGAGCCGCCGCGGCAAGTCAGAATCGACCCGCCGTTTTGGTTTGCATGCCGTGCTCTTCCTGGCCGGAGTGCTGCTCGGCCTGTTTGGACCCTGGATCTGGTGGCTGGACCGCGAGGCCGGCCTGCGCTTTGCCGACCGGCACCTGACCCAGGCCAGCCGCGTCTACGCTCGGCCGCTGGAGCTGCACGACGGCGTACAGATCGCGCGCCGCGACCTGATCGTCGAACTGGAAGCCGCGGGTCTGCGCGCCGGCTCGCCGCAACGCCCCGGCCACTTTCGGCAGTCCGGCCAAAGCTTCGAGCTGCACCTGCCTGCCTTTGCCTTTCCCGATGGCGTCCAGCCGGCACAGCGAGTCGTCCTGAACGTGACGACTGACGGGATCGATCTCGACGGGGAGTCCGGCGTGCTGCGATTGCCGCCAGCCGAGCTGGGTCGCCTGATGCCGCTCGACGATCGTATCCGCACCCCGATCGCGCTGGCGGAGTTCCCGCCATTGCTGGTCACCGGAGCCCAGGCGGTGGAGGATCGTCGCTTCAAACATCACCACGGCATCGACCTGCGCGGCCTGCTGCGGGCCCTGTGGGCCAACCTGCGCGCCGGACGGGTGGTGCAGGGTGGCAGCACCATCACGCAGCAGTTGGTCAAGAACCTGTTTCTCTCGCCAGAACGCAACCTGCTGCGCAAATTCAACGAGGCGATCATGGCCGCCAGCCTGGAGCGGCGCTATACCAAGGCGGCGATTCTCGAGGCCTGGCTCAACGAGGTCTACATGGGCCAGGAAGGCGGTCGCGCCATTCACGGCTTCGGCCGCGCCGCCGAGTACTATTTCGGGCAATCGGTGCAAGCGCTCGATCCGGGTCAGATTGCCCTGCTGGTCGGCATGGCGCGCGGTGCGTCCTGGTATCACCCCCTGCGCAATCCCGATCGCGCCCGCGAGCGCCGCAACCGGGTGCTGGCGATTTTCGAGCAGACCGGCCTGATCGATGCTGCCGACCGGCAGCGCTACGCCGACGCGGGCCTCGGCCTCAACCCGGGCCTGCGTTCGGGGGCTGTTCAGTACGCGGCGTTCCTCGACCTGGTCCAGCGCCAGTTGCGTGCCGACTATCGTGATCGTGACCTGCGCGGCCGCGGCCTGAGTATTTTCACCACCCTGTCACCTTCGGCCCAGGCCCGGGCCGAGCATGCCCTGGAGCAGGGCCTTTCGCGGACCGGGCGTGCGGGCGATGAACTGCAGGGTGCCATCGTCCTGCTCGAGCCGGCCAGCGGCGAGGTACGGGCGCTGGTCGGTGATCGCGTCAGCGGTCGCCGTGGCTTCAATCGTGCGCTGGATGCACGGCGGCCGGTGGGATCGGTGATCAAGCCGCTGGTCTATCTGCTGGCGCTGGCGCAACCGGATGTTTTCAGCCTGGTCACACCGCTCGAGGACGAACCCCTGGTGCTGGACATCCCCGGTTCGGGCGAGTGGCGACCGGCCAACCACGATGAGGTCAGTCACGGCACGGTGCCACTGCTCGAGGCCCTGGCGCAGTCTTACAACCAGGCTACGGTCCGCCTGGGCCTGGAGATCGGTGTCGATGCCCTGTTCGCTCTGATGCGCCAGCTCGGCGTCGAGCCGGGTCGGGATGCGCATCCATCGGCCTTTCTCGGCGCCGTCGAGCTGTCCCCGCTGCAGGTCGCCCAGCTTTATCAGCCACTGGCCGCAGAAGGCTACAGTGCGGCGGTGCGCGGTATCCGTGAGGTGGTCGACAGCGATGGCGAGGTCATCGGACGCTACCCACCACGGCTCAAGCCCCTTGCTGAGCGCGAGGCCCTCGCCCTGCTGGACTTCGCCCTGCGCCGCGTGGTCACCGACGGCACCGGCCGCTCGCTTTCATCGCATCTGCCTCAGGATCCGGGCGTGCGTGGCAAGACCGGCACAACCAACGACCGGCGCGACGCCTGGTTTGTGGGGTACACCGGCGACTGGCTGGGCGTGGTCTGGGCCGGTCGCGACGACAACCAGCCCGCCGCGGTCGGCGGTGCGAACACCGCCCTGCCGGTCTGGGCCGAACTGTTCGCTGCCTTGCCCTTGCGCCAGGTCCGGCGCGGCTGGCCGGACTCGATCGAGTGGTTCTGGATCGACTGGCCCGAGCCTATCCTGGCCGACGAGGACTGCCCGAATGCCGTGGCCATTCCCTTCCTGGCGGGCAGTCAGCCCGAGACGTTCTCCGACTGCATCGAGCGGCGCGGCCGCTGGCCGTTCGGGAACTGAGCCGGGTCGCCGCGGGTTACCATACGACTCGATGTGAAATGCGCGGGTAACGCTTCAACCATGCAACGTGAACATAACTTCAGGGGCCTCGCTCTGGCCGTGTCGGCCAGCCTGGTGTTGGCGGCCTGCGCCTGGCAGCCGACAATGGATGACCCCGAAATGGTAGAACGGGTCAGGGCGCCGGAGGGCGGCGAGGAACCGCGCGGCCTGCAGGTCTATCCGCTGAGAAATCCGGCCGTGCAGGAACTCGAGCAGGCGGCCGAGGCGGCCCGTAAGGCCGGTGATCTCGAGCGTGCCGAGAGCCTGCTCGAACGGGCCCTTCGGATCGAAGCACGTGATCCCGAATTACTCCAGAACATGGCCGAGTTGCAGCTTGCGCGCGGCCAGTGGGAGCAGGCGGAGAACTACGCCGAGCGCTCCTGGGAACTGGGTCCGCAGGTCGGTGATATCTGCCGTCGCAACTGGCAGGCCATGGCCCTGGCACGTGAACGCAATGGGCAGGTGGTTCAGGCCGAGCAGGCGCGTGAGCGGGCTCGCGTGTGCCCGCTCGAACCGCCCGAGCGGTTCTGACCCCGACCTGGCCGTGAGCCGATCGCTGGCAGAACTTTTCGGTGCCGATGGCCCGCTGGCCGAACGGCTGCCGGCTTTCCGGCCGCGCTCGGGCCAGCTCGAGCTGGCCGAAACCATTGATCGTTGCCTGGCCGGCGGCCAGGATCTGGTGGCCGAGGCGGCGACCGGCACGGGCAAGACCCTGGCCTACCTGTTGCCGGTCCTTTTGCGTGGCGAGCGCACCATCATCTCGACTGGCACACTCAATCTGCAGGACCAGTTATTCCGGCGCGACCTGCCGATGGCGCTCGAGGCCCTGGGCGTTGAGCGCAAGACGGCCCTGCTCAAGGGGCGTGGCAATTATCTTTGTCTGCACCGGCTCGAACGTCATCTCGCCGAAGCCGAGTTGTTCGACGAGGTTGCCGAGGAGTTGCGCACCGTGCAGCGCTGGTCACGCCAGACCCAAAGCGGCGAGATCAGCGAGGTCGACAGCATTTCCAGCCAGTCGCGCGTGTGGCCGCTGGTGACCTCGACCCAGGACAACTGCCTGGGCAGCGAATGCCCATTCCTGTCCGACTGCCACCTGGTGCAGGCGCGGCGCCGCGCCCAGGAGGCCGACGTGGTGGTTGTCAATCACCACCTGTTGTTCGCCGACATGGCCCTCAAACAGACCGGCTTCGGCGAAGTGCTGCCCGGGGCCGAGACGGTCGTCATCGACGAGGCCCACCAGGTTCCGGACACGGCCATGCGCTTTTTTTCGCGCGGCTTGAGCGCCTGGCAGGTCCGTGAGCTCGCGCGCGACACCCTGGCGGCCTGTGGCGGGTCTGCCGGCAGTCTCAAGTTTCTGCGCGAGCCAACCGAGAATCTGCGTGCGGCCCTGGAGCAGGCCATGAGCGCCTGTGCCGATCTGCCGCCGCGCGGTGAATATTCCGGCCTGCGCAGGCAGCTCGACGAGTTGCAGGCACTGGCTCGGGCACTCAATGACCTGGCCCGCGCGCTCGATCCACTGGCCGAGCGCACGCGCGACCTGAGCAACTGTGCCGAGCGGGCGGCGGTCCTGCACGACGGCCTGCACGACTTCCTCGTCGGCCGCGAAGGCTACGTGCGCTGGTTCAGCTCGCGCAACGGGCGCTTCCAGCTCAATCTGACACCGCTCGACGTGGCTGCGCCGCTGACAGAACTGCGCGAGCGCGTGCCGGCGACCTGGGTGATGACCTCGGCGACGCTGGCGGTCAACGGGCGCTTCGAGCATTTCACCCGACGGCTCGGCCTGGATTCGGCCGAAGAGCTGGTCGTGGAAAGCCCATTCGACTATCCGGCCCAGACCCGCCTGTGGATTCCCGACCAGCTGCCCGAACCGCGCGACCCTTCGCATACCGAGTCGCTGCTCGAGCAGGTGTTGCCACTGCTCAGGGCCGCCGGCGGGCGCGCCTTCCTGCTATTCACCTCGCATCGCGCCCTGCAGCGGGCGGCGCAGTGGCTGCGATCGCATTCCGACTTCAAGTTGCTGATTCAGGAAGACGCGCCGCGTCATGTGCTGCTCGAGCGTTTTCGCACCAGCCCCAACAGCCTGCTATTGGGCGCGGCCAGTTTCTGGGAAGGGGTCGACGTGCCGGGTCGGGCGCTGAGCGTGGTGGTGATCGACAAGCTGCCTTTTGCCGCGCCTGACGATCCAGTGCTGGAGGCCACGCTCAAGGCCGTGCGCGAGGCCGGCGAGAATCCGTTTACCACGGTGCAGTTGCCGCAGGCGGTGCTGGCGCTCAAGCAGGGGGCCGGACGGCTGATTCGTCAGTCCGATGATTTCGGCGTGTTGGTGCTCGGCGATCCACGCATCCTGCAAAAGCCCTACGGCCGGATCTTCCTCAAGAGCCTGCCGCCGATGACGCGTGCAGACAGCGCCAGCGAAGTGGCTGAATTCCTGCGCGAGCGATTGGCGGCATGATACGGCTGGGTATCGAGACAGCAACCGATTTCTGCGCCGTGGCGTTGGCCGTCGACGGCGATGTGCGCGTACGTGAGCAACTCGCGCCACGGCGTCATGCCGAGCTGCTGCTGCCCTGGATCGGCGAACTACTGGCCGAGGCGGGCATCGGCTATTGCGACCTCGATGCACTGGCAGTCTCGCGCGGACCGGGCGGCTTCACCAGCCTGCGCATCGGGCTGGGTGCGGCGCAGGGCATTGCCCTGGCCCACGATCTGCCGATCCACCCGGTCTCGACCCTCGCGGCGCTGGCGCATGCGGCCGACCCGGAGACACGCTCGCCGCATGTCCTGGCGGTGCTCGATGCGCGCATGTCGGAGATCTATGCCGGTTTCTTCGAACGCCGCGACGGCGCGCATGTGGCCATGGACCCCGAAGTGGTGGTACCGCCGCGGCAACTCGAGCTGCCGCACGACGGCCCATGGCTGGCTGCCGGTTCCGGCCTGGCGAACTACGGCGAGGAACTTGAAAGCGTACTGGACGGCAAGGTGAGCCAGGCGCTGCCGGAGGTCTGGCCCAACGCCCGCAGCGTTCTGGTACTGGCCGAGACCATCGAACCGGTGCCCGCCTGGGAACTGGAGCCGAAGTACGTGCGCGACGATGTGACGAGTTGAATCAAATCACAAATCTCAAGCACCAAATCTCAAACAAATTCGAAATTCCAATGACCGAATGAGCAAAGCTTGGCTCCGCCAAACGTGGGCCGCGGTTGTGTCTGTTTCGATCATTCGAACATTGGTGCTTGGAATTTGTTTGGAAATTGGTGCTTGGAACTTGGTACTTGGTCTTCCTTACACCAATTTCCGGAACAACCGATCATAGCGACTGGCTATTTCCGACCAACTCAGCCGCCGGGCAAACGCGTGACCGCGCTCGGCCAGTTTGCGGCGGCGCCCGTCGTCCTCTAGGAGATCGGCGACGGCGCGCGCGAAGGCATCCCAGTCGTCGCGGATGAGCAGCTCGCGGCCGTCGTTGACCGGCAGGCCCTCGCAACCCTTGCGGGTGCTGACCACCGCCAGACCGGCGGCGAAATAATCCAGGATCTTCATGCGTGTACCACCGCCGGAGGTCAGCGGCACGATGGCCAGGTCGCAGGCCTTGAGCGGGGCGGCCAGATGGTCGAGGCTGCCGGGCAGGTAGACATCGGGGTGGTCGATAGCGGCTGGCGGCTCGCTGCCGATTGCCAGCAGCTGCACACGGTGTCCCAGTTTGGCCAGGCGCGGCAGCAACTCGGCGATGCTGGTCAACAGGGCCTGCTTGTTGGGACCGTAGGAAAACGTGCCGTGGTAGGCCAGCACCGGACGATCGGGATCGAGCCCGAAGCGTTCGGACAGGATCTCGGGCTCGGCTCGGTCGAAGCGCTCGATGTCGACCCCGTGCGGAATGGTGACCAGGTTGGCCGGGTCCAGGCCGTCGTCGATAAGCTGGCGTCGATCGCGGTCGGAAACGCAGACGACGGCATCCATGCAGTTGGCCAGCTTGAGTTCGACACCCTTCAGGCGCTCGAACGCGGAATCCGACAGGTCGCCGACCTGGTCGGCCAGGCGCAGATACTCAACGTTGTGCTCGGCCAGCACGGCGCGTCCGCCGTTGAACAGCCGGCAGATGCGCGCTGACTGTGCGTAGGCGGGAAACTCGGCCAGCGCGGTGGCGGCATCGATCTGCCGGCCGACCCAGGCGGCGCGCAGGCCGTAGCCGGGGTCGTACAGCGGCCAGTACAGGAAGGCGTTGCTGGCCGGCAGACCGCGCAGGCGATGGAGTAGGTGGCTGAGGGCCCGTGGCAGGCTCAACAGCCGTAGCCACCCGGGTAGGGGCCTTTCGCGGATCTCACTATCTTCGATGCGGTAGTAGCGGCCACGATCGGCAGTCACGATGGCCACTGTCCGTCCGCCGGTGGAAAGCCCCCGGGCCGTCTCGACAATCTTGACCGCCGCGCCGTGGTCGGTCGGAAACAGGTCGGAGCGGGTGATGATGACCACGCCCTGGCCGTCGAGCTCACGCCGAAGCGGTCGCAGCAGCGCTCGGGTGAACATGCCGGTCAGGCTGGGACGGCGTTCCAGGCTGCCGGTCGAAGCGCTGGTCACGCCGGCCGAGGACGCTACGAAACGGCGTTTGCGTGCCCGGCCGAGCCAGTCGACCAGGGGCGCCAGGCAGGTTTTGTCGTCGTAATGCGTTGTGGCCAGTTCGCGGGCTGCAGCCGTTTTCTCGCGCCAGCGTTCCGGCTTTTCGAGCGCCTCGAGCACCGCCTTGCGGGCTTGCCCGGGTGAATCGACCACCCAGCCGGCATCATGGGCGCGAATCAATTCGGCCATCGGCAGGCAACTGTTGATCAGGACCGGCAGGCCAGCTTCCAGGAAAGAAGCGATACGAAAGGGCTGGGCCATTTCGCGCTCGAGATTGGGCCGGGCGAGCTCCACGCCGATGTGCGCGCGTGTGGCGAGAAAGTCCTGCCAGTCCTGCCAGGGGACCAGGCCGTGCTCCTCGGCCTCGGCACTGGCGTGACGCGGTCCGAAATGATGCAGGCGCACGCGTCCGGACTGCCCTTCGGGAACCAGTTGATCCAGCCAGCCGTCGGTTCGGCGCCAGGGCCACTGGCGGCCGCCGGTGGCGAGCACCAGCGGTTCCGAGTGATCAAGACGCGGCCGGGCCGGAGCACGGATCGGCAAGGGAACCTCGACAATCGGTACTTCGCGCCTGAGATCGGCGCCGTCGGCCAGCAGCCAGGCCGCCAGCAGGCTGCGCTGGCGGTCGTTACCCACCAGCATCAGGTCGACCCGAGAGAGCGCCTTCAAATAGCGTTGGATGTAATGCTGCGAGGCCACCGGATCGACGAAATGCGCCTCCAGGGGTCGTGGCGCGATGCAATCAGCGATGACCGGCAGCGAAAGCGAATCGGGTAGGCGCTCGGCCAGCTGCCAGTAACCCAGCAGCAGGCAGTCGGGGCGTACGCTTGGCAGCAACCCGGCGATTGCCTCGTTAGTCCAGTCTTCCTGCCAGTGATGTTCGACTTCGAGCCCGGCCCGTTCCAGGCCAGCGATCAGCCGCGCGCTACGCAGCTGGTTACCGGTCGCCGAGCGATCGGCCTCGAACGGCGCTTCCTCGGTCAGGTAGAGAATGCGCATCGCTTCAGCGCCCGTTGCCCGAATGTCGCAGGGCCTCGAGCAGGTCGTCGGTGCCCCGGCGGTCCTTTCGGTAGCGCTCGACGATTTCGCGGCAGTGCTCATAGCCGGCCTCGATCAGGCTCTTCTTGACGCCGGCGACCTGGGCCGGCGGCATGCTGAAATGCGTCACGCCGAGACCCAGCAGCATGCGTGCGGCGCGCTCGTCCCCGGCCAGTTCGCCGCACACCGTGACTTCGATGCCCTGGTGCCTGCCGGCCTCTACGGTGCGCGCCAACAGCTCCAGCAGACCGGGATGGGTCGGATCGTACAGGTAGCTGACCAGCTCGTCCTGGCGATCGATGGCGAGTACGTACTGGATCAGGTCATTGGTGCCGATGGACAGGAAGTCGAGTTCCCTGGCCATGGCCTGGACGTCGAGGGCGGCTGCCGGGGTCTCGATCATGCCGCCGACGGGCAGTTCCGGATCGATGGTCAGGCCCTCGGCGCGAAGCTCCTCGCGGCACTCGGCGATCAGCTGCCGGGCCTGGGCGATTTCGGCGGTGGTCGTGAGCATCGGCAGGAGAATGCGCACCGGCCCCTCGACCGATGCGCGCAGGATGGCGCGCAACTGCTCGCGGAACAGGTCGGTGACCGACAGCGACAGGCGCAGACCGCGCAGGCCCAGAGCCGGGTTGGGTCCGCGGGTCAGTGCCAGGGCGTCCGGCAGCTTGTCGCCACCGGCATCGAGCGTGCGAATGGTCACCGGTCGGCCGGCCATGGCGCGCAGGGCATTGCAGTAGGCACGGTACTGGGCATCTTCGTCGGGAATCTGGTCGTCGAGAAACAGGTATTCGGTGCGCATCAGGCCGATGCCCGTCACGCCGGCTTCCAGGCAGTTTTCGAATTCGATTGGCAGTTCGGCGTTTCCGAACAGGTGAAAGGAGCGGCCGTCGTGGGTGCGCGAGGGCTGCGCAAGATAGCGTTTGAGCTCGTTGCGGTGGCGCAGGCTGGCCGCCTGCTTGTCGCTGTAGTGTCGCTGTAGATTTTCGTCCGGACGGACCAGCACCGCGCCGTAGTGGCCGTCGAGAACGACCAGCTCGCCTTCTTCCAACAGCTCGAGCGCGTGGTGTACACCCAGTACCATCGGAATCTCGAGGCTGCGGGCCAGAATGGCGGAGTGCGACCAGGGGCCGCCGTGCTCGGTGATCAGTCCGGCGACGCGGCGCTGACTGAGAATGGTCAGATCGGCCGGCGCCAGTTCGGCTGCGACCAGGATGGTGTCGTCGAGTCGGTGCGGCACCTGGGTGCTGAACAGCGCCGAAGGCTGCTCGGCCAGCTCGCGCTGGATCAGGCTGACGACCTGCTCGAGGTCTTCGCGCCGGAGCGCGAGATACTCGTCATCGAGGCGCCGGAATTCTTCCTGCAGGCTTTCGCCCTGCAGGGCCAGGGCCCACTCGGCGTTGATTTGCTGATCGCGAATGCGCTCGCGGGCCGCCTCGATCAGCATCGGATCCTGGAGGATCAGGCGGTGGGCCTCGAGCAGTTCGCGGGCTGTCTCATTGCCGGATCCGCCGACGCGCTCGAGCACCCCCGACAGGAAGCGGTCGCCGCGCTGAACCGCCTGCCGCATGCGCTCGGTCTCGGCCTCGACGGCGTCGGCATCGAGGTGATATTCGGGCAGGGTCAGCTCGCCCGGCGTAAGCCGGTGCACCCGACCCAGGGCAATGCCGGAGGTGACACCGATGCCGGTCAGTGTCAGGCTCATTCGTCTTCTCCGAAGCGGTCGGCCACGAGTTTGGCAATCGTCCGGGCGGCCTCGTCCTCGTCTGGCCCATCCACCTCCAGCGTCAGCTCTCTGCCGCAAGGGGCGGCCAGCAACAGCACCCCCATGATCGACTTGGCGTTGACGCGCTTGTCGCCGTGCGCCAGCCAGATCCGGCTGTCGAAACCGGAAGCAGCCTGAACCAGCTTGCTGGCGGCACGCGCGTGCAGTCCGAGCCGGTTGACCAGTTCGAGCTCGACTCGCTTCATGTCTGCACCACCCCCTGAATGCCGCCGGTGGCGGCCAGTTTGGCCAGTTCGGCCGGCGCTCGGGCCGCGTGGTTGACCACCTTGAGCAGCATCGGCAGGTTCAGCCCGGAGACGACCGGGGTGCCTGCTTCCGAGGCGGCTCGTGAGGCCAGGTTGTGGGGGGTGGCACCCGGCAGGTCGGTCAGCACCAGGGCGCCGTCGCCGTCGGCAGCGGCGGCCAGCGCAGTGCGAAGGGCATCGAGCGTCGCCTCGACATCGGCCTGGTAGCTGACCGCGATCGTCACCACCGGAAGAGAGCGGCCGAGGATGTGCTCGGCCTGGCGCCGCACGGCCTCGCCCAGGTCGTCATGGGTGACCAGGACGATGCCCGTCACTGGCCGAGTTCCCGGTGACTGACGAGTACGCGAACGCCTTCCTCGCGTAGCTCGTGTGCGATCCGGTCGACAATGTAGACCGAACGGTGCTGCCCGCCGGTACAGCCGATGGCGACGGTGACCAGGCTGCGCTGATCCTCGGCCAGCGCCGGAAGCCAGCGCCGTACGAAGGTCAGCACGTCGTTACAAAAATCGTCCACGATGGGTTGCGCCTCGAGGTACTCGCGCACCGGCACTTCCAGTCCCGTATGGGCGCGCAGACCCGGCTGCCAGTGCGGGTTGGGAAGGCAGCGGGCATCGAAGACCATATCGACATCGCGCGGCACACCTCGCTTGTAGGCGAAGGACTCGAGCACCAGCGACTGCACCGACTCGTTGTCGGTCACGCCGATGGCGCGCCATACCTGGCGCCGAAGTTGGTGAATATTGTTTTCGGACGTATCGATGATCCAGTCGGCGCGTTCGCGGATGGGCGCGAGTAGCCCGCGCTCGGCCTCGATGGCCGCTTCCACGCCGCCGAGGTCGGCCAGGGGATGGCGTCGCCGCGTTTCACTGAAGCGCCGGATCAGTACGCGCGAATCGGTATCGAGAAAAAGTAGCCGGAAGGGACGGTCGCCGGACAGCGAGGCGAGCAGTTCCGGCAGTCGCTCAAGCCCTTCCGGACCGGAGCGGGCGTCGATGCCGATGGCCACGCGCGGGTAGCGATCGGGCTGGCTGCGGACCTCGCTGGCCAGCGCGGGCAGCAGGTTGCCTGGAAGATTGTCGACGCAGTAATAGCCGAGATCCTCGAGGGCGTGCAGGGCGACCGTCTTGCCGCTGCCTGACAGGCCGGAAATGATTATGAGCGGGCTAGCCTGCATGCTTCACCGGCCCTATAGGGAGCCTCCCGCAACGGTGTCGTCGTGCCCGTGCAGCGTTGTTCAGAGGCGCCCTGGTCATTGCTTGTCGGCCAGCAGCCGTCCGTGGCGTTCGACGAATTCGGCCGCGGCGTCGAAACCTTTCATGCGCAGCATGAAGTCGCGCACCGCGGCCTCGGCGATCACCGCCATGTTGCGGCCGGCCAGTACCGGCAGGTTGATCTGCGGGATTTTCAGATCGAGCACCTGGCGCTGGCTGTCGTTGCCCTTTAGGCGGTCGATGTCGGCGTCTGCCTCGCGCGGCATATTCAGGTGAATGATCAGGCGCAGGTATTTGCTGGCCTTGATTGCCGCATCGCCGAACATGCGCCGGATGTTGAGAATACCCAGGCCGCGGACTTCCAGGCATTCCTTGAGCACCGGCGGGCAGGAACCTTCGACGATGTCGGGCGTGAGCTGTGTGAACTCGGGCGCGTCATCGGCGATCAGGCGATGGCCGCGAGTCAGGAGTTCGAGTGCCAGCTCACTCTTGCCGGTGCCGGACTCGCCAGTGATCAAAACGCCGATGGTGAAAATCTCCATGAACACGCCGTGCAGGGTCTCCCGCGACGCCAGGCGGCGTGAGATCTGGTATTCAAGGAAATTGACCAGTTCCCAATCGTTCTGACTGGAGGTCAGGACCGGGGTGTCGGTCTCGCGCGCCTGTTTGAGCAGATCGTCGGCCACTTCCAGGCTGTTGGCGACGATAATCGCCGCTGGACGGGCGTCCATGATGCGCGCCAGGGTTTCCCAGCGGGTGCGCGCATCGAGGCCTTCGAGCCAGTCGTATTCCTCGCGCCCGATGACCTGGATGCGGGTCGAATGAATGAGATTGAGAAATCCGACCAGAGAGGGCCGCGAGTGGAAGCCGGTCGGCTCGAGTTCGCGCCGGACTGCTTCCGACTTGCCGTTGACCCAGTGCAGGTCGAGGCGGTCGGAAAACTGCTCGTAGAGCTCTGCCGGCGTGACGCGCTGACTCATTGCGCCGCGGTTTCGGCCGGGTTTTCCGACAGCAGACGCAGCAGCTCGTCGGCGTCGTCGATCTGGCGCAGGGCATCGCGCTGGACTTGCCGTCCGAGCCGGTCAGCCATCTCGGCCAGCAGCTTCAGGTGCGAGTCGGTGCACTGACCGGGTACGGCCAGTGCGAAGAACAGGTCGACTTTCTCGTGGTCGGGGGCATCGAAGTCGATCGGCCGTTTGAGCCGGATCATCGCCCCGGCAACGGCCTCCTGGTTGTCGACCCGGCCGTGCGGGATGGCCACGCCGTGGCCCAGCCCGGTCGAGCCCAGCCGCTCGCGCTGACACAGGCTGTCGAAGATTTCGCGAGCGTTTGCACTGCCGGACGCGTTGGCCAACAGTTCGGCCGCCTTCTCCAGCAACGTCTTCTTGCTCGATACCGAAACATTGATCGCGATGCGATCGTTCGCGAGCACGTCCACTAGCTGCATCGGTTCAGACCCCTTCCTGGTCGGGTTGCCCGCTAGCCGGCCTCGGCCGGCCTCGTGGCGCGGTGATCGGTGACCTTGTCCTTGTGCCGGCGGACCTGGCGATCGAGTTTGTCGATGAGGGCGTCGATGGCCGCATACATGTCTTCTGCCGCAGCGTCGGCATGGATTGGATTGGTCCGGCCACCAACGCTGATCGTGCCTTCGGCGGTATGCACGAGTTTTTCGAGGTGAAGCACGAAGTGTGCTGAAATCAGGTGGTCGAAGTGGCGTTCCAGGCGTTCGGTCTTCTCGGCCACGTAGGCCCGCAGGGCCTGGGTGATTTCAACATTCTGTCCGCTGACTTCGAGTTGCATCGACTTGCTCCTTGTTTCAAGAGTCCATGTTAATACAGTCGGCGATTGCGGTCAGCCTGCATGCAGGCGTGCCGCCCGCCGACGCTGGGCGGAGCCCGGTATCCCGAGCTGTTCGCGGTACTTGGCGACCGTTCGCCGCGCCAGCTTGATGCCGGATTCGGCGAGGTGGTCGGCCAATGCCTGGTCGGACAACGGCTGGCCGGGAAGTTCCTCACTGATCAGCTTGCGCACGCGGGCCTTGACCGCGGTGGCGGCCACCTGTTGGCCGTCGCTGGTGTCGATGCCGACCGAGAAAAAGAACTTGAGTTCGAAGGTACCGCGCGGCGTATGGGCATATTTCTGGGTCGTGGCGCGTGACACCGTCGATTCGTGGACACCGACCGCTTCAGCCACCTCCCGCTGCAGTAGCGGTTTGAGTCCGGTTTCGCCCTCGCGAAAAAACTCCTGCTGGTGTTCGACGATCGCGCGAGTCACCGCCAGCAGGGTCTGATTGCGCATCTCCAGGCCGCTGATCAGCCAGCGGGCTTCCTGCAGCCGGTCGTTGAGATACTTCTTGTCCTGGCCTTTGGCCTGGCGAGCCATGCGCACGTAGAGATCATTCAATCGCAGGCCCGGGTCATTGTCCGGATTGAGGGTCACGCGCCAGCCGTCTTCGGCCGGGTGGACGTAGACATCGGGCACCAGGTAGTTCTCGTCGTCGCTGCCGAAGCGCGAGCAAGGGTGCGGGTTGCAGCGCCGGATGACATCGAGGGCGGCGTGAATCTCGGCCTCGCCGACGCCGGTGGTTTGCACCAGGCGCTTGATGTCCTGCCGCCCCAGCGTCTCCAGGTGGTGTTCGACCAGGTGACAGGCCAGGCCCAGTGCATGCGTGTTCGAGGGCATGGCCCGCAACTGCACCAGCAGGCTTTCACCCACGCTCCGGCTGGCGACACCAATCGGTTCGAAGTGCTGGATGCGTTCCAGCACCGCGGCCACTTCCTCGATGCTGACCAGGTACTCCGGCGCCAGCGAGGCGCGCAGCGTGGCCAGGTCGTCCTGCAGGTAGCCCTCTTCGTCGAGCGCGTAGATGATGGCACGGGCTATGGCCTCGTCGGTTTCGCTGAAACCCGACAGGTTGACCTGCCAGAGCAGGTGCTGCTGCAGCGATTCGTCGGCACGGTCGCTGATGAATTCGTCGTAGTTGGGCGCCGGGCCGGAAGTGATCGAATAGCCGTCCGGCAGGTCGTCGAAGCCGTAGTCCTCTTCGTAGTCGACCTCGCTGTCGAAGTCGCTCTCGTCGCCGGTTTCGCCCGTATCCTCGCCCGTATCCTCGGTCCGTTCCAGCAGCGGGTTGGTATTGAGTGCTTCGCGAACTGTTTGCCGCAGTTCGATGCGGTTGAGTTGCAACAATGCGATGGCTTGACGCAGCTGGGGTGCCAGCTTGAGCTTCTGGCCCAGCTTGAGCTGGAGACGGGCACCCTGTTTCATGGCTTCGATTCTACTCGCACGGCAAGTATCGGGCCAGTTGCATCGCCGTATTTCCGGCCTTCATACCTGGAAACACGGCAGGCACGGAGAACACTGAAGTGCATTGCGCTCGGGTTTCGAATTGAGCTGCTTCGTGTCCGTGAATTCCGTGTCTTCCGTGGTTTCCAAACGGGTTTGAGCTACAGTCGGAATTCGCGTCCCAGGTAGACATCGCGGACGTTGTCGTCGGCCATCACCTCGGCGGGGCTGCCGTGGATGAGCAGGCGGCCCTCGCTGATGATGTAGGCGCGGTCGCAGATGCCGAGGGTCTCGCGCACGTTGTGGTCGGTGATCAGGATGCCGATATCGCGCTCGGTGAGATGGCGCACGATCTGCTGTATCTCGCCGACCGAAATCGGATCGACGCCGGCAAAGGGTTCGTCGAGCAGCATGTAGGAGGGGTTGGTCGCCAGCGCGCGGGCAATTTCGACACGGCGCCGTTCACCGCCCGACAGGCTGATCCCGGACTGGTCCGAGAGGTGGGCGATGCCGAACTCTTCCATCAGCCGTTCGAGCTCCTGCCGCCGGCCGTTGCGGTCGAGGTCCTGGCGCAATTCGAGCACGGCCATGATGTTTTCAGCCACCGAAAGCCGGCGGAAAATCGAGGCTTCCTGCGGCAGGTAGCCCAGTCCGAAGCGGGCACGCTGATTCATGCTGGTGCGGGTGATGTCGCGGTCGTCGAGAACGATGCGGCCACCGTCGGCGGCGACCAGGCCGACGACCATGTAGAAGCAGGTGGTCTTGCCGGCGCCGTTGGGCCCGAGCAGGCCGACGACCTCGCCGGTGTCGACCTGCAGGGACATGCCATGGACCACGGCGCGCCCGCGGTAGCGCTTGGCCAGTTGCTCGGCGATCAGCACGGCTCAGTCCGGCTCCGGCGGGTCTTCGTCGTCTTCCCCGATGGCTTCGGGCTCGACGGTCATCTGAATGCCGCCGCGACCCTCGGTTTTCTGGGTGTCGAGGTTGTAGACCAACTCGCTGCCGGAAAAGGTGCCGCGCGGCTCTTCGATATAGGCGTTGCCGATCAGGGTGACGGTGCGTGCGAGCAGATCGTAAACGACCTGGTCGGCATGGCCGGTGGTTTCCGTGCCGTCTTCGGTCAGGGCCTGCCAGCGGACCGGTTCGCCGAACAACTCGACGCGTTGCAGGCCGTTGTCGCCACGATAGCTGAAGCCTTCGTCGGCCGTGACTTCCAAGCTGCCGCGGGTGATGCGCACGTTGTCGCGCAGGTGAGTGGCTCCGCGCTCGTGGTCGTAGGTGGCGTCTTCCGCGTCGATGCTGATGCGACCCTCGAACTGGGCTTCAGCCGCCGTTGCCACCATCATCGCCAGCATCATCGGCAGCCATATCGTCGCTCGTATCCGGCTCAAATTCGCCTTGTACACCATCGGTCAGTTCCAGAAGATTGTTGTCCAGCTCGATCTTGAGACCGCCCGATTGCAGAATCGATCCAGCCTGCGTGATTTCAACGGGGGTATCGGCGGAAAGTATACGCGTGCGGCGATCGTAGCGCAGGCGCTCGGTGCGGACCCTGAGCTCGCCGTGCCTGGCGCGGTGGATGAGCTCGATGTCGCCTTCGAGAATCAGTACTTCCTGATCGCGCAGCACACGGGCATTGGCGGCGCTGCCGCGCCAGTCCGCGCCCTCGGGCTCGATGTGAAACTCAGGGGCTTCTACCCGCGCCACGCGTTCGGCCCAGACATGCTCCAGACGCGGTCCCGCCAGCACCAGCTCGACCCGGTTGTCGGCATCGCGAAAACGCGCCGAGAATTCGGTCAGGGTGTAGTCGAAGCGCGTGTCGGGGACGCTGGTCGGTGGGGTGGCGCTGCGGTCGGTCGGCATCAGCCAGCGAATGCCCAGTGCCAGGATCAGCGCCAGGCAGGCGGTGAGCACGATCCGCCAGGTCACACGAAGCGACCCTGCCAGGCCTCCAGCAGGCCATGCCCCTGGAGGATGAGTTCGCAGACCTCGCGCACGGCGCCGTGGCCGCCGGGCCGGGTGGTGATGAAATCCGCCCGCTGACGTAGCCACAGGCTGGCGTCGGCGGGCGCACACTTGAGGCCGCACGCGCGCATCGCCGGCCAATCGACCAGGTCATCGCCGGTGTAGGCCAGATCGCCGCCATGAAGTCCGGTGCGCTCGAGTAATTCGTCCAGTGCCCGGGCCTTGTCCTCGCGGCCCTGGATGACGTGGGTCAGGCCCAGTTCATCAGCGCGGCGGTCGACGATGGCCGACTGCCGCGCAGTGATGATGGCCACTTCGATGTCGTTGCTGATCAGGCCCTTGATGCCGAGCCCGTCGCGGGTGTGGAAGGTCTTGAACTCACGGCCGTCGTCGGTATAGCCGATGCGGCCGTCGGTCATCACCCCGTCGACGTCGAATACCGCCAGGCGGACTTTGCCGGCGCGTTCAAGCAGGTCATCGCCAATGCTCATACGACCCCCGCCTGGAGCAGATCCTGGAAGTTGAGTGCCCCGACCAGGCGCCCGCCGTTGCCGGTGACGAGCACGCCCTGAATACGATGGTTCTGCATGATCTCGACCGCGGCGGCGGCCAGCTCATCCTGCCCGATGGTGCGCGGATCGGCGGTCATGATGCGCTCGACCGGCGTGTGGCGGATATCGGCCAGCTCGTCGACGTGACGACGCAGGTCACCATCGGTGACGATGCCGACCAGCTGATCGTCCGTGTCGAGCACGGCGCACAGGCCCAGCCTGCCTCGCGTCATCTGCATGATGCACTCGGCGATGCTCTCGCCGCTGTGGATGGTGGGCAGGTCATCACCACTGTGCATCAGGTCGGAAATCCTCAGCAGCAGCCGGCGGCCCAGGCTGCCGGCCGGGTGCGAGCGGGCGAAATCATCGGCCGTGAAGCCGCGAGCATCGAGCAATGCGATCGCCAGGGCATCGCCGAGGGCAAGCTGGACCGAGGTCGAGGCGGTCGGTGCCAGGCCGAGCGGGCAGGCTTCCCGATCGACGCTCGTGTCGAGATGCACGTCGCTGTGCTGAGCCAGGGTTGAATCCGGATTGCCGGTCATTGCGATCAGGCCGACGCCCAGGCGCTTGAGACCGGGGAGCAGGCGCAGCAATTCTTCGGTCTCACCCGAGTTGGACAGGGCCAGCACGAGGTTGTGCTCGCCAATCATGCCCAGGTCGCCGTGGCTGGCCTCGGCCGGATGGACGAAGAAGGCCGGCGTGCCTGTCGAGGCCAGCGTCGCGGCCAGCTTGTGGCCGATGTGACCGGACTTGCCCATGCCGGTGACCACCAGGTGGGAGCGGCATTCCAGGATCAAGCGGCAGGCCGAGACGAATTCCTCGCCGATGCGATCGCTCATCGCCCGGATGGCGGTTGCCTCCGTGTCGAGTACCTCGGTGGCCGTGTCGAGCAGGCGCCGTGCGTTGATCTTCATGGCCCTGATTCTAATCGACTATCGAGCGAGCAGGGCCTGCCACACGACCAAAGCCTGATAGCCGAGATAGCTGGCGAACAGTAAGGCGGCCGCGGGGCGATTGATCCGGCCGTGACCGATACGGCGCCAGGCCAGCAAGAGCAACAGGACCGAAATGGCGAACATCGCCAACATGTCGCGGTGCAGCAGCGCCGGCTCGATGGCCATCGGCTGAATGACTGCGGCGAGGCCCAGGACGCCCAGCAGATTGAACATATTGGAGCCGAGGATATTGCCGATGACCAAGTCATCCTCGCGCCGGTAGGCCGAAGCAGCGGCCGCTGCCAGCTCCGGCAAGCTGGTCCCGAGAGCGACCACCGTCAGTCCAATCACCGCATCGGAAACGCCGACAACCATGGCCAGCGTGACCGCGCCCTTGACCAGGACCTGGGCACTGAGCGGAAGCAGCACCAGGCCGACGATGGTCCACAGGATGGCCGAGCGCATCGGCAGTTTCTCGGGTACTTCCCCGGTCAGTGCCACTGCGACCGGATCGCGGCCGCCGCTCCTGATTCCCAGCAGGATCATCGCGCCGATCAGCAGCCCGAAGCCGGCCAGCAGGATGACGCCGTCGAAACGGCTGAAATGCAGATTCAGCATCAGGATCAGCGTCAGCACCATGATGACGGCCAGCACCGGCACCTCGCGTTTGATCGTGGCCGATTCCACCCGCAGCGGGTAGATCATGGCCGTCAGCCCGAGGATCAGGCCGATGTTGGCGATGTTCGATCCGAGGGCATTGCCGATTGCCAGCGACGGGTTGCCCTGCAGCGAGGCGATCGCCGAGACGATCATTTCCGGGGCCGAGGTGCCGAAGCCGACGATGGTCAGGCCCACGATCAGTGTGGACACGCCCAGGTTTCGGGCCAGCGCCGAGGCGCCGGTCACCAGCCGGTCGGCTGCCCATATCAGCAACACGATTCCGGCAGCAACTTGGATCAAAGCGATGGTCAGGGTCATTCGCCATCCTGGCTTGTCGCGGTGGGGTGAAGGGTCGATTGGGTTAAACTAGCCGAGGCGGTTATCGACCGCACTCGATCTGTATTCTTGCATTCCCCCGAAGGTCATGGACATTCAAGCAATCCAATCACGTATTTTACAGGCAATGCCCGGGGCAGACGTTCGCGTTGAATCGGACGACAACGTGCATTATGTCGCACATGTCGTGAACGCTGACTTCGCCGGTCTCTCGCGAATCCAGCGTCATCGACGGGTTCATGCGGCGATCGGAGAGGCGTTGGGGCGCGAGATTCACGCCCTGAGCCTTGATCTCAAGACCCCCGAGGAGGCGGGCCAAACGGCTTCCGGCGACTGATCCCATGGCTAGAATCCAGATTACCGGCGGCCGCAGGCTGGAAGGCTCGGTCGAGATCTCCGGCGCCAAGAACGCCGTTTTGCCGATCCTCATGGCATCCCTGCTGACCGAGGAGCCGTGCCGTCTCGCCGGCGTACCGCATCTCAAGGACGTCACCACAACCATGGAATTGCTCGGCCAGATGGGCGTGGGCATTTCGCTGGGTGATCGACTGAGTGTCGAGCTGGATGCCGGCAGCATGGACAGCGACGTGGCGCCCTACGACCTGGTCAAGACGATGCGTGCCTCGATCCTGGTGCTCGGCCCATTGCTGGCGCGCCGCGGCGAGGCACAGGTTTCCCTGCCGGGTGGCTGCGCCATTGGCGCGCGGCCGGTCGACCTGCATCTCAAGGGGCTGACGGCGATGGGCGCTGACATCAGCGTCGCGTCCGGCTACATCCGGGCGAAGGCGAAACGCCTGACAGGGGCCCGCATCGTGCTCGATACCGCCACGGTGACCGGCACCGAGAACCTGATGATGGCGGCCACACTGGCGCGCGGCACGACCGTGATCGAGAACGCGGCGCAGGAGCCGGAAGTCGTCGACCTGGCCAATTGCCTCAACACCATGGGCGCGGCCATATCCGGACAGGGCAGCAACCGGATCGAAATCGAGGGTCGCGAGCGACTGTCCGGCTACGACTACACCGTCGTGCCCGACCGCATCGAGGCCGGCACCTTCCTGACCGCCGCGGCCATCACCGGGGGACGGGTGCGCGCGCTCAATGCCGCGCCGGATACGCTTGATGCCGTGCTCGCCAAGCTCGAGGAAGCCGGCGGGCAGATCAGCACCGGCGAGAACTGGATCGAGCTGGACATGAATGGCCGTCGTCCGCGCGCGGTCGACATCACGACCGCCCCCTATCCGGGATTTCCCACCGACATGCAGGCGCAGTTCACCGCGCTCAACGCGATTGCCGAGGGCACCGGCGTGGTGCGCGAGACGGTGTTCGAGAATCGCTTCATGCACGTGCTCGAACTTCAGCGCCTGGGTGCCGACATGCGCCTGGAGGGCAATGCCGTAGTCATCCGGGGCGTCGACCACCTGACCGCTGCGCCGCTGATGGCCACCGATTTGCGCGCCTCGGCCTGCCTGGTGCTGGCCGGACTGGTCGCCCGCGGCGACACCGTCATCGACCGTGTCTACCACATCGATCGGGGCTACGAGAATATCGAGGAAAAATTGCGGCAGCTCGGTGCCGATATCCGTCGCCTGGCGGGATGACCAGCCATTCAGCGCGGCTCATCGTCCTCGTTGCCCGGCACCGGGTCCTTGCCGCCGGCACACAGCGGGTGGCAGCGCAGCAGTCGTTTGACGCTCATCCAGCCGCCGCGCCAGGGGCCGTAGAGCTCGATCGCCTGCATCGCGTAGACCGAGCAGGTGGGCTCGAAACGGCACTGGCCGCCGACCCAGGGCGAGAGGATATAGCGGTAGGCCCGGATCAGGGCGAGAAGGAAAGTTTGCATGGAGTTGCTCGTTGGTCGGCAACAGGATATATAATCGGCGGTTTTGCAACAACCAAGGCGTAGAGGCCACGATTCGATGGCGAGTAAGATTGTCGATCTGCCGAAAGGCTACAAGCCCTCCGAGAAGGAGGAATACATGTGCCAGGAACACCTGGAGTACTTCCGTCGCAAGCTTTTGCAGTGGCGTGAGGACCTGATCCAGGAGTCGCAGGAGACCATCAACAACCTGCGCGGCGAAGTGCGTGACGTCGGCGACGAAGCCGAACGCGCCAGCCGGGAAACCGAAAACAGCCTGGAATTGCGCACCCGCGACCGCTACCGCAAGCTGCTCAACAAGATCGACCAGGCCCTGGCCCGCGTCGACGACGGCAGTTACGGCTACTGCGAGGAAACCGGCGAGGAAATCGGCCTGGCCCGTCTCGAGGCCCGCCCGAACGCCACGCTGTGCCTGGATGCCCAGGAGCGCTGGGAGCTCAAGCAGAAGCAGATGCGGGATAGCCGCTGACCGGGTTGCGGCCCGGTTGCCGCTGTTTTTGAAAAAGCCCCGCTTTGTGGCGGGGCTTTTCTGTTTTTGGGGTTTTGGCACTGGGCAGTGTGGTGCTACCGCCAGGTTGGCGGGCCTCGACAAGTCAAAGGCGGTTTCGCCCGGCTTGCTTCGCAAGCTCTTTGGGCGAGGTACTTTTGTCAGTCGCGACAAAAGTACCCAAAAGCGCTCTTAGAAGACGCGGTTGTTCCGCAGGGCCAGATGGCTGCGGGGCTTAACGGAGATTATGCTTGAGCCTTCGCGATGGCTCGGTCGTGAAACATGGCGTTTTCGATAAAGGCTTGGCGTTGCCCGCACCTAGATTGCACGACTTCGATCGGGGTTGGCTTCGATTGAGGATGGTTAAAGCTCCTAGGGTGGAACGCTACTCGAAGTCGTAGTGCCAGATGCGGGCCGCTGCAGGCGTCATCGCAAGCCAGCATGTTCCTCAGCCGGGCCAAAGCAAAGCCCCAGTCACAGTCCGTGAAGCCACTCCCAGGCGAGGTTTTCGAAGCGTAACCGCCTGCTTTTAAGCGCGTTTTTTGGTGACTTTTTTCGCGCGGGAAAAAAGTTACCCGCCATCAGCCCGCGAAGCGGGCGGGCGGAACAGAAGTTGACTGGTCGAAGCCGCCAACCCGGCGGTAGCACCGCACAACTGAGCGGCGGCGAAGCTGACGAGCCAAACGCAATGGCTGCTTCGGCCGCCATCCCGACGGCCGGTCAGGCGCGCGCGAGCGCCAGCTCAGCCTGGCGCCGAATCTCCCCGAGCATGGCATTGAGCCCATTCGCCCGCGTGGGTGAAAGATGCTCACTCAGGCCGATGTCTGCGACGAATTGTGGCTGCGATTCGAGGATTTCGCGTGCGCTGCGGCCAGAGTAGACCTTGAGCAGCAGGGCGATCAGCCCGGAGACGATGGCGGCATCGGAGTTGGCGCGAAAGTCGAGCCGTTCCGCGTCCCCTTCGGTGATCAGCCAGACCTGCGACTGGCAGCCGGCGAGCAGGCGGTCGTCGGTCATCTCCGATTCGTCGAGTTCGGGCAGCTTTCGCCCCAGGTCGATCAGGTACTGGTAGCGGTCCATCCAGTCGTCGAACAGGGCGAATTCCTCGACGATCTCGCGCTGGGCGGCCTCGATGCTCATGTCGTCACCTTCCAGCGCGTGCCGTCGGCGCCGTCCTCGAGTTCGATGCCTTGCTCGGCCAGTTCGTCGCGGATTCGATCGGCGGTGGCGAAATCGCGTGATTTGCGTGCGGCGTTGCGTTGATCGATCAGCGCCTCGATCGCTTCGGCGTCGATCTCGTCCTCGCCCTCGGGCAGGCGGGTGAACCAGGTTTCGGGATTGTCCTGCAGTAAACCCAGCAGGCCGGCCGCGGCCTTTAGTCGGGTTGCCAGCGCCGGGCGGTCAGCGGCGGCTGCCGTGCCGAGTTCGCGCGCCAGGCCGTTGATCTCGGCCAGCGCCGTGGGAGTATTGAGATCGTCTTCCAGAGCCTCGATCACGACCGGATCGGGTTCAGCGGCGACATCGCCTGGCGGCGTTTCGCGCAGCAGGCCGTAGAGGCGGTCGAGCGTGGTCCGGGCCTGTTCGAGCGCCTTGACCGACCAGTCCAGCGGCTGCCGATAGTGGGCTGAAAGCAGTACGTAGCGCAGCACTTCGCCCGGCCACTGCTCGAGCAGATCGTGCACGATCAGGGTGTTGCCCAGCGACTTCGACATCTTGCGCTTCTCGACCGTGACAAAGCCGTTGTGCAACCAGTAGCGGGCAAAGTGGTCGGTGCCGTGGGCGCAGCGGCTCTGGGCGATCTCGTTTTCGTGGTGCGGAAAGATCAGGTCCTGGCCGCCGGCGTGGATGTCGATGACATCGCCCAGGTGGGCCGCGCTCATGGCCGAGCACTCGATATGCCAACCTGGCCGGCCGCGGCCCCAGGGGCTGTCCCAGCCCGGCTGCTCTTCGCTCGAGGGCTTCCACAGCACGAAATCGCCCGGATGCTTCTTGTAGGGTGCGACCTCGACGCGCGCGCCGGCGATCATCTCGCGCATGTCGCGGCGCGAGAGCTCGCCGTAGTCCGCGGCCGACTCGATGCTGAACAGCACGTGGCCTTCGGCTTCGTAGGCACAACCCTTCTCGACCAGGTGCTCGATCATGGCAATGATCTCGCCGATGTGCTCGGTGGCACGCGGCTCGACGGTCGGCCGGGCAACGCCCAGGGCGGCCATGTCCTGATGGTAAATGTCGGCGAAACGCTTCGTGATGGTGTCGATCGGCACCCCTTGTTCAGCCGCCGCCTTGTTGATCTTGTCGTCGACGTCGGTGATGTTGCGGGCGTAAATGACCTGCTCAAAACGCCGCGAAAGCACGCGATGGAGCAAATCGAAGATCACCGCCGGCCGGGCATTGCCGATATGGGCGTAGTTGTAGACCGTCGGGCCGCAGGCATACATCGTGACCCGCTCTGGATCGAGCGGCACGAAGTCTTCCTTCTGCCGGGTCAGGGTGTTGTAAACGCGGATGCTCATCGGGGAAAGAACGGGCGCTGACGCGCTAGAATGATCATCTTGAAATTCTAACCGATCGAGGCCCGAACTCATGCCCAATCCGGACGCGCTGCTGTATGCCCGGCACATCGAGCACCGCCGCGAGGAAATCGACTCGATTCTTGCCGAACTCGGCTACGACGGACTGCTGATTCACTCCGGTCGCCCCGAGAACCGACTGTTCGACGATTCGCATCCGCCGTTTCGCGCCCACGGGCCCTTCGTCGCCCTGGTGCCGCAGCCCTTTGCGGCTGACAGCCTGCTCGAGATTCGACCGGGCCGGCGCCCGACGCTCTGGTTCTGCCAGCCCGATGATTTCTGGCATATGCCGCCGAAAGCCCCGGCCGATTGGTTGGCCGACCCGCTGGATATCGAGATCGTCAGTTCGCCTGAACAGTGGCACGAGCGCTTCGGCCGTCAGCGCGCGCTGGCGGTCATCGGTGACGAACGCGCGCTGGGCGAATTGCTCGACGGTGCCGATCTCAATCCGCCCGAACTGATGTGGCGCCTGGACGAAATCCGAACCCGCAAGACGGCGTTCGAGCGCGACTGCATCGAGCACGCCAACCGCCTGGCGGTGAAGGGTCACATGGCCGCCGCACGGACTTTCCGCGAAGGCGGCAGCGAGCTCGAGATTCACCTGGCCTACCTGGCTGCGACCGGCCTTGATCAGGACATGCTGCCTTACAACAACATCGTTGCTCTCAACGATCACGCTGCCGTGCTGCACTACCAGTTCCGCGCGCCCGAACGCCCGAAATCCCCGCGCAGCTTCCTGATCGACGCAGGCGCCGACTGGCGCGGCTATGCCGCCGACATCACGCGTACCTGGACGCTCGACGAGCATCGCGAGTTCGGCGCACTGATCGAGGCCATGGACGAGGCCCAGCGCCGCCTGGTCGATCAGGTCCGGCCGGGCCGCAGCTTCGTGGACCTGCATCGCCAGGCCCACCTGGCGGTGGCAGCGGTTCTCGAGCAGGCCGGCATCGTCGACATGCCGCCCGACGAACAGGTCGATTCGGGGGTGAGCGCCCATTTCCTGCCGCACGGCCTCGGGCACTTCATCGGTGCCCAGGTGCACGACGTGGCCGGGCTCAGGGACAAGTCCGGACAGGATTTGCCAGCGCCCGAAAGCTATCCGGCACTACGGCTGACCCGCAAACTCGAGGCCGGCAATGTGGTCACCGTCGAGCCGGGGCTGTATTTCATCGACACTTTCCTCGAAAAGCTCAAAGCCGGCGAACATGCCGACCGGGTGGACTGGCAGTCCGTCGATCGGCTGGCGCCCTTCGGCGGCATTCGCATCGAGGACAACGTGTTGGTCAGCGAGAGCGAGCCGGTGAATTTCACGCGACAGGCATTCGCTGAAGCTGGCTAATTGTCAGCAGTCGTTTCTTGACGTTTCTTTGCGGGTTACGTTCCGATGTCTTCGTTCCAGAGCGCGGGCGATTCGGCGATAAAGCGCTCCATCAGGGCAATGCACTCGTCGCTGTCGACCACGGTCAGTTCCACGCCGCGGGCGCGCAGGTGGTCCTCGTCGCCCAGGAACGTACGATTTTCGCCGATAACCACGCGCTTTATGCCGTAGAGCAGGATCGCGCCCGAGCACATGGGGCAGGGCGATAGCGTGGTGTAGAGCGTGCTTTCGCGATAGACACCGGCCGGTTGGCGGCCGGCGTTTTCCAGCGCATCCATCTCGCCGTGCAGCACCACGCTGCCCGACTGCACGCGTTGATTGTGGCCGCGCCCGATGATGCGCCCGCCGTGGACCAGCACCGAACCGATCGGAATGCCGCCTTCGGCCAGCCCCTGGCGGGCTTCGTCGATGGCGGCTTGCATGAATTCGTCCATGACTTGTGCCTCATGTGAATCAATCTTCGATTCAGCATACTCGACCTGTCTGTAACCGAAACCCGTTTTCGGCGCTACAAGGGGTTACACATCCATGCCATTGCGAGGCAAGTAATCATGTTTCGATCCTTACTCCTGACCCTCTTCCTGCTGCCGATCGCAGCCCCGGCCGCCGGCGCTACGCTGGGCGAGGACAGCCGCTGGTTCGTCCAGGTCAACCTGGCGGCCATGCGCGATGCTTCTGACGACGGTGCTCTATACGGCTGGGTTCAGCGCGAGGTGATCGACGACCTCGAAGAAGAATTCGGGGAAGGCAGTGTTGACGACTTCGATGCCGTCACCGTCTTCGGTGCGAGCGATGATGGCGCCGAACTGGGCATCGTGCTCGATGGCCGCATGGACGCTGACATGCGCCAGAGCGTGATCAAGCGACTGGCTGCCGAACCGCTTTCCGACATTCCCGGCGGCGATGCCTGGGTGGTTGGGGCCAACGAAGAGCTGGCCGGCGAACTGAAATTTGATATCGACGAGCGCTCGCTGTTTCTCGCCTTCGGTGAGGGTACTGGCAGTTTTGTGACCACCAGCCGTTCGCTGCTTGATGCTTTTCTGGCCGGCGCAAGATTCGCACCCGTGACGGCATCCGAGTTGCTGGTCATCCGGGCCGAGCCGCTGCTTTCCGGCGCCGTTGATACCGAATCGATCGGCGCCGGCCACGGCAACTGGAATTCGAAAGTCATGCGAAACATCCGGAAGGCGGGCTTCGCGCTGACCGACGCCGATGGTAGCTACGACGTCAACATCGAACTGATCGCTGTCGATGAGGCCCAGGCCCGGGCGCTTCAGAACATCGTTCAGGGCGTCATCGGTCTGCAGGCCCTGGCCAATGATGAGCCTGAGCTGGCTTTTGTCTCTACGCTGCAGACGCAGCGCGATGGCGAACGCGTGAGTCTGTCGGTACAGGTCAGCTCGCAGGAGTTGATGGAACTGCTGGACTGAGCGGGCGCCGGTTTGAGCAATGAGTCCGGACGTGGAACGTGACCTCATCAGGCGAGCCCGCTCGGGCTCGCTGGTTGCGTTCGAATCGCTGATGCAGGCCCACCAGGACCGACTGTTTCGATTCGTGCTGGTGCGCGGCGCTTCCCGGGCGGACGCAGAGGATATCGTGCAGGACACCTTCCTGGCCGCCTGGCGCCATCTGGGCAGCTACCGGAATCGCTGGCGATTTTCCACCTGGCTCTACACCATCGCCCGCCGGCAGGCGTCGGGGCGGCGCTACGATTTTGCCGAGCTGCCTGCCGGCCTGGTCGATCCGACGCAGGGCCCGGAGGATGCGGCGCAGCGGGGTCAGCAGCGCGATAATATCTGGGCGCTTGCGCGTGAACTGCTACCATCTGAGTGGTTCGACGTGTTGTGGCTGTACTATGCCGAAGATCGCACGACCCGGGAAATCGCCCGGATCCTCGGTCGCTCGGTGGCCTGGGTTAAGGTAACGCTGCACCGCTCGCGCCAGCGCCTGGCCGAATCGATCGATGCCGCGGACTGGCTGTCCGAAGAGGTCGTCTCGAATGAATAGACAGGATCTGGAATACCGACTGCGGAATGATGCCGAGCGCCTTCGGGTCTCGTGTCCGCCGCACCTGCGGCACCGCGTTGCCGCGCGACTTCGCGCAGGAAAGCTTCGACCGGACCGATGGCCCGTCGGCTTTCCCGCGCTGGCCGGTACCCTGGGAGCATTGGTGGTGATCGTCTCCGTCTGGATGCTCTGGCAGCCTCCCGGAGTCGAGGATCCGACGCTTCGCGTGGCCGGCTTGAATGCGGCGCCGGTCGTCGCCAGTTCTGATCGACTGCTGGCGTCGCGCGAAGCGGCCCTCGAAAACGAGCGGCAGTTGCTCGAGCGCGACCTGCGCAATCTGCGTGACCATGTCACGGCGACTTTCGAAATCAATCCGAACGGCTAGAGCTCATGTCCAATCAATCCATCGGCCTCACCGACGAACTGCAGCGCTATGTCCTGGATCATGCCCTGCATGAACATCCATTGCTTGCCGAGCTGCGCGAGGAAACCGCCCGGCTCGAAGAGCGCAATATGCAGATCGCACCCGAGCAGGGTCAGTTCATGGCCCTGATGGCACGCCTGATCGGTGCCAAACGCTATATCGAAGTCGGGACCTTCACCGGCTACAGTGCGCTGGCGGTCACCCTGGCCATGCCGGACGACGGTCGCACCATTACCTGCGATGTCAGCAAGGAATGGACCGATATTGCCCGCCAGTTCTGGCAGCGAGCCGGTCTGGAGGAACGCATCCTGCTCGAGCTCGGACCGGCCCTGAAGACCCTGGAGGAGCTGCTGGTCTCCGGTTGCGAGGACACCTTCGACCTGGCCTTCATCGACGCCGACAAGACCGGCTACATCGATTACTTCGAGCGCTGCCACGAGCTGGTCCGCCCGGGTGGGCTGATCATGATCGACAATACGCTGTGGGACGGCAAGGTAGTCGACTCGGGCGCGCTCGACGAGGACACCGAGGCGATCCGTGAATTCAACGATTACCTGCGCGATCGCGAGGAAATCGACGTCTCGCTGGTACCGATCGGTGACGGACTTACCCTGGTGCGCAAGCGCTCATAGTGCGACTGCGCGCGCTTTTCGCAGACGACCCGATACACTGACTTGATTCCCAACCTGACGAGAGATCCTATGCGACGCTTGTTCATCGTTTCGATTGTGTTCGTCTTGGCGGCGTCTGCGGCCAACGCCGAAGTCGACCGCCGCACCGCCAATTCCGGCAACGTCGTGCTTGAGGATGTGCCCGAGATTCCCGAGCGCATCAGTGAGGCGCTGACGCAGTACCAGAACACACGCTCGGCCGGTCTGATCGACTGGAGCGCGGACGGCGAGAGTATTTACATCTCCACGCGCTTTGCCGAGGTCAGCCAGATTCATCGCGTCGATCAGCCGGGCGGGACGCGACACCAACTGACCTGGTATGAGGAACCGGTCGGCGGTGCCGCCCGCCGCCCGGGCAGTGACCTCATGGCCTTCCTGATGGACGAGGGTGGTAGCGAGTTCGACCAGATCTATCTATTCGATCCGCGCGACGGCAGCCGCGAGATGATCAGCGACGGTTCCTCGCGCAACGGCGCCCTGGAATGGTCCGAAGACGGCCGCTACCTGGCCTTCCAGTCGACGCGCCGCAACGGCCGCTCGAACGATATCTGGATGTTCGACTTCGAGAACGACCGCGAGGCCGAGATTGTCCTCGAATCCCCGGATGGCAGCTGGTGGGGGCCGGTCGAGTTTTCCGACGACAACGGCAAGCTGCTGATCGTCCAGTACGTCAGCATCAACGACTCGCGCATCCATGTCCTGGACCTGGACTCGGGTGAACTGACGCGTATCGCCGGCAGCGAGGAAGAGCCCTCGCGTAACTTGCCCTTTGGCTTCGACGCCAGCAACAAAGGCGTGTATCTCAGCACCGATGCCGGGAGTGAATTCGCCCAGTTGGCATGGCGCCCGCTCGACCCCGATGGTGAGGCGCGCGTGATCACCGGCGACATTCCGTGGTCGGTGCAGGGCCTGGAACTCAATCATGCTGGCGACGCCGGCGTGTTTGCCACCAATGAGGACGGTATCAGCCGCGTTTACCGCTTCGACCCCGCTGACGAAAGCTACAGACGCATCGACTCTGTTCCCGAAGGACTGGTCTACGGCGCTTCGTTCAGCGAAGACGACCAGTCGCTGGCCCTGGTGGTCAACAATCCGCGCTCGCCCAGCGACGTCTACGTCATGGATTGGGAAAGTGCCGAGCTCACACGCTGGACTTATAGCGAAGTCGGCGGTCTCGATACCGAGCAATTCGTCATGCCGGAATTGGTCCACTATCCGACCTTTGACGAAGTGGACGGCGAGCCACGCGAGATCCCGGCCTTTGTCTACCGTCCGGCGGGCGAGGGGCCGCATCCGGTCATTATCCAGATCCACGGCGGGCCGGAGGGCCAGTCGCGCCCCGGCTTCTCCAGCACCTACCAGCTGTGGATCGACCATCTCGGCGCGGCCGTTATCCGGCCTAACGTGCGTGGTTCGTCCGGTTACGGCAAGAGCTACCTGAGGCTCGACAATGGACTGCTGCGCGAGGACTCGGTCAAGGACATCGGCGCGCTGCTCGACTGGATCGAGGCCCAGCCCGACCTCGATGCCGACCGCGTGGCCGTCTACGGCGGCAGCTACGGCGGCTACATGGTGCTCGCCAGCGCCGTGCACTACAGCGACCGGCTCAAGGCCGCCGTCGATATCGTTGGCATCAGCAACTTCGTGACCTTCCTGGAGAACACCCAGGACTATCGTCGTGATCTGCGGCGCGTCGAATACGGCGATGAGCGCGACTCGGAAATGCGGGCTCACCTGCAGGCCATCAGCCCGCTCAATAACGTCGAGAAGATCGACGTGCCGATGTTCGTTGTCCAGGGCGAGAATGATCCACGCGTGCCGGTCAGCGAGGCCGAGCAGATCGTCGCCGCCTTGCGCGAGCAGGGCAGCCCGGTCTGGTACATGAACGCGCTCAATGAAGGTCACGGCTACCGCCGCAAGGAAAACCGCGACCTCTACAGCGAGGCCGTGGTTCTGTTTCTCGAAAACTTCCTGCTGGACTGACCGGTCGATTGCGGTAATTTTCATTCTGATCTGAAACGCCCCGCTACGGCGGGGCTTTTTCGTGGTCGAAATGTTATTACAGGACCGTAATGCGGTAGATTCTCGATCATGGGCTCGCATAACCACCATCACGCACCTTCCAGTGGAAACGCGCTGCTGGCCGCCCTGTGCCTGACGCTGGCCTTCGCAGTCGTCGAGTTCGTCGCCGGCCTGTGGGCCAACTCCCTGGCCCTGGTGGCCGATGCCGGCCATATGCTGACCGATTCCTCGGCCCTGGGCCTGGCCGCCTTCGCCGCCTGGATGGCGGTACGCCCGGCCAGCAATCGGCGCACCTGGGGTTATGGTCGAGCCGAAGTGCTGGCCGCGCTGATCAACGGTGCGGTGATGCTCGCCCTGGTGGGTTCCATTGCCTGGCATGCCTTCGAGCGTTTTCAGGACCCACGTGAAATCAGCGGCGGCACGGTTCTGGCCGTGGCCCTGGTCGGGCTGGTGGTCAACCTGCTTGTGTTCTTCGTGCTCAGCCGCGGCCGCAGCAATCTCAACCTGCGTGGCGCTTTGTTGCACGTACTCGGCGACTTGCTGGGGTCGGTCGCGGCCCTGGTCTCCGGCATCGTCATCCTGGCCACCGGCTGGGCACCGATCGATCCGATCCTGTCACTGCTGATCTGTGCACTGATCCTCGTGGCTGCTGTGCGCCTGCTCATGGAGGGTGCG
Organism: Wenzhouxiangella sp. XN201; assembly: GCF_011008905.1. NCBI lineage: Bacteria > Pseudomonadati > Pseudomonadota > Gammaproteobacteria > Chromatiales > Wenzhouxiangellaceae > Wenzhouxiangella > Wenzhouxiangella sp. XN201. The sequence continues at coordinate 350,224 of NZ_JAAIVI010000020.1, forward strand.
CACGTGGTCATGGAAGGGGTGCCGCAGGGCCTGGATCTCGAGAAAGTCTGTTCGACCATGACTGCAGTGTCAGGCGTCGAGGAAATTCACGACCTGCATGTCTGGCAGGTCTCCAGCGATCGCGTCGCGCTTTCGGCGCATGTGGTGGTCGCCGACCTGGGAGACTGGCCGTCTACGCTGGCGGCCCTCAATCGCAGATTGCTGGAGGTGCACGAGATCGATCATCCCACCTTGCAGCCGGAGCTCGCCCAGGCCGGAAACTGCGATCACCAGCCCGAGGCCTGTCGCTGATGGCCGGGGGCTGGGCAAGGGACGATGCGGTGCAAGACCAGATTGACAGCACCGTGGAGGATGGGCTGGCGCGTGTGCGCGACCGAATTCCCAAGGGGGAGAGCCGGCAGGACTGTGCGGAGTGCGGCGAGCCGATTCCCGAAGCGCGCCGCAAGGCACTGCCCGGCGTTCAGCTATGCCTGTCTTGCCAGGAAGAACTCGACGAAGCCGAAAAGAAAAGCTTCAGCGGCTACAACCGGCGTGGCAGCAAGGACAGCCAGTTGCGTTAAGGCGCTCGGCCCGATGCGCAGGCCGGGATATTCAGAATCTCGCTTCGATCAGCTTTCGTCCTCGTCTTCGCCTTCCATTTCGGCTTCGGCTTGCCCGATGCGTTTGAGCAGGGTGTCGAGGATTTCCTGTCCGGTCTCCCCGGTCTGCTCGATATAGGTGTCGCGAACACCCATGCTGGCCTCGCGGAAGGCCTCGCGCTCTTCGTCGGTCAGTTCGACCCATTCGGTGCCGCCCTGGTCGAGGATGATCTGACGGCGTTCCTCGTTGAACTGGATTTGTTCCTCGTCGATCCAGTCGACCAGTTCGTCGCGCACCTCGAGCACCATCGTTTGCTGTTGCTCCGACAGCGAATCGAACCACTGCCGGCTGGCCGCCAGGGTCGAGATGAACTGGGCGTGTCGGCCGGAGGTGAGGTAGTCCTGCTCCTCGTAGAAGCTCATTTCCTCGATCGCGAAGATCGGGTTGACCTGGCCGTCGATCTGGCCAAGCTGCAGGCCACTGTAGACTTCGGAGTAGGGCATCGGCGTCGGGTTTGCACCGTACGCCCGGTACGACTCGACCAGGATCGGCGAGGTCATGGTGCGAATGCGGAAATCCTCGAAGTCGTCCAGCGTGCGTAGCGGCTTGTTGCCGCTCCAGACCATCCAGCCCTCGGGGACGATGTCGAGCAGCTGCAGGTCCTGATCGTTGTACAGGGGCTGAAACAGCGTGTAGATGGCATCGTCCGACAGCACTTCCCGGTTGACCTCGTTGTGTTCTGACAGCACGAAGTGCAGTGTAAACACGCCCACCTCCGGAATCAGGTCGGCCAGGTGGCCGGGCGAGGCGAAAGTCAGTTCGATACCGCCGCCCTGGGCCATCTCGGTCAGCTGAGACGAGGTGCCCAGCGCGCCGTAGGGGTAGATCTCGATCTCGATCGCCCCGTCGCTGCGTTCCTCGATGCGGCGCTTGAACTCCCGGGCGTAGGCGTCCTGCACGCTGCCTTCGACTTCCTCCAGCGCGAACCGCCAGGTCGCCGTTTCTTCGGCTTGCGCCTGGTCTTCCTCGCCGCCGTTGGTCTGCTCTCCTGGCGTCTGTCCGGAGTCACCGCAGGCGCTCAGCAGCAGCGCGAACAACAGGATCATTCCGATACGGGCAGTGCGTGCTCGGTTCATGTCTTGCCTCCAACAATGAGACTTGCATTCAACATAACATGCTCCCTGCCGGCCGGCCGGACGAAGCCCGGGAAACGAATCGTGCGGTGTGTAGAATGGATGCAAGTTCAGGGACGAGAGGCAAGCCGAACGTGCACCCGGGGACTGTTACAGGGCTGTGTCGGCCAGATACGGGCAAAAGCCAATGAACGATTCCAGGCCAGGTTCGCGAAGCGGCTGGCGACAGGCTGTCCGGCGTCCGTTCAACTGGTTCGACAAGGGGTTGGACTGGTTCGAGCGGTTTGTGCTGGTCACTGGCATTTCAGCCATGGCCATCGTCAGCGTGGTCAACGTGATTTCGCGCAACACCGTGGGTTCGAGCCTGCAGTTTGCCGCCGACGTGACGCAACTTTTGCTGGTCGTCGTGACCTTCATGGGCATCGGCATCGGGGCACGCAACGCTCGCCATATCCGCGTTTCCGCGATTCACGACTTGCTCCCCGCGTCGGCGCAGAAAGTCTTGCTGACCCTTGTCGGCTTTGGCACCTCGGTGCTGCTTTTCCTTTTCGCCAGCTATGGCTGGGCCTATGCGCAGTCGGCGCAGCGCAGTTGCCGCGTGCTGCCCGAGGCATTCGGCGCGACGCCGCTTTGGCTCGGACTGGCCCTTACGCTGATTGCCATGGTCCTTAGCGGTCATCTCATACGGCTCGTGGCCGAGGTCGGTGGCCGTTTGCTCGGCGCCATGTCCAACAGGCGCCGCCACATCGTATTGTTTGTGACGATTGCCGCCGGGTTGGCTCTCGGGGCACTTCTGTTCGGCCTGTTCATCGAACTGGTCGAAAATCGCAGCGGCCGCTGTCGGGTGACCTCGTCGACCGGCTTTCCGGTCTATCTGATCTACATGGTCGTGCCGCTGGGCTTCTTCCTCGGCGGCGTGCAGTTCTTCCTGGCCGGCCTGCGCAACGTCGTCAGTCGCGACAACTATTTGTCCTGGTACCACCGTGACGAGTATGAAAGCGAGGAGCAGGCAGTCGGGCAGACTTCCCTGGGCCGGATTCCTGGCGAAAACGACGACAAGCGAGAGGGCGCCGATGGCTGAGTTCTTCGACCTGCTGGGACTGGCCGCACTGAGCGACGCCCAGGTGGCGCTGGTGGCCGCCGCCGTCATGGTGGTGCTGTTGCTGCTGGGCTTTCCCATGATGGTGCCGCTGACCGTTGGTGCCATGGTGCTGCTGTTTTCCAAGTTCTCGATGCTCGAGCCGGGGATGCTGGTTCAGCAAATGATCGGCGGGGTCGAGCAGAGCGTCCTGGTGGCCGTGCCGATGTTCATCCTGGCCGCCGATATCATGATCAAGGGACACACCGCCGAGCGTCTGCTCGACCTGGTCAGTCGATTCGTCGGCCATGTTCGTGGTGGGTTGGCGGTGACCACGGCGGTGTCGTGCACGCTGTTCGGTGCCGTGTCGGGCTCCACGCAGGCCACCGTGGTCGCCATGGGCAAGCCGTTGCGGCCAAAACTGCTCGAAGCCGGCTACACCGATCGCTTCTCCATGGCGCTGATCATCAACGCCAGCGACATCGCGCTGCTGATTCCGCCCTCGATCGGCATGATCATCTATGGCGTGGCGTCGGGCACTTCGGTGGGTGACTTGTTCATCGCCGGTATCGGGCCGGGCCTGATGATTCTGGCGCTGTTCGCCGTCTACTGCTATGTCATTTCGGTGTGGAAGAAGGTTCCGCCGCGCAAGGCGGCCACCTGGCCGGAGCGCTGGCTGGCCCTGCGTCGGGCGGGTCTGGCTTTTGGTTTTCCGGTGATCATCATCGGCGGCATCTACTCGGGCTATTTCAGTCCGACCGAGGCGGCATCGATGTCGGTCGCCTATGCACTGCTGCTCGAAATGGTCGTTTACCGCGAAGTCAAGTTCTCGGATCTGCCGGGGATCGCGCTATCGACCGGCATGATCACGGCGGTGGTCTTCATTCTGGTTGCCGCCGGCATGGCATTCTCCTGGATCGTGTCCTTTGCCCAGATTCCCGATCTGCTGCTCGGTGATGTGGTTGCCAATGCCGCCGACAATCCGTTGATGGTGCTCGCGCTCGTCGCGGTCGCCTACTTCGTCGGTTGCATGTTCGTCGACCCGATCGTCGTCATCCTGATCCTGACTCCGATCTTCGCGCCGGCGATCCAGTCGGCCGGGCTTGATCCAGTGCATGTCGGCACCATCGTCGTATTGCAGGCGGCCATCGGCTCGGCCACACCGCCGTTCGGCTGCGATATCTTCACGGCGGTGGCCATCTTTCGGCGGCCCTACCTCGATGTCATTGCCGGTACACCGCCGTTCGTGGCCATCCTGTTGTTGTCGACGGTGCTACTGATCCTGTTCCCGCAGATTGCACTCTTCCTGCCGGAGCTGATGCGCTAGGAGAGTTTTCAGCGATCTCCTAGCAAGATTCGATCAGCCGGTCGTGCCGGGGCAGGTAGAGTGCGGCCCGGATGTCGGTTTCACCGAGTTGTTCGAACAGGCGTCGATACAGTCCCAGTTGCACTTGGTAGCGCGCGGCCTCATCAGCCAGGAAGTCGTCGAGCGCGCCGCCGGCGTGATAGCCGGACTTGTAGTCGATGATCCAGCGCGTGCCGTGCTCGTCGATGAAGGTGCGGTCGATGACGGCGTTGACCAGTTCACCGTCGATTACGCCGGTCAGCGGCAGCTCGCAGGCGGCCTCGCGATGCCGCCCGCTGAGAATCCAGCGCCCGGTGTCACTTTCGATGGTCTGATCGAAGGCCTCGCGGATGGGTGCCACTGCAGTTTCGAGATCAGGGTTGCCGGTGCCCATGGCCCTCAGCAGGCCGGGGATGCGATCCCGCAGCGCCTGCTGCCGGTTCTTGTCGAAGTGCTCGATGCCGACCTGCCCGACCCGTTCTAGCAGGCGGTGCAACACCGTGCCGATGCGCCGGGCCTGCACGCCGGCCCAGTTGAACTCGATCTCGACTTCGCGCTCTCTTGGCGGCAGGGCCGGGCGCCAGTTCAGGCGCTCGCCGATTGGTGGCTGCCAGTTGGCACTCACCCGGCGCAGGGACTGGTCGGGGCGCGCGTCGGCACTCGGCGCCGAGCTGCCTGCATCGGGTGCCTGTTCGAGGGCGTGCAGAAAGTCCCCGCCGCAGGTCGGCCACAGATCCGCCAGCAGACTGCCCGAGGAAGGATTGATCTCGTCGCGTTCGGGATCGAGTGTTGCCGAAAGCACGAGCTGTTCACGCGCCCGGGTTGCCGCCACATACAGCAGGCGCTGGTGCTCGAATGCTTCGCGTTCTTTCTGCTCGGTGCGAATCAGCTTGATCAGGTCGCTGTTGTCGTCTTGCTCGGCCGAACGCAGCGGGGCCAGCAGCACACGCTCTTCTCCGGCTTCGGGCGTGAACGGCAGCCAGTAGAGCATCTCCCGGTTGTTGCCGCCGGTGCCGCGGTCGAGACCGGGCAGCACCACCAGGTCCCACTCCAAGCCCTTGGCGCCGTGCATGGTCAGGATCTCGAGTTTGATGTCGTCGCTGGGCGGATCGCCCTCGGTGTAGCGCTCTTCGAGCAGCTCCATGAAGGCATTCCAGTCGGCGAGCAGATCCTGTTCCTCGGCGGTGGCGATCGCACCGAGACAGGCTTCGGCATCGCGTCTTTCCGATTCGGGCCTGGCCAGCACCTGCGGGCCGCCCAGTCGCGTCCAGGCGCCCTCGACCAGGTCGCGCATCGAGCGCTTGCGCCACAGTTCCCGCGCATGAGCCAGTGCCTCGAACACCCGCGCGGCGCGATGGCGGCCGTCTTTGGAAAGCCGCTCGAGGGCATTCTCGTCATTCAGTGATCGGCCGTCGCCGGCCAGGGCGTGCAGGTCGGCCAGCGTCAGCCCGCAGGCCGGTGAGCGCAGCACGGCCAGCACGGCGGTGGTATCGGCCGGATTGATGATGGCCCGCGTGATCGCCAGCAAGTCCTGGACCACCGGCCGGGTCAGCAGGGGGTCGAGCTTGACCGCACGATAGCCGATATCGTGGCGCTCCAGCGCCGGCAGGATGTCGGCCAGGTGCGAGCGTGCCCGCACGATGATCGCGGCGGAAAAGTCCGAGTCGTCGCGATGCTTGTCGATTGCCCGGGCAACCGTCTGCGCCACGGCTTCCGCTTCCGAGCCACGGTCGGGCCGGGCCAGAATTTCGACGCTTCCGCCCGCATCGCGACCCGGCTCGGAAGTCGCGTAGCTCACCGCGCCGGCGGAAATGTCCTCGACCTCGGGAAAGACCGGACCCAGCCGTTCGTTGACCCATCCGACGACTTCGGCGCGCGAGCGAAAGTTGCGCGTCAGGCGGCAGGATTCGACCGCCTGTGCGCCGATGCCGTGCTCGCGCGTGCGCATGAACAGCCCGACCTCGGCCTCGCGGAAACGGTAGATCGACTGCATTGGATCGCCGACCAGGAACAGGCTGCGTTGCTCGCCGGGCTGCCAGCCGCCGACCAGTTTCTCCAGCAGGTGGAACTGGCCCCAGTTGGTGTCCTGGTACTCGTCGACCAGGATGTGGCGGATACGCCGGTCGAGGTAGAGAGCCAGGTCGGTGTAACCCGTTTCTTCATCGCCCAGTCCGCGCAGGGCGGCCGCACCGATGCCGGCAAAGTCGGTCTGGCCGGTTTCGGCGAACACCAATTCCAGCTCGGCGGCGGTGGCCTCGAGTACCCGGATCATCGCGGCGAGCACGTCCCATTCCTCGTCGCCGTAGCGCGGCTCGGGCAGACTGCGCGCACGATCGATCCAGCCGGCCAGTTCAGCGTTTCCACGCAGCGCATCGAGCATCGCCACGATGCGGTCCTTGTGCTCGCTCTTCGCCGGAAAGCCCTGGTTCTTGTTGGGTGCGGCCCGCCAGCCGCCCCCGTTGGTCAGCAGGGCAAAACCCAGCGCGCGCCAGGCCGGCAGATCGGTCGGGTCGGTCCCGGGCAGGTGGGTGAGATCGGCGCTTTCGTCAAAGGGCGAGGGCCTGTCTTCGGCCTGCAGGCTGGCGACAGCCTGGCGCAGGACTTCGAGCAGAGCCTCGGGATCGACGCGCGCTTCGGTCAGGCCGGCCTGAAGCGCCTGCCGCGCTGTATCGAGCTGGTCGGAAACCACCTCCTGCAGCGTTCGCTCGAAGACCGCGCGTTCGGGACGGCCGCTCATGCCCAGGGCGCGCAGCCACTGCTCGCGCTTGCCCAGCAGGGCCACCAGCAGATCCTCGATGTCCTGGCTGCGGTGGTCGCGCCACAGCAGCAGGCACTTGACGTCCTCGGCCAGTTCGTCGCGGCCGTCGGCGCGCGTGAGAACGCGGCGCGCGGCCTCGCGGTACAGGGCGCGAGCGTTCTCGGCGGGCGCGGGCACCGGGCCGAGCTGGCTGGCCACCGGCATGGTCCGCGCCAGATAGTGATTGAAGCTGTCGATCGTGCGGATCAACAGCCGCTGGGGATTGTCGAGCAGGCCCCATCCGGCGACCTTGCCGGCCACGGCTTGCGCTTTGGCGAGCGCGGCTTCCTCGTGCGGGCCGTCCGCCTGGTAGCCGGGTTCCAGAAACTGCAGGATACGCTCGCGCATCTCGGCGGCCGCCTTGCGCGTGAAGGTGATCGCCAGGATTTCCTCGGGCACCTCGACCACGCCGAGCAGGCCCAGGTAGCGCTCGACCAGCAGGGTGGTCTTGCCCGATCCGGCCGGTGCCTGGACGATCACCGAGCGCTGCGGCTCGACCGCGAGCCTGCGTTGCCTGTCGTCACTCATCGTCAGCCTCCGGCAGGATCACGCGTTCGTTGATACGGCAAAGCGCGTGCAAGTGGCAGTACTTGCAGACCTGGTTGTCGCGTGGTTCGACCTGCGAATGACCGGCCAGGAAGTCCGCGGCCAGATCATCCAGGTGCCCACGCCAGTCGGCGACCAGTGATGGCCAGGACTCGACCTCACTGAACTTCGAGCGGCCCTTGATCTCGCCGATGACCTGCACGCCGTCAATCCCGGCGTCAACCTCGGCCAGGCCGTCGAAGCCCATGTTGTCGGGACGAAGTCTTGCGAACGCGATGGCGACGGGACGGGGCTGAAGACTTGTCGCATAGGCGGGCAGCTGCACGTCGGCCAGGTGTGTCTCCGGCGCCCAGCCGTTCTTGCCGGACGCCCCCGTCTTGTAATCGATCACGACTGAACCGCCGCCTTCCAGTTCGTCGATGCGGTCGATCTTGCCGCTCAGGTGGAGCCGGTCGAAGGCCAGATCGATCTTTGTCTCCCGTGCCGTGACGGAAAACGGCGCTCGATCGCGCTCGATCGCCAGCCATCCTGATAGCGCGCGTTCGAGGCACCGGGCCTCGATGGTCAGCCCGGCCTCGGTCAGGGCCAGCGGGCTGCGCCGGGCGAAATCTTCCAGCGCCGCATCGCGGGCAGCGGCAATACGCTCGCCCAGGGCTGTCTCGTCGAGTGATTCGAGCGCATCGCGGCCGTCGAGCTCGGACCAGAAATGCTCCAGCGCCTTGTGCACCAGGCTGCCGCGGTCGCGTGCGTCGAGACCGGGTCGGGGCGGCGTCAGGTCGCCGGCGCCCAGGCGCGTCTCGGCGAAGGCCTTGAACGGACAATCGGACTGGCGCTGCAGCACCGATGTTCCGCCTCGGACCTCGCCGCCGGGATGCTCGGGCGCGAACGTGTCCTCGGGCAGGGTCTCGATTTCGGCCGGCCTCGGGGGTTCCAGTGCGTCGGCTTCCCCGACCGGGCAGTCGGCCAGCAGCGGCGTGAGATGACGTTGCTCGTCGTCACTGCCGCGGCTGAAGCTGCCGGTCACAGCGGGTGCCGCCCTTGTCAGGCCGTCGAGCTCGCTGCGGGCGCGCTCCAGGGCGCCATCGGCGCTGGCGGCCGGGACATCGGCTTGCAGGCTGGCGGGGATGAACGGATCACGCCGTGTCGGCGACGGCCAGGTCTGGTGGTCCAGGCCGGTGATCCGGATTGCGTCGAAACGAGAACCGAGCGCTTCCTCAACGCCCAGGATTTCGACCGGGGCGCCGGGGTTTCGCTCGCGAAACGCCGCCGTTGCGGCGCGCTCGTTCAGGCGGCGCACGGCCTCGGGTCGGGAGATCGGTCGCTCGATCACCAGGTCAAGTGCGCTGAAATCCTCGAGCAGGTCGTGAAAGCGTTGCAGGACCTGAAACTCGCGGCTATCGAGGCCGCGACCGCGGCCGAAGCCCATGGCTTCGAGCTCCGTCTGGAAGTGCGCCACCCATTGCGATGGCAAGCTCTTGTCGCGGTGCTCGCGCCGAAGCAGCTCCCATTCGGTCAGCCTGCCGGAAAGCTGCTTCGCACCGCTTTCGCCAAGTTGCCAGGCGAGCTGCCCGGCGTGCAGCCAGTAGGGGCGGTAGCGGATGACGGCAGCCAGTGCGCTGGCGCGGGCCAGGGACTCGACCTCCCAGCCGCTGAGGAATGGGGATCGCAGCAGGGTGCCGACCTGCGGCTGGCTGATGCGGTGCGGGTCGATCCTGAGCAAGGACAGGGCGTCGGCCACCAGTGGCCAGCGTGCCAGGGTCGGGCCCAGCGAGATGTGCCAAGGCTCGTTGCGATCGGCATCCAGCGCGAAACCTGGCGGGTCGAACACCTGGCGGAAAACCCGCTCTACCGTACCCAGCCGATCACGCAGGCCGGGCACGACGACGGCGATGCTCTGGTCGGGTTGTGCTTCCAGAAGGCCACGAGCCCAGCGTGCGGCGTCGATCAGTTCGTCCGTGTCTTCGGTGTGAGCGGTCACCGTTTCAATTACACCCGCGCCCTCGCGCGCGGGGCCCGGCTCAATGCGTGTTCCGGCTGCTTCGGCGGCCTCGAGGATGGTGCGCTGCAGCGGCGTCATCGCCAGCTCGAAGCCGGACAGACGAATGGTTTCCGGTAGCGCAATCTCGCCGGCCCGGATCAGGTCGGGAAGCCGAGCGGCAAAGCCCCACTCGTCGATCAGTCCGCGCTGTTCGCACAGTTCGAGGAAGCGTCCGGACCAGTCGCGGAAATGCCGGCTGTCCTCGCTGAGAATCAGATCGGACCAGTCGGCAGGATCATCGATGCAGTACTCGTGAACAAGGCGCCAGCTGGCGGCCACCATCTCGGCCACCCGGGGTTCGCCGATGAACACGTCACGGTCGATCACCGACTGCCACAAAACCAGGGCCTGGGAGGCGCTGATCGGGACCTGCGGGGCTGCGGCGGTCAGAAACCAGTCGTCGCGCAGTCGGCCGATCCAGCTCGGAAAGGCCAACACTTCCGGCGATTGCCAGGCTTGCTCGCCCGCGGCCTGCCGCGCCATCGCCTGGCGCCGCTTCTCGGACCGCGCCAGGCGCGCGGTAGGGGTGAGGATGAAAGTCCGTTCGCCAGCCATGAGCGAACATTATGCCGAAGATTTTCTCAGAACCCGAGAATGGTTGGGGCGGCGACACCGCCGGGTGGGCTGTGCCGCATGGACGGCTGAACGCGTTCAGTCCTTCTGCAGTATTTCGATCATTCGGCGGCCGGCGGCGTGGGCTTCCTTCACCGCGTCGTCGTTGATTCCTGCGTCGTGCAGAGCCTCGAGGCGATCGAGAAGCTCAGCTTCCCGGTCGGCCAGGGCGCGCTGAAGGTATGAATGGCGTTCGTGATCAAGCCACTCTCGGAAGCGATCAGCCAGGCGTGCGAGATCCTCGCGATCGACGTTGATGTCGTGCGGCAGCATGCCTCTGTCACGGATGCGGGCTTCCAGGGTGTCGCAAAGGGTGCGCAGCGCCTCGTGCCGAACTTTCAGGCGATCCCTGAGTTCGCCGCCATCGAGCAGTTCATCACAGGCATGGTTGTAGCGCTGGGACAACGCGCAGGCGTGAGCATGGGCGTCTAAAAGGGCGGCCTGTTCATCGCTGTAGACGATCGGTTCGTTCATGACCTTCGGCTCCATGCTTGCTCGACGATGGTGCTGCCATGCAGTCTATCCGCCCCGGCCCGGTCCGTACAGTTGCTCGACCCGCAGAGCATGATGGTGTCATGACGCAAAGTGGTTTCAGCGCGGCGCGTAGATCGACAGGCACGAGGGAATGACGCGGCATTTGACCGGTGTTCTGGTCAGAATCTCGCCGTCGGCCGTGACGTCCATCGGGGTGCCGGTTTCGATGCTGATCTCGCTGCAGCGCCAGTGCACAAGAGTATCGGACGGGCGCGTGACCCCGGTGCGAAATCGGTGCGCATTGCCCAGCAGGCTCAAATGACTTTGTTTCGGCACCAGTAGTACATCCAGCCGGCCGTCGTCGAGCTTGGCATCGTCGGCGATGGTCATGCCGCCACCATAGTGAATGCCGTTTGCAATGGTGATCTGCATATACTCACCTTCATCCGAGCGTTCTTCGCTTTCGATGCGGGCGTGGAAGACGTGCTTGCGCTGAAGAACCTCCACGATTCCCTTGAGATAGGCCAACACGCCGAGCTGCGCCTTGGACTCAGGGTCCATCTCGCGCGTCATCTGCGGGCCCATGCCGATGCCGATGGCGTTGATGAAGCTCACGTCGTTGGCGCGGCCTGCGTCGAGTCGGCACAGGTGTCCGGCCAGGATGACATCGACGGCGCCATCGACTTTGCCGGGGATGCCGAGCGATCGTGCCAGATCATTGGCGGTGCCCAAGGGCAGAATGCCGACGGGGATGTCGACGTCCAGCAGAGCGTCGAGGGCGAGGTTGATCGTGCCATCGCCGCCGCCGAGCACAATACGGTCGAATTCGCGTGCGCGCTCGCGAATGGCATCCGGCAGCTCCTGCGGTTTGTCCGGCCTGATCACTTCAACGCGACCGCCGTCTTGCAGCCTCTCCGCCGCCTGATCGATATCGCCGTCGCCGGAACGGCTGCCGGGATTGGTGAGCAACAGGGTCGATCCACTCATGGGTGAAAGCATACGCCCAACCCGGGTATCGAGCCTACAGTGCCGGCGTCGCTCGAATCTTAGCGTTGCGCTACCGTTCACAGGCGTGGAGCGTACAATTGGTCCTGACTTCAGCAAACCAGGAGCGATGACATGAGCGTAAGAAAAGCCAATGCCCACTGGCAGGGTGACCTCAAATCAGGCAAGGGCCGCATGGCGTTCGGTAGCGGTGCCTGGGAAGGTCAGTATTCCTTCAGTTCGCGTTTCGAGGAAGGCACCGGCTCCAATCCCGAAGAGCTGATCGCCGCCGCGCACGCCGGCTGTTTCTCGATGGCGCTGTCGAACATCCTGGCCGAGGCCGGTCACACACCCGACTCGGTCGAGACTGAGGCCAGTGTGCATCTCGAAGTGGGTGACGACGGGCCGGGAATCACCAGGATCGAACTGGTGACCGAGGCCGTGGTGCCGGGCATCGATGACGACGAGTTCCAGAAGCATGCCGAAGCGGCCAAGCAGGGTTGCCCGGTATCGAAGGTGCTGGCTGCCGCCGAGATCTCGCTCAAGGCCACGCTCAAGTAAGCATGATAAAGAGCACCGGGAGCGCTGCCAGCTCCCGGTGCCTGTTGAATCCTCGAACCGATCGGCGAAAATGAGGTCGCCGCGCTTGATGGCTGCCAGGGCGTCGAAACCGGCGCGCTGCCAGCTCGGATGCTCATTCAGTTCAACCGCCGTTGGAACGAATTCCCCACGTATCGGGGTTGTACTCCACGACTTCGTCGTCCCTGATGTGTGACGCCGTAGACAGCCCTCGCCGAGAAGGGGGCCGGCAGGCACAAGGCCGGCATTGGAAATCATTTATTAATCCGTCATGTCCTTTTTTATCAATGGGTTGGGCGATTCCGGTCCCGAATCGGGAGCGGTTTCAGTGGTTCTAGTGACTCTGGTTTGATTTCCGTGCCAAAACCGCAGAGAATCCTTCCAAGACGCGCCTCGGGCGCCTTCGAGTAATCACGGGTCAGGGAGTCGCAATGACGGAGGTCGAGCGGGATACTCGGGGGGAATTGTCCAGAGCTTCCGCTCGGGACGAGTACTTCGTCCAGGTTTATCGCCAGTTGCGCCAGGCGGCCCGGAATGCGCGTTCGGTGAACCCCCAGCAAACCATGAACACCACCGCCCTGGTGCACGAGGCCTGGCTCAAGCTTGAGCAGTCCGATGCACCGGCCAACAATCGCATGCATTACCTCAAGACCGCTGCACTGGCAATGCGGCAGTTGCTGGTCGACTATGCGCGCTATCGCGGTGCGGAGAAGCGAGACCGCGCGATGGAACTACCTCTGTTCGAGGAGTTATTGCCGAGCGTCAACAATGATTCGGGTGATGACCTGCTCGCCCTCGAGAAGGCGCTGGAGCGGCTGGAGCGGCTCGATCCCCACGCGGCGGAGCTGGTCGTTCTGCGCTTTTTCGGCGGCGCGACGCTCGAAGAAGCGGCCGAGATGATGGTCACCTCCCGCCGTAGTGCCGCACGTTACTGGGCGCGTGCCCGGGCCTACCTGCGCACGCAATTGGCGCCGTGACCCCTGATCGCCAGGTCTGGTCGCAGGCCGCGGCCCTGTTCGATGAGCTGGCCACGCGCCCTTCGAGCGAGCGCGAACACATCATGGCCGGTCGCGATGTCCCCGATTCCGTGCGCCGGTGGCTGAACGAATTGCTCGAGGCTCACGACGCCGACCGCTCGCTCATCATTGATCGCAGAATCGACGATCTTGCCCGTGGATTGAGCGGCGCACCGGGCGGCCCCGCCCCGGAAGAGCTTGTCGGTCAGCAGTTCGGACCCTGGCGGGCACGCGAGCACGTGGGGCGGGGCGGCATGGGTCTGGTGCTCGAAGGCGAGCGCGCCGACGGCCGTTTCGAGATGCGGGTGGCTATCAAGGTGCTCGATCCGGATGCCATTGATGCGGATGCCCAGTCCGTCATCGAGCAGGAAGTGCGCACCCTGGCGCAACTCGAGCATCCCGGAATCGCACGGCTCGTCGACGGCGGTGTGCGCGAGGACGGGGTGGGCTGGCTGACCATGGAATTCGTGGACGGACTCGCCCTGGATGCCTGGTGCGATCGTCATGAACCATCGCGGAATGAGCGGATCGCGTTGTTCCGGCAGGTGGCCGACGCAGTGTCCTATTGTCATCGCGCGCTGGTGGCTCACGGCGATATCAAGCCCGGCAATATCCTGGTCGACGACAACGGGCGGGTGAGGCTCCTGGATTTCGGCATTGCCGCGCGCCTGGCTGACTCGACTTCTTCCTCAACTGCGGTTGAGCCGATGCGCTGGTGTTCTCCCGGCTACGCTTCTCCCGAACGTCTGGCCGGTCGAGCGCCGTCGATCAGCGACGATGTCTTCGCCCTGGGCGCCTTACTCTTCAGGCTGATTGCCGGACATGGCATTCGCTCGGCGCCAGAACAAACTCGCCTGATCAGCGGCGGGTTTACCGAGTCGAATGGAGATGTCGGAGTGCGCGCCTTTACCAGCGACGATGCCGATCTCGATGCCATCATCGGGCAGGCCCTGACCGCCAAACCGGAGAACCGTTACCGCAGTGTCGAAGCCTTGCTCGATGACCTGGATCGCTGGTCCGATGGTTTCCCGGTGGCCGCGCGTAAGGGTGGCAGTGTCTATCGCTTCAGACGTTGGTTCGGTCGCCATCGCAGCCTCGCTACGGCAGGCGTTCTCGCTGTCGTGGCCCTGCTGGCGGGGACAGCAGTGGCGTTCTGGCAGGCGGACCGCGCGCGCCTTGCCGCAGATCGGGCCGAGCGTAATGCCCAAGCGGCCGAGGCATCACAGGCGCGGGCGGAAGCCACCAATCGCTTCCTGCTCGATTTGTTCGAAGCCGAGATTCCTGACCTGCCGCCGGACGAAATGCCCACCACTCGTCAGATCGTCGAGCAGGGTATCGAGCAAGCGCGCGATCCGGTAACCGGTCCGCCCGAGGTACGAGCGGATTTGATGCTGACGCTCGCCGGGATCCTGCTCTCGCGCAAGCAGCTCGATCAGGCTGATGTCCTTATCGAGGAAGCGCATAGCCTGGTTGACACCGAAGCTCATCAAGCTCTGGCGATTCGGCTGGCGATGTTGGACGTGGACCGGACGCGTCTCCGGAATGAATTCAATGCCATGGAATCGGCGCTCGAGCACGCCATTGCGATGCTTGATCGACACAATCCGCAAGCGATCGAGCGTCTGGAGATGCAGCGCGATCTCGGTCGACTTCACATGCGGCGAGAACAGCACGAGCGTGCCGCCGAAATCCTCGAGGACGTCCAGCGCTCGGCTCGCTCAAGGGCAGACACTGACGATCTGCAGCTGCGTCTGGCCGGTGACCTGGCGGTGGTGGCCGGGCGTTCCGGTCAGTTCGAACGGGCCATTTCACAATTCGAGGAAGTGCTGCGCCTCAAGCGCACCGATGAACAGGTGAGTCCATTGTCACTGGCTACCACGCTCGTGAACCTGGCCGGCCTGCACGCCCAGATCGGCCAGTATCGGCTGGCCGAGTTCCGTCACAATGAAGTGCTGGACTTGCTCGAACCATTCGGCGACTTGCCCCAGGGCACGCGTGCTACCAGCCTGTTGGGCCTGGCCGATATCCGGCGATGGCAAGGGCGGTTCGAGGAAGCCGAACGGTTGATCGAACGCAGCGCCGAGGAGTGGCGTCGCCTGCTCGATCTCGATACGGTCGAGGAAGATTTCTTCATCCATTATTACCGTGCAGAGCTCTATGGCGATGCCCATCGATATCAACAAGCCGCTGAGAGCATTGAAGTGGCTATCGAGCGGATGAGCATGGGCCAGGAAGCTCCACCGGGCCGTATCGCCGAGGCGCAGGCCGATTTGGCACGCTACCGCTGCGAGATCGGTCAACCGACGCAGGCTGAGCCATTACTCGATAACGCTCGCTCGGCGCTGGTGTCGGAGAGCTCGCGGGCGCTGGCCGAAGCCGAGGCAGCCTGTGCCATGGCCGGGCTGACGGATGTCGAGGCCTCGATTATTCCTGACTCCTTGATCGAACAGGCGCGCCTGGAACCTGGAGACGTCTCCGTGATCGCCCGGCTGGAAATCCGGCGTGCCGAGCAGTTGCTGTCCATGTCCGAGGCGGAAGGTGCCCGCGAACTGGTCGAGATTGCTGCCGTCCGTTTGCAGGCCAGTGACGTAGTCGCAGGGCATCCGCTCCTGGCCAGGGCAGAAAGGCTCGAGCAAAGACTGGACGAGCAGCCCGGCGGGTGAAGCGGCTTCGGCCAAAAAGGCCCGGGTAACGTGGAATTGGTAGGATGAAACGCTCAGAGTCCTGAGCAGGGAGAGAATCTCATGCTGCATCGAATCACTGGAATCGCCCTCTTCGCGGGGTTGTTGCTCGCTTCCGGGTTGCTGTCTGCACAATCCATGGAAGATGTCGAGATCGGCGTCGAGACGGTCGCCGAGGGTGTCTATATGCTCACCGGCCGCGGTGGCAACATCGGCCTGGTGGTGTCCGAAGACGGGGCCTTCCTGATTGATGATCAGTACGCGCCGTTGACCGACAAGATTCTGGCGGCGGTTCGTTCCGTCACCGACCAGCCGGTGAAGTTCGTGCTCAATACGCACTGGCATGGTGACCACACCGGGGGCAACGAAAACCTGGCTGCAAAGGGCACCTTGGTAGTTGCCCACGATAACGTGCGCGAACGCATGTCGAGCGAGCAGGTGAGTGAGTTCTTCGGCCGCACCACGCCGGCATCTGCCGATGGGGCCCTGCCGGTGGTGACCTTTAATGACGCAATCTCTTTTTACCTGGGTGACCACGAGATTCGCAGCTTCCATTTGCCGCATGCGCATACCGATGGCGATTCGGTGGTACACCTGCCCGAGGCCAATGTCATCCATGCCGGTGACGTGGTTTTCTACGGCTTGTATCCCTTTGTCGATGTCGACTCTGGCGGGAGCCTTGATGGCGTGATTGCAGGTGTGGAGCGTATCGCCGAACTGGCCGACGAAAACACTGCCATCATTCCAGGGCACGGGCCGCTCATCGACCGTGAGCAACTGCTCGGCTATCATGAGATGCTGAAGATCGTTCACGAACGGCTCGGCGATGCGATCGAGCAGGGCATGTCCCTGGAGGAGATCCAGGCCGCAGGCATTACCTCGGAATTCGACGAGCAGTGGGGTGGTGGCTTTATCCCGCCCGATCGCTGGCTCGAACTGCTCCATCGCGGTGCGACCGAAACCCATTGAGCTGCCGGCGCAACCGTGAGAGCGCAACTTCTGCCTATTGACGGGAGGACGTCATGAAAAATGTATCGACATTAAGGGCATTGATTCTCGCGACACTGATATTCAGCCTGGCCGGATGCGGTGCGGACACTTCGCAGGAACAGGAAGAGCCGGGAAAACCAGACGCGTCTGAGACGCCGTCGAATGCGGCTGAGGACGACGTTGAAGCAGGTGCCGAAGCCGCACCGGATGCACCAGAAGAGCGTGTGATCGACGTTATTGCGCGGGACTTCTCCATCGAGGCGCCCGAGCAGATGGATACTGGCTGGTACACCATGCGCCTCGATAACCAGGGCCAGCAGACCCATTTCGTGATCATGTACCGCCTCGCCGAAGGCAGGACCATCGAAGACCAGCGCCGCGAAGTGGTGCCGGCATTCGACGCTGTAATGGCGGGTATTCGCAATGGCGAGATTGAAAAAGCCGATATCGGCAACTTCCTGGTTGAGAACATCCCCGAATGGGGCTTGCAGATGACCTATATCGGCGGCGCAGGTCTGGTGGCGCCTGGCAAGACGACCCAGTCCAGCTTCCGGGTACCGGAAGCGGGCACTTACCTGATGGAGTGCTACGTCAAGTCGACCGACGGTACCTGGCACACTTCGATGGGCATGCTGACCCAGGTCGAGGTGACCGATCAGGAAGACGAGGGTGTCGAACCCGAGTCCGACTTTACGATTGCCATCTCGAATGACGGGATCGAGGCACCCGAGACCTTGCCTGCCGGCCGGCAGACGATTCGGGTCGATATCAACGACCGCCCCGAGACGTTCATGCCCTATGACGTCAACCTGGCGCGGCTCGGGGAGGACTCGGATCTTGAAGAGATTGTTTTCTGGATGGACTGGTCGAACGTCGGCGGCCTGCGCGCGCCCGCACCGGTGGAATTCCTCGGCGGCGTGGAGCACATGGAAGCCGGCAATCACGGTTACCTGACCGTCGACCTGTCCCCCGGGCGTTACCTGTGGATTTCGGAAATCAACGCCGGCGAGATGCACAAAGTATTTACGGTCGAGTAAGCGATCACTCGCTCAGCGTGCCGAACCAGATGAAATGACGTGCGCCCTTGCCAGCCCGGTGAGGGCGCACGACGCGTTCGTCGACCTGGAAGCCAGCCTGCTTCATACGCTTGACGAACAGGCGGTCGGGTCCGGCCGACCAGATCGACAGAACGCCGCCGGGCCGCAATGAGCGGGCGATGGCGGCCAGTCCGGCGGTCGAGTAGAGCCAGTCGTTCTCGCGCCGGATCAGTGCCTCGGGCCCGTTATCGACGTCGAGCAGGATCGCGTCGAAGCCGCTTTCGGGCTTGCGGATCACGTCACTGACGTCGCCCACGTAGACGGTGGTGCGTGGGTCGGCCAGGGGATGACCGGCCGGTTCGCCCATCAGGTCACGGTTCCAGTCGACCACTTCCGGTACCAGCTCGGCCACGACCACTTCGGCGTCGGGTCCGGTTGCTTTCAGGGCCGAGGCCAGCGTGAAGCCCATGCCCAGGCCGCCAATAAGCAATCGCGGATTCGAGACATTCTTGATCCGCTCGCAGGTCAGCTCCGCCAGCGCCTTTTCAGACCCGTTGACCCGGCTGTTCATCAACTCGCCCCGACCGGGGATGGTGATCGAGAACTTCACCTCGTGCTGGTAGAGCAGCATCTGCTTGTTGGTGTCCGGGATTGTGGCGGTGCCGAGCAGGACGGAAGGTTTCATGGCCCTTCGGCGATGTCGGTTCGCCCGGAAATAGCAGCAATCGGCGTGGCGGAATTGCCAGGGCGGGGTTCGGCGCCTGGTCGCTCATCCCGGGCGATGAGCGACGGTTCGGCCAGTGTCTGCTTCCAGAAATGCGCGGTCATGGCGTTGAGTGCGGAGGTTTCGGCGTTCAAAAGGACTGCAATACCGGTACGACGGTCGCGTGAGTAGCCCACCTGGGCGACGAAGCCGCGGACCCAGCCACTGTGCATGACGATATCTTCATCGCCGACGGTGTAAATCCGCCAGCCCAGGCCGTAGTGGGCATCGGTCAGCAGGCCGCGCCAGCTCTTCTGGCGCATGTCACGGGCCGTGCGCAGGCGTTTTCGCGTCAGCTCGCCGACCAGTTCAGGGGCAATGATGTCGGGACGATGCCCCATTTGGGCGATCAACCACTGGCCCAGGTCGAGGGCGCTGGCATTGATCCCGGCTGCAGGTGCAACCCGGTAGTAGTTCTCGTTGACGTCCGTCGGCGCCCAGCGCCAGCGATTGACTTTGACGTGCGGCGTTGCGCGGTTCTGGTCCGACAGATAACCGGCCAGGCCGACCGAAGCTTGCTGCATCTCCAGGGGTTCGAACAGGCGCTCTTCCAGCAACTCGGCGTAGTCGCGCCCGGTGCTGGCCTTGATCGCTGGCTCGAGCAGGGAGAACAGCACGTTCTGGTAGGAGTAGCACTCACCGGGTGGGCACATCGGCTCGACCTGGCCAAACTGAGGCAGGATCTGATCAAGCGTGCGCCCGGCGTTAAGCAGGTTGTCGTAGGCGTTGGGCACGATGCCGGCGGACTGGCCGAGCAGGTGTTCGATGGTCAGCCGCTGCGCATGATCGGGCCGGGCCAGGGTGAATTGCGGCACGAAACGCCGGACCGGGTCGTTCCAGCGCAGCGTGCCCTCGGACACAAGTTGGCCGGTGAGCTGGGCCGCGAAAGTCTTGGACACCGAGGCGATGCGGAAGACGGATTCGGGTGTTACCGGTCGAGTGCCGCCGCTGCTGAGCACGCCGAATCCGGTCGCGTGCACGATATGCCCGTCGCGCACGACGGCCCAGGCTGCACCCGGCACAGCCGCCGATTCCAGAATCTGGCCGAATTCGCGATCAAGCTTTGCCCATTCATTGCTGCCCGACGCCTGCTGCGCGGCCAGGGCCGGCAAGGCGGTCATCAGCAATAGCGCCATCAAAGGGTGGAGCAGGCGGAGCATCAGCAGCATTCACAATGAAGATCAAACCGCGATTATACGGCCTCGGCCGTCAATCCCGATCCGAATTGGATGGAAACGTCCAATCTTGGCCCTTGTGACCTCCCGGGACCAATTGGCTGCGAACCTACGCATTCGTGCGGGCGCCGGGGTATATTCAAACCGAGAAAAACATGGCGAAGGCGCCCGGTTTGGAAACCAACCTGATCTTTCTGGCCACGCTGGTCGTCGCCCTGATCCTCGTCCGCTGGCTGGCCTGGTTGTCGCTCAAAAGCACCAATCATTTGATTGCCAAAGCCAGTTCAGTGGCCACAACGGGGCGGCCGGGTGAGCTTTTCCGCTCGACACGCGCCAACCTGGGTAAGATGTTTCCGCGCACCATGGCTTTGATCGAAGCACGCCTGACTCCGAGAAAATTCACTGGTCTGGCGCTTACGCTGATGGTGCTGGCTGCCGTCTACATCGCTGCCCTGCTCGGCGGCCTGATCGATGAACTGCGCGAGGCCGAGGAGCTGGTCAGGATGGATGAGGGTATCAACGATGCCCTTGCCGTCTTCCGCACCGACGAAATTGTGCATGTCTTTGCCTTCATCACCGAATGGGCCAATGCTTCAGCCGTTGTGGCTGTGGCGGCCGTCACCACCGGCCTGCTGCTGGCGCTTCGTCATGGACACCTCGTGATGCCGCTGTGGGTGGTGGTGCTTGGCTCGCAGATGACGACTTACGCGGGCAAATATGGCTTTGGTCGCGAGCGACCGGAGTTCCTGACCGAAATCATAGCCGTTACGCCCTCGTTTCCCAGCGGCCACGCTACCAGCGCCATTGCCGTCTACGGCTTCATCGCCTATGTGCTCTCAAGAGAGGCAGTCACGGTCCGGCGGCGCTTCGAGATCGTGTTCTGGTCGGCGGTGCTGATCGTGCTCATCGGTTTCAGCCGCATGCTGCTGAGCCTGCACTACACCAGCGACGTGGTTGCCGGGTTCCTCGTAGGCGGGTTCTGGCTGCTGGTCGGGTTTGCCCTCGCCGAGTTGATTCGGTCCAGGCGCAGCGCGCCAGGTCATCCAGATGGCTCCAATTCACGCAATCAGGGACCCTGACTCCATTTCTGGTCAGCGGCCTCATCAATGGGGCCCGGTCTATACTGGCTGCCGGAGTCGAGAGCGATCTATCGTGACAACACGAAGATGCTGTTGCACCAACTCTTTCCCGGCGAGGATCATCGATGGTCACATCACCACGGGCACGTAGCGGCCGCCTCGTCGAGACGTACGAACGAATTTTCACGTTGTTGGCGCGGGTGGGTTATGCGGCGCGTGCGGCGGTTTACGTGCTGCTGGGCCTGTTTGCGCTTTTGATGACACCGAAGAGCACGCGCGGCGCGCTCGGTGAACTGCTGAATCATCCTGGGGGTTCGACCCTGCTGGTGGTGATTCTGCTCGGGCTGCTGTGCTATTCGATGTGGCGCTTTGCCGAGGCGGTGTTCGACACCGATGATCACGGACGCTCGCTCAAGGGGCTGGTGGTGCGCATGGGGCTTTTGGTCAGCTGCATCCTGCATTTGTTGCTGGCGTTGCTCATGTTCGACATTGTCTTCCAACTGGGCATCTTCGTCGTCTATGACAGCGGCGACAACGGTTCCCGAACCTGGGTTGGCTGGCTGATGTCGCAACCGGCGGGCCGCTGGGCGGTGGCGGTCGTCGGTATCGCGGTGTTGGGTGCGGGCGTTGCACATCTGGTCAAGGGTTATCGGAAAAAGTATGACCGGTTTCTTCAAATCCCCTCCGACAAGCGCCGCTGGACCGATCCGGTCTGCCGCACAGGTCTCTACGCACGCGGTCTCGTCTTTCTCATCATTGGCTATCTTCTGATACTGGCCGCCTGGAGAGTGACCCCGGACGAAACGCAGGGGCTCGAGGGCGCCCTGGACTGGTTGCTCGCGCACACCCATGGCCGAATATTGCTGGGCGCCATGGGCCTGGGACTGCTGGCTTTCTCCGGCTACAGCGCGCTTCAAGCAGGCTTCCGGTCGATCAATCCGCCCTGACTCACACCTTCGAACAATCTTCATCCTGACTTTCGTGGTTCTCTCCAGACCCCTCAATAGTCGATGAGTACCAACACCACCACGACGGTCACCGGGATGATCAATGCCGCAATCGGGAAGGCCAATTTTTCGTATCCCGGGGGGAACCACCCAGTGGCGGCGAGTCCCGCTCCCAGGAGCACAAACGCGACCACGTAAGCAATGACAGTCCTGTGTTCTGGTTTGAGTTTCATGGCGACAAATTCTACATTGGAGCCATCGAATCACTCCCATGGAGAGGATATGCCCAGATTCCCCGAGATCGCCGAGTCCGTGCAGGGCGTAAAGGGCTCGGTCTATTCCGGACTCAAGAAAAAGCCCGCTTCCGGCCGGCCCCCGGTGCCGCTGCATGTCGGCGACACCTGGATGGAACCTGCAGACGGCTGCCGCATGCAGGACCTAACGATCGACGACCATCCCGGCATGCACCGCTACTCGCCCGTGCCGGGCTATCCACAGTTGCGCGATCGCATCGCCGAAGTCCACGGCGAGCGCACTGGTATCGCCACCGAACGCAGCCAGGTCTTGGTCACTGGCGGCGCGACGGCCGGCCTGGCCGCGGTGGTCGGCGCCCTCGTATCGCCCGGAGAGGAGGTGTTGTTGATCGCCCCTTACTGGCCGCTGATCGCTGGCAGCGTGCGCGCCTTCGGTGCCACGCCGGTGGACGTGCCCATGATGACCGAGGTTGAGGCCGCCGAAGAAGCCGTCGCACGTCTCGAGCAGCACCGGAGCGACAAGACCGTAGCTGTCTACTGGAACACCCCGCACAACCCCACCGGCCGGCTACTGCCGCGCGACTGGCTCGAAGCGATGAGCAAGTGGGCGCGCAAGCACAATCTTTGGATTTTCTCCGACGATGTCTACGAGGACTACGTCTACAAAGGTGAACACGTCTACACCCGTTCGCTCTCGCCGGACAACACGATCTCCGTACACAGCTTCTCCAAGGCCTACGGCATGGCCGGCAACCGCTGCGGCTACCTGACCGGCCCCAATGAGGCCATCGATGCGGTCAAGCGCATCATGACCAACATCAACTATTCGGCCTGCTCGGCCTCGCAACTGGCCGCCCTGAAAGCACTTGACGGTGCGGCCGACGACTGGGTCGCGAATGCGCGTGAGAAATATGCCGAACTGGGCCGGCACGCCGCCATGGCCCTCAAGCTGCCAGAACCCAAGGGCAGTACCTTCCTGTTCCCGGATGTTTCGCACGCCCTTGATGATCGAGGTCTGGACGGTTTTCTCGGCGACCTGGCCGAGGCCGGCGTACTGGTCGCCCCCGGTCCCAGTTTTGGCCCCTACCCCGAACACATCCGCCTCTGCTTCACCGCTGCACCGCCGGCAGAGATACGCCGCGGCGTCAAAATCCTGGCGTCGAAACTACAAAATTGAGTTGATCTGTCATCCCGGCCTTGTGCCGGGATCTCGTATAGCAGCTTGGCACGGCCCTGCCAACGCCATGTACTTATAACGTCGGCGACCCTTCAAACCGATCGCTGAAAATCACTTCCGGAGCGAGCTCCGGTCCCAGATCTCGAGCGAGAAAATCCGCCCGCCCGCGCCGCTGTCCTGCGGGTTGCCTACAGTCCGCGCAGGAAACAGCTGCCCCGCTCAACTCAGGGATCCATGGGTCTTCTAGTAATTCAAACTGATCGTAAGATCCAAGTTTTCCCCATCGTAGGAAAAGCTCGCGTCCTCGAACGAGGGCGCGCTCATGGAGACCTTTGCCCCCGATGAGAAGCCATAGCCTTCCTCGGGGGCTCCCAGCCAGTTGGTGTCCATCTTGCCGTTCATGTTTTCATCATGAATGACGGCCAAGGCATACGTGCCGGGTTCTATATCCAGAAAGTCGCAGCGTCCCTTCGTGTCCTCGATTTTCATCATCATGATGCGCGTCGCATGGCGGAGAAACTCAGTCGGGAAACCCTCTGGTGCATCGAAAAGTGCGCATGCTACGGTCCCGGTGCTGTTCTTGATATCCATAATTTCCACGTGAATTCCCGAGCATGCTGACTGGCCAAGAGATAAGGAGGGGGTAATCGTAAGAGCGAATATCATAGACAAAGTGAAACACGGAACAGCGACCGGGGTCCGGGGCGACCGGCGCCTTGTATCAGGCTGTACGCTCATAATCAAAGCCCATGGTATCGGTATCAATATGACTTTCAACGTGTGTCATGATGATACGGACATTCTTGCTGTTTGCTTTAAACGCAACATCAAAGATATCTCCTAACAGGGGAATGAGTCCGACCAGCCAGTCGATAAAGATATTCCAGGCCATTCGCATCCGTTTACGTCCGGGAACGCCAGCCTGTTTGGCGAAACTGTATATGTAGCCTGATACCGCGACGGTTAAAGTATCTCCAATCACCGGAATCAGGCCGACAATGGAGTCCAAGCCGAAGTGAACATTTGTTCCGGGTATGGTAAAGGCCCTATCCATCAAGTCCGAGAGTTTCTGAAGTTTTATCAGCGTCTCACGATTTATGGAATCTGGATTGTTTTTTGCAGGCATGTTCCAGTTTCATCTGGAGGCGATGATATAAACCGCGTGAATAATGCCGGGTATAAATCCGAGCAATGTAAGAATGATATTGATCCAGAAGTGCTTGCCCAGACCAACCTCGAGAAATACACCAAGGGGCGGTAGAATCACTGCTAATACGATTTTTAGTAGATCGCCCAGCATGCTGTCTTGAGTTCGTTCTAAAGGCATATTGTTCTCCTTGGGCAGGGCCTGGTGGGTGAGCCCCGCTGCTGCATAACATCAGAATTTCGTTGCATTTGCACCAGGCATTCAGGCAGTTTCCGGCCGAGTTGATATTCAGCCGTCAGGAGCCGCAGGATCTGTGCGCTACCGCACTGACGATCCGTTCCGGAGTCTGGCAATCTGGCATTGGCTGCTCGCAAGGAGCATCCAGAACCACGCGCATTTATCCGCTCAGTCGGATGAACGCATCGTGACCGGGCTCCCTCACCCGAATCGATCGAAGCACGTGGCGCCCGCACTCGTTTCTCCAAACGAGTGCGGGCAACCTTATTGATCCGGTGACTAAGCTAGAGCTTTCCGTATAAGAGCCTTTCCGGTATAGGTGGGTCGCAGGGGCTATGATTGTCCCGATTTGCGCCACTTCAGAGGCGTCAGTATTAGCGGTTGAGTCCAGGAGTAGCCAAAATGGAAATGATTCAATATCTAATCGGAAGTGGTGAGGAGACCATTCTTTGGTGGCAAGCGGCAGTCCGGGCCACCATCGTGTTCTTTCTCGCGATCATCATGGTGCGTCTTGGGGGGAAGAGGATCTTTGGTAAGCACACCGCGTTTGACATCGTTCTAGGAATTGTTCTCGGCTCGATACTGGGCAGGACCATTACCGGGAATGCACCATTCTTTGCCTCGATCATTGCCGCGTTTACCCTCGTGTTCCTTCACTGGTTGATGGCGGTGACTTCCTTCAGATGGGACTCTGTTGGTGACCTGGTGAAGGGAAACTTCCAAATCCTGGTAAAAGACGGCGAGATCCAATGGGAAAGCATGAAACGCAATCATATTTCTGAAAGAGACTTGCAAGAAGCAATCCGCCTGCTTGGAAATGGGGCCAGATTGGAAGAAATAAAGATGGCCCACTATGAGAGAAGTGGCGATATCTCCATTCAGATAAAGGATTAGCCAGAGCCGAACCAAGAAGCCAGCTAGTCGGGTGGCTATCTGGGTTGGGAGGCTAGCTCAAGGGTGCGTCCTCAGAGCTGCTCGAAGCGGTCTGCGAACACCTGGTCGTCCGGCTCGGCGGACTCAACCGTAATCGTGCCCGACATGCCCGTGCCGCCTAGGCCACCGTGAAGTTCGCAGAAATAGCGGATCAGCTCGGCCGGTTCGTCGAAGGTCAGGGTGAACGACCACGCATTCCACCCATTGACGCCGATGGGGTTTCGCGCCCGTTGCGAAGTGCCCAGGCAGCATTCTCCAAGGAGAAGCGGTGCGCTTGTAGCCTGGTCCCGCTATCGACTCCGAGTGACGCTCGTTCAGCCGTGCAGGATTACCCAGGCGATCAGGACCATGGCCGCCCAGGCGACTGCGAATGCCAGGGTGCGGACCCAGGGTATTGCCGCGGTGTAGGCGACGGCGTGCACGACGCGTGCCCAGAAGTAGGTCATGGCCGCGGCCTCGGTCATGCCGTTGCCGGCATCGAGCAGGTGGGCGGTCAGTATCAGTGCGGCGAAGACGACCAGGTTCTCGACCGCGTTGTAGTGCGCCTTCTTCAGCCGTTCGGCCCAGGGTGCCATTCTCAGTGGTTGTTCGGGATAGCCGACGGCGTCGGTGATCGGGTTGGCGGCGATCACGTTCAGGGTGTAGGGCACCCATAGGAATGCAGCAAGCAGTGCGCTCAGGGTCAGATAGTAGAGTTCCGTGGTCATGGCTTGGGTCCCTCTTGCTTGTTGGTTCTCAGGAGATTAGCACCATTGCCCTCGAAGCCGTATGTGCCGTGACGACCCTGCGCTCTATGTCACCGGCGCCAGGCTGTCGCGAACTCATTCACTTGCCCCGTGAAGCCGGCCCGAAACCGGCTTCGAGCATGGCGCGATACAGCGCCAGATTCCATTCGGCGCCCGAGATGCCCGTGTGTTGCAGCGGGTCCCTTGTTTCCGGAGACACATCGAAGTGCTCTGCAACTTCCGCATTGATCATGGATGGACTTCCGGCACCAAAGGCCATGGACGGAAGATCGAGCGTGTAGTACGGGTAAAGATCGAGGAATTCGGTTTCCAGGCGCAGGAGCAGCGCATTCAGGAAGCGCCGATCGAAACTGGCGTTGTAGGCGGTGAACAGGAACTGCCGGCTCGACGACACCTCCTTGTGAAATGCCACGAATCGACTTGCCGCAGTTTCGGGGGTCACTGCGTCCAGAGACTGCCACCGCTCCACCGAGAATCCGTTGATGCTCTTGGCGACGTCACTGACTCGTTCCGGGTGATCCGGCTGGATGCGGACGAAGAAGCGACTGATTTCATTGCCTTCCAGATCGGTATAGATCGCACCCAGGTCGATCACCTCGTGATGGTCCGGATCCAGGCCGGTGGTCTCGACATCCACGATGGCCAGTCCCCAGCGTTCCGGAGTCTCGCGCAGTCCGGCCGGCTCAGCCAGTACCGACGGCATCGCCGCACACAGGCAAAGCACTGCCGCTAATCGAGGCAAGTTGCAGCAGAGGACGTCCGGCCTACCAGGCAATGCCGTAATCCTCGCCCTGATCGCTGGCTCCGCCCTGCATGGTGCCATTGTCCCAATCGAACCAGATCGCCTGGGTCGGGTTGTAGACGCGTTCCACCACTTCGACGTCGTACCCCATCTTCGACAATGCTGCCCGGGTGTAAGGCGTAGTCATTTCCTTCGGAACCTCCAGCCGGCCGGGTTCGGCCTGATGGGCACCGAAACTGCTCTGCATCTGGTAACTCATGATGTTGCCCAGACCTTCGGCGGCCTGTTGCACGTTCATGTCCCACTCGACCATGCCGAGGAAGAATTGCAGCAGGTTCTGGTCCTGCGTGTCGCCGCCCTGCACCGAAAACGCCATCAGGGGCTTGCCGTCCTTGAGGGCCATCGAGGGGGTGAGCGTCACGCGCGGGCGCTTGCCGGGTGCAACGACGTTGTAGGGGTTGAGCGCCTCGTCGAGCACGAAGCTTTGCATGCGCTGGCTCAGGCCGATGCCGGATTCACCCGCGATGAAGGCCGGTACCCAGCCCCCCGACGGAGTGATGGAAACGACCCAGCCGTCGGCATCGGCCGCCTGGATCGCGGTGGTGCCGGCGCGGAAGCCTTCCTCGAAGTCCATGAGATGCGCCTGCTGGAAGCCTTCCTCGCCTTCGGCTTCGGCGTCGGGCGGCACGATCTGCCAGTTCTGGCGCAGTTCCTCGTACGGGTTGTCGCCGGCCTGGAACTGGTACGGATTGCCGGGCAGGTATTCGGTCAGGTTTTGGTCTTCGGGAATCAGCTTGCGCCGTTCGGCCGCATAGTCCTTCGACAGCAGGCCCTCGATCGGCTCTTCGGGAGGGAAGTAAGGGTCGCCGTAGTAGAAATCGCGGTCGGCGAAGGCCAGGTTCATGGCCTGGTAGAGCGTGTGGATATAGCGCGCCGAGTTGTGACCCATCGCCTTGAGGTCGAATCCTTCCAGGATGTTGAGCGCCTGTAGCATCACCGGGCCCTGGGTCCAGGTCGTGAGCTTGTAGACGTCGATGCCGCGGTAGTCGGTGGTCACGGGCTCCTCGAGTTTGACCTCCCACTCGGCCAGATCTTCCAGGGTGAACAGGCCGCCAGCCTCGCGCGTAGCCGAGACGATCTCCTCGGCAATGTCGCCGGTGTAGAAACGATCGTAGGCGGCCTGGATGGCTTCCTTGCGGCTCTTGCCTTCGTCCAGCGCCTGTTGCTCTGCCTCGACCAGTTTCTTGAGGGTATTGGCAAGGTCTTCCTGGACGAAGACTTCGCCTTCGCGTGGCGCGGCCCGCTGGTCCGGATTTTCCGGGTCGTAGTGCGGCAGGAAGACTTCTCTGGAGGATGGCCACTGCTCGATCACTTCGCGCCGGCGCTCCATGTTGTCTGCCTGCGCTTTTTCGATGGGATAGCCCTCGGCCATCTCGATGGCGGGGGCGAGGACCTCGGCCAGACTGAGCTTGCCGTATTCGGCGACCATCACCATCAGGCTGCCGGGCGTGCCGGGGGTGACTGCAGCCAGCGGGCCGTACTCGGGCGGGTAGAGCATGCCCTGGTCGCGGAAGAACTCCGGCGTCGCCCCGGTCGGTGCCACGCCGACGCCGTTGACGCCGATGACTTCGCCGGTCTCGGGGTTGTAGATCAGTGCCTGGGTCTCGCCGCCCCAGCCGAGCGTGTCCCACATGGTGGCGGTAGCGGCGAGCATCGCCGCCGCGGCATCGACAGCGTTTCCGCCGCGCTCGAACATCTTCGCGCCGGCGGTCGCGCCCAGTGGCTTGCCGGTCACGGCCACCCAGTGCTTGCCGTGCAGGATGGGCTTGGCGGTGTTCTGAGCGAGCGCGGGTGCGATGGCCAGAACGGCTGTGATCAGTATGACCGCCAAGGCTCGAACGCGGAATGGTTTGCGGATTGACATCGTGTTTCTCCGGGGAGCGATGCGACCGATGATAGCAAGGCCCCGTGATCCACGTCGCCATCTGCCGATCATGGTAGTTTTGTTGCCATGCAGATGATCGCAAAGTTTGCCTCGCGCTCGGAGGCTGAGGAACGTGCCGCGTTTCTGCGGTCGCGCGGCATTGCCACGCATGTCTCCGACATGACCTCGCTCAGGCTCAACCTGGCTCACCAGGGCCAGTTCCGGGCCGCGCTTTGGGCCGTGCTGCCCGAGCAGGCCGAAGACGCTGTCGCGCTGCTGGAAGATCCCGAGCATGCCGCCGAAACAGCGCTGAACGAGCACGAATTTCAGCGGCTTGAATCCGAAGGTGCCGAAGCGGCGCGACGAGCGATGATCCGCTGGATGTTGATCACCGTGGTGGTGCTTGCCGGCCTGGCGGCCCTGGTCGTCGGCCTGGAGGGCTGAGTCCTTGCCCGAAGGTCCGAGATGCGCGGGGTGATTCGCCGACTTGCCGCGCCCGGATGCCTCCAGTAAAGTGCTTCGGGCTGATTCCGGTCTCATGACGCCATAAGAAACCCCTTGATCGCGTACCTGCATTCCCGCCTGTTCTCTTCTGCCCGCAACGATCGGAGGCTTTCCGAAGCGGCTCTGCAGAGGGTGCTGAGGCGGGAACATGCGTTGGTCAACGAGTTCGCGCGGCGTATCCCGCATATTCCGCTGGTGCAACACCGGACCGGCCAGGACGATTCAGCACTGGGCACGGCGCGTTTCGCCGATCTCGAAGCCCGGCCATGCCGGATCTTCCCGACCGGCAATCCGGCCGTGGTCTATGTGGAGTTGCGGTTCCGTTACACCGCTTCGTACGACGGTGCCGTGCACCAGGTCAACCTGGGCAAGGTGCGTTTGTATGCGCGCATCGAGGATCCGCTCCATTTCAACGGCTGCGTCCACACTGTCGAGCAAGTCAGGGGCCGGGAGAAGTTGCGCCAGGCTTACTTCCGCCGGATCTTCGCCTTGATGGCCGCACAAAGCGACGGCAATCGGGAACTGGGGGGGTGGCTGAACGGGATACTTTTGCCCGACCACGGCGCCAGCGAGCTGGATCTCCTGGCCACGATTCAGAACTTCAACCACAACATCGTGACCCGACCCAGGCCGGCGGCTGCCGGCCGCGACGCCTTTCGTGAAGCCATGCAGAGCTTTGATTTCGATCGCAAGGCAGGGCGAGAAGGGCCGATTTCGCTGCGAATGTCGGTGCGTCCCCATCAGCGAGATGATGGATGCTATGCGCAATCGATTACCAGCGTCCTGATCGGCAATGCCCGCGGGATCGCCTTTCGCGGGCGCAATGGCAAGCTGGCCTACCTTACTCCCGGCAGCATATTTGAAAAGCGCTTCCGGGCATTCGTCGAGAACCGCACAGCCGACCGGCTTCGGGCACTGGGCCGCAACACCTGGCGCCGCAATGCCGAAGAGCGAATCTGGGGCGGGCCCGGCGAGTGCGAGGCCTATTTTCACGACCACGATCGCTTTGTGATGAAGGGTCTGGAGTGGGTGCTGGAACGCGATGACGATGACGCGCCGCGCGTCATGGGCAGTCACCGCAACGTGGCAGCCTACTGCAATGGCGATCAGCGCGTGGCGGTCAAAGCGGTGCCATTCGAATCCGTGGGGGATCTGGTTCGCCTCATCCAGGCTCACCAGTATGTTCACGGCGTGCAGGCACCGGCCCTGGTCGCCCAGGCCAGTGCCCATCCGAGCTTGACCGACGAAATTCTGGCCAGCGCCACCAGCCTGCTGAGCGAACGCGACAATGTCCTCGACCCGAACGGAGCACCGGGCCGGAAAGCCATCGAGGCCGACTGGAGCGGCCTGTTCAGCCGAAATATCGGCCCACTTCTGCACCAGGTCACCGTCGATTACGAGCGCAAGCTGTTGCTGGCCGTTTTCGACTGGAGTTACGAGGGCATGCTTTCAGATTTTCGGGCCCAAAAGCGCCTGATCGAAGACTGCTCGCTGAGCCATCGACTGCGCATGGCGGCCAACCTGTTCCGAAACGGGCACCAGATGCTCGAGGATGATGTCACCCATACCGACCTGAAACCCGAAAACATCCTCAACTTTCCCGGCAAGGCGTTTCGTGTTTTGCAAAAAGCCAGGAAACAGGGCTGGGACTGTCTCGAGAGCCATGAGCTCGACAGCCTGACCGTGGGCGAGCCGACGTTCGAGGGCGATTGTTCCGGTATTCACTTCGGTCGCGAAGGCGCCGTGGACAACCTCGCTCATGGTGAGGGGCTGCCCACTTCGATCCGCTACTCAAGCTGGAAGTTCAGCAGCCTGGGGCTGAGCGAGGGCACGCAGCCGACGGTGCTGAGGAAACAGGGTGGGGAGCTGCCGCGCATCGATGCGCTGCTGCTCGAGCAGGATATCGCCAACCGCGGCACCACGGCGTGGGAGATCGTCTACGGTTCGCTTGTCGACTGCGTTCCACCCGACGAGGAGACGCGCCGGCTCAAGGGGCGGCAGCTCGCACAGGAGCGGGTGAGTCGGCATCTCGACGAGGCCATCCGGCTCAAGCGGCAGGGGCGGGAAGACAGGCAGGTCATGCTCGATCTCGAGTCGGCCATGCAGCTGTGCGATGGCCGATTGCTCGATATCGTCAGCCTGCGCTCGGAGACGATCGACAAAAAGCGCCGCATCACGCCGTTGTTCCAGCATCCGCGCGACAATCGCAACGGCGTGGGCGTCTGGCTCGATCCGCGTGTCATCGATTTGCTCGATCACCTGGCCTGTGACTTCCGGCGCCAGAACATCACACGCCACCACGTGGCCAAACTCTACCGCACCGCCGAGTCCCTGCTGCGGGCCGAGGCCACTCGCCTCGAGCGGGCCGACCGCCGCACCGCCCGCAACCGACGACAACGGATGGTGACCTATATGCACGCCCACCGCCTGCACTTCAATCCGGACTGCGGCCTGCTGGGGCTGGCCGAATTGCCCCGGCAACTGGCCGAGTTTGCCGACCTGGTCGAGCGTATCCCCGACCCGCGTCGCGCATTGCGTGAGTTCACGACCACCTGGAACAACCTGCGATTGTGGGGTGCGAGCGCGCTCGACGCCCTGAGTGAAATGCAGGCGTCGGAAGAAGCATTTGTGCAAGCCGACGACAAGGGTCGCCGGGAGCTCTATCAGCTGGTTCGCTCGACCTTGCTCAAGGAACACGAAACCATCGTCCGGCACGAGTCGCGAGCCGGCGAGGAAAGAATGCAACCGCCTTTCCTGGGCCTGTTCGAACGCCGCAGATTGCGTGTCTACCTTGATGGCGGTGATCTGCGCTTCAGCCACACCGTTGAACCCTGATCGCCGGCCCGGCGGCGTTGGCGGCTAAAAGCCTTCCGGCAGGATTTCGGTGTGCTACACCCCGCCATACGGCGGGAGGGCTTCTCCCATTCACACGTAGACGTCGAACTTGATTGACGCGCCCGGAGCCACCATCCAGAATGCCGTCATGAAACTACATACATTTCCCACAGCCCCCAGCCCGCGCCGCGTGCACCTGTTCCTGGCCGAAAAGGAACTGGAGATCGAGCAGGTAATCGTCGACATGCGCAAGGCGGAGCACATGTCCGATGAATTCGCCGCCATTCATCCCGACTGCACCCTGCCGGTTCTCGAACTCGACGATGGCACCTGCCTGAGTTCCTGTGCCGCGATTTGCCGTTATCTCGAATCCGTTCAGCCCGATCCGCCGCTGCTGGGCAGCTCGCCGGAAGAGTGCGCCCGCATCGACGATCGCGATCGCTGGATCGAAATGAATGGCCTGCTGGCGGTAATGGAAGGGTTCCGCAATGTCGCACCCCGGATGAAGGATCACGCTTTGCCCGGCCGGAGGCCGGTGGCCCAGATTCCCGAGCTGGCTGATCGCGGCCGTGAGCGCTTTCGCTGGTTTCTCGAAGACCTGGATGCCATGCTGGCAAAAACCGAGTATGTCGCGGGCGAAGCGTTTTCGGTTGCCGACATCACGGCACTCGTGACCGTGGATTTCGCTCAGTGGGGCCTGAAAGTGCCGCGGCCCGACGAATTGACCCATCTGGCGCGCTGGTATCAAGCCGTCAGCCAGCGTCCCGCCATCAAGGCCTGCGACTGAGCGCGCAGGGGAGGCGAGAGCGGTCCATCGCTCGATCGCCTATTCACCCCAAATCTTGCTGATGTTGGCGATGACCGCCCAGAACGTCCCGGCGGTGACCGCTAATGCAAATACCGCCAGGTAGCCGTCGCGAACGATCAGGGCCAGGCCGAAGGCAGTCAGTGCGGCGCCGGCCAGGTTGGCGCTGAAGGGAATGAATTCCAGTGCCGGCATGGTCAGGGCGATGCACACGCAGGCCACGGCAATGACCAGCGCCCCTTTGCCGTGAGTGATCACTTCCAGGCGCGGGTGCAGGAAGCGATCGATGAATCGGACCGGTTTTTCGAGCCAATCCAGGACCCGGTGCAGGCGAGTGCGATCTACCGAGCGCTGCAACAGGAAGCCTGGTAGCCAGAAAGTCTTGCGGCCCACCAGCAATTGGCCGGCGGTCAACAACACCAACAGGCCCATCATGGTCGGTACACCGGGTATATCCCCGATCAGTGGCGCCAGGGTGATCAATCCAGTGACCAGAATGATGGGTCCGAACGAGCGTCGACCCACGGCATGAAGAATCGACTCCAGGCGCACCGGATCGTGCACTTTGTCGATTTCGCGAATGCGATCGAGCAGTTGTTCCAGGCTGCGAATCTCGGATTCCATGATTGGCGCTTATTCCCTGTCGGGGATTGCCTCGGGGTCTGGCAGCAGCAGGTCTTCGAGAAAGAACGCCGACAGTTCCGACCGGCCCGCCAGTCCCGCCTTGCGGTAAATGGCGCGTGCCTGTTCGCGCACCGTCCGCTCGCCCGTTGTTCTCACGGCGGCAATCTCCTTCAGGCTCAGGCCCTTGAGCAAGAGCAGTGCGATCTCGGCTTCGGCCTTGCTCAACTGCCAGATTTCGAACTGTTCCTGGATCGCTTCGCTCAGCCCACGGATCGTGAATTGATAGCGCTCGCGCCACTGGCGGGATTCAGTCTGGACAGAGTCGAGGCGCGTGTGCATTTGGTTGAGCTGGCGTCGTCCCTGGATCATTCGGACCAAAACATAACCGAACATGGATGCAGCGAGCAGCAATACCGTCAGCTCCACCAGGACGTGTAACGGTTCGACACCCTCGTTGTAGTCCGAGAGCAGATCCCAGCCGATCAGGGCAGCGATCGTGCCGAAGGTGATCAGCAAAATGTGCCTGCCGGGCATCTGTGGTGTGTCATTCGACATAAGCGGGCTCAGACGGGTGAACAGGTCATTTGCCGGATTCTAATGTGATGGGGCCCGGGACATGCTTATTCCAGCTCAAACCGAAGGAGTATCGGCATGAATGTCCCTGCAAACAGCTCATCCATCAAGGTCTGGGATTCAATCATCCGAATCGGCCACTGGCTGCTGGTCATTGGCTTTTTCACCAATTACATCATGGAAGACGAGGTGATGTCTCTGCACGTTTGGATCGGCTACTCGATCGTGGCGATCGTACTGTTCAGGGTGCTGTGGGGCGTTATCGGCACCGAGCATGCCCGCTTCGGCGACTTCGTCCGTTCGCCTTCGACGGTCGCTCGGTACCTCGGCGATCTCTTCCGCGGCCGGGCGAAACACTATCTGGGTCACAATCCTGCCGGCGGAATCATGATCCTGCTGCTGCTCGCCTGCATGACCGCGCTGGCCTTCAGCGGCATCGTGCTCTACGCCCTGGAGGAAAATGCCGGTCCGCTGGCTGGCTGGGTCATCGAGGCCGGCGAGGGCGGTGCCCAGGCGATATGGTCAGCAGATGAGCATTTCTGGGAGGAAACCCACGAAGTGCTGGTCAACGTCATGCTTGGGCTGGTGATCATACACGTCCTGGGCGTGGTCATTTCCAGCCGGCTTCATCGTGAAAACCTGGTGCGGGCCATGTTCACCGGTCGCAAGCCCGTTAGGTAGACTGCGCGATGCGCAGGAACGGCTGTCGTCCCGGAATGCGCGTACGCGCATATCCGGGACTTCCCGGTTCTCGATCGCCCGAAGATCGCGCCGGCCGATCAAACGATCAGTGGGCAGCCCCCCGCTGGTCGACTTGCGAAGCTTGCCGCCGCTTCGTGCCCGGCACCAGCATCGGCACGCGCTGGCGATAGTCTTCGTAGTCCGCGCCAAGGAACTTGATCAGGTCCCGTTCCTCGAGCTGAATGGCGATCAGGATGTAGCCGGTCATGGCTGCGGCGAACAGTAGGCCGCCGACGCTCATCACCGGCCCGCCCCAGAACGCGAGGATGAACCCCAGATAGAGCGGGTGTCGCACCAGGCGGTAGAACAGGGGCGTGACGAAGCGGGGTGGTTCGGGGCGCCGCCCGACGAACTGGTTCCAGACCTGCTTGAGCCCGAACAGGTCGAAATGGTCGATCAGGAATGTGGCGAGCAGCACCATGGCAAAGCCAGCGGCGAACACGGTCCAGCCAATCGCCTGTCCGAGGCCGGATTCGGCCGACCAGATCACCTCGGGAATCGGTCGCCACTGCCAGAACAGGAGTATCAGCATCAGGCTGGCCAACAGGACATAGACACTGCGCTCGGCAGCGGCCGGCAGCTTCTGCTTCAGCCAGTCCTTGAAACCAATGCGTGCCATGACGCTGTGCTGCAAACCGAACAGCGCGATCAGCCCGAGGTTGACAGCCACCGCCAGGGCAACCGGACCGGTCGGGCGCCCTGCATCAATCGAATGCGGCACCAGCTCGGGCAGCCAGGGCAGCGATTGCGCGAGCGCGGTTTGCTGAAGATTGCCGACGAAGGCAATCAGGTACAGGAACGTGCCGAAAAAGACGGCATAGGCAATCAGACCGAAAAGCAGGATCGCGATGCGTTGCATGGCGGAATCTCCATAAATTTCGAAAGCGGGCTTTACGCTATGCGGGGTACGGCATGCAGACAATGGGGCAGGCGGCCCAATTGCTCGACGCCGGGCCGGCTGACTGGGACATTTGTCCCGGTTTACGACTAAACTTGACTGGCCGGCTCGACCCGGGCGGCCTTGACGATCGCCTGAGCGCGCGAGTGCACACCCAACTTTCGGTAGACGTTCGTGAGGTGATTGCGAACGGTCTTTTCGCTGATGTGCAGGGTTCGGGCGATTTCCTTGTTGGTCGCGCCCTGTGCCAGAACGGAGAAGATCTGACGTTCGCGTGCCGAAAGTCGATCGGTGGGAGTCGCCGCATCATCGGCTGCAACCCCCGTGAAGTCCAGGACTGCTTGCTTGAATTCCCGCCAGGCCGGTTCGTCCGCCTGCAGCACATGATTGCGGGAGTCCAGCTCCACGAAGTGCGCGCCGGGAATCTCGCTGGCCAGCCTCTGGCCTTCCGAAAACGGCACGACCTGGTCGTTTCGCGCATGCAAGACCAGCGTGGGGACTCGAACTCTGTCGAGCAGGTGCCGGATATCGACGTCGCCCCGTGCCTCGAGCAGGGGAACGGCCTGTTCCGGCGAGACTGTCCTGCGGCACAGTTCGTTGAACCAGTCGATCTGCTCGTGGGTGCCGTCGGGCAGGAAGCGCGACGTGAATGCCTGGCGAAAGACCGGGTTGTCGTGGCCCCAGCCGAGGCGGATCATCTCGAGCACGGCGAAGAAGTGCTCGTCCTCGCGACCGCCGCGTTTGCCCCATCCCAGCCCATAGCCGCCGTAGAGAATCAGCTTCGAAACCCGCTCGGGATGTTCGACGGCATAGCGGATGACCGTCACGGCCCCCTGGGAAACGCCAAGCAGGATGGCCGGCTCGTCGATCCCGGCCGCATCGGCGACGCATTCGAGGTCATTGAGCCAGTTGTCTTCGGAGACATCATCGGCCTGCCAGTCGGACATTCCGCAGCCGCGCTCGTCGTAGCGAACGAAAGAAAAGTGGCCGGCGAGGAAGTCCATCCAATGTCGCCAGACCGGGCTTTCCCAGTCGTACTGCAGGTGCGTCAGCCAGTTGGCTGCCTTGAGCAGGGTCGGCCCCGATCCCACGCGCGACCAGGCCAGTCGTACGCCATCACTGGTGTTGGCAATCCGGATTTGCTGGCGAATCATGTCCAGAGCACCCTGGGAGCCCGTTTCCCATCGTAGTCGCGCGCTCACCTGTGCGCAAACGGAGACGCGGCAGCTGATGTCGATGACGACTCTCCCGGATGATTTCGAACCTGTCGAATTTGCATCCGCCCGTTCGATCTAGAAGTATGTAATGACTGACCACGGAGCGCACCGACATGCCCAATACCGTTCGAATCCATCGTGTTTTTACTGCACCGCCTGAGCGGATTTACCGCGCCTTCCTGGAGCCCGAGGCCATCGTCAAGTGGAATCCACCCAACGGCTTCACCGCGAAGGTGCACCATCACGAGGCCAAGCCTGGCGGCACCTTCCAGATGTCGTTCATCAACTTCGGTACCGGCCAGGCCCATACCTTCGGCGGGGAGTACCTCGAACTGATCGAGAACGAGCGCATCGTCTCCACCGACAAATTCGACGATCCGAACGTGCCCGGGGAGATGAAAGTGACGGTGACCCTGCGCGAAGTGTCCTGCGGCACGGAAGTGAACATCACGCAGGAAGGCCTGCCTGACGCCATCCCGCCGGAACACTGCTACCTCGGCTGGCAGGAATCACTTGAGCTGCTGGCGAAACTGGTCGAGCCGGAAATTCCAGACGGGAGTTGATTGCTCCTGCCCAGGGCGGGCGGAAGACATCCACCAACTGAGGCGAAAGTGAGTGGACGTTTTCTTTCAAGTGTGGGCCGATAGGAACTTCGCCCCGGATTTCAAATCCAATGCTAGCCTGATCCTCGTCTTTCGGGACAGACCGGTGCGGCCCCGTTTGCCGTATCTTTCCGGGAGGCATTTCCATATGCGTACGGTTCGTGGTGTCGTCGCCGCCCTGGCCCTGATGGCCGGCGTGGTGCTTCTCTTTCTGGTGCCGCTTTCGATCATCATGGGGCCGCAGCGGGCCCTGGACGAAAGCCTGGCGTTCAACAACCTCTGGATCGGTATCTCGATGGTGGTGTCCCTGATTGCCGCCTGCATTGGCGGCTGGGTGGTGCATCGCCTGTCCGGTTCGCTCGGCGCAGTCATCGGTCTGGTCGTCGTTGTGGCGGTGTTGGGGCTGATTGATGCCGCCTGGCATCAGTGGTTCCTTCCCGTTCGTTTTCTCGTCGAAGCGCCGCAGGCCTGGTATCAGATGTTGCTGCTTTCGCGTGAGCCCCTGTGGTACGACTTGACTCTGCCGTTCCTGATGGCCGTTTTCATCTGGGTGGCGGGCGCCAGCCGGGCGATCGAGCACCCCAATTCGGTCGCATAAGGCGGCCAGCGGTCTGCATTGCTCAGCTCCCGGCTTGCGCGTTTGCCTGTCTCGCGAGGTAGTCGTTCAATAACGTCTCCAGGTTGGCGATCCCCCGGGCAAAGTCGGCTTCCTGCAGCGAGG
Organism: Wenzhouxiangella sp. XN201; assembly: GCF_011008905.1. NCBI lineage: Bacteria > Pseudomonadati > Pseudomonadota > Gammaproteobacteria > Chromatiales > Wenzhouxiangellaceae > Wenzhouxiangella > Wenzhouxiangella sp. XN201. Next base: position 388,757 of record NZ_JAAIVI010000020.1, read on the forward strand.
CCACGTGTCGATCCCCTTTGTCGGACAGGGCGGTGATGACCTGTGCCCATAGCAGTTTGCTCGAATTTTGATCGATCGCTTCAAGACGGACGTCGTACTGCATGGCGCGCAGATGATTGATGCGTACGAAGGCGATATGCCGGTTGGGCTCATACCGACTGATCACCCAGGTGTCCAGGCCGCCTTCGGCTTCGCGGTTGGTCTGGAAGACGCAGCCGGCCTCGGCCAGTCCCGACTCGGTATAGAGAAGCCGGCAATCCCACTCGGGAATCCAGTCATATTCCCGCACTGGGCAGAGCAGAGGAAAGACGGCATCGGGTGGGGCGTGGATGCGCTGGATGCGCTCGAAGCGACGCCGGAGTCGATTGGTTTTCGGTAGGTCGTTTTTCATGTCTTGCTTTTCTCCCACTGCACTAGACGGGAATGCCTCAGGCAGACAGTTTATGCGGGCCGGGTGACTGGGGCCATATGCCGGCTGGGCGGGGTCGCGGTATCCTCACAGTATCTCTTTGCTCTCTGGTGGTCGTGCGCCTCGGCGCCACCCACGATACGGGGACGGGCAGCTTCCAGCTTGTGCTCGAGGTGATCGCGGCCATGGACGCGGACCCATCCGATGAATTAACTTGGTGCCACGACTGAAAAGACAGCGGTGTCATCATGCACAGAATTCTCATCTTCGGCGTCGGGCTTTTGCTTGCCGCCTCGGCGTCTGCGGGCTGGCAGCTCGCGTGGATCGAGCGCTTCGATGGCGACGGCGTCAACTGGGACAACTGGACGGCCCAGACCGCTGCCAACTACAACAACGAAGTCCAGTGCTATACCGACGACGACGCGTCTCCGGATCGAAACTACGATGTCTCCGACGGCACGCTCAAGATCATCGCGCGCCGTCAGGCCATTGACTGCCCCGGGCTCAACGGCACGCCCAAGAGCTGGACCTCCGGGCGCATCAACACCAAGGACAAGCGGGAATTTCTTTACGGCCGTATCGAGGCGCGAATCCGCGTCCACGACCTCGAGGGCGGCACCTGGCCCGCGTTCTGGATGCTGGAAAACCGCATCGACGAACAACCCGTCAAGGGTGACAACGACAACGTCGGGTGGCCCAATCCGGGGGCTTCGGAGATCGACGTGTGGGAGTGGTTTTCCAATGAGTCCGATTCCTACATCGTCAATTTCTTCAACAATTACGGGGGTGCCTGCGGCAGCGAGGCCCGCTTTCCTTATCCCGGCGGCGCGGCCGACGTGACCGAGTGGCATACCTACGCCATGGAATGGAGCGCCGACGAGATTGCTTTCTTCATGGACGGTGAACTGATGCGCAGCTACGACGTCAGTAACTGCCCGGTCTACGAGGAGCCGATGTTTGTGCTGCTTAACGTCGCCATGGGCGGCAACCTGGGCGGTGCCATCGATCCGGATCTCGACGAGGCGACCATGGAAGTCGACTACGTGGCTCACTGCAAGCAGTCCTCCGATAGCGAAGCGTCGGGTTGCAACGAGCAAACGCCGCAGGCGTTCGATTTCACGCTGGACGCCGATGGCCAGTGGGTGGCCGATGAAGAGGAGCTGATCGGGCACGGGCAGGGCCTGGCCCTCGATCACATGCCCTTCGCCGACCTGCTTTTCGTAGCCTGGTTTACCTATGTCGACGCGGCTGCAACCGATTCGTCCGAGGGTGTCGACAGGATCGGCGCGGTCGACAATCGTTGGCTGACTGCTTCACTCGACGTGGACGGTAATGTCGCCAGCGGCCCTCTCTACGCTTCGACCGGCGGGCGGTTCGACGCTCCGGCCCAGCCCGGGCAGGAATCGGTGGAAGTTGGCAGCATGACCATCGAGTTTTCCGATTGCGACCGTGGCCTGGTTCAGTACACCATCGACGACCCGGAACTGGCCGGCGAGTTTGCCATCATTCCGCTGGAAAGGCGGGTGAGCGACTCGTTTCGTTGCAAGAGCGAGGCCGACCTGAGTGACTAGCCCGACCGCTCAGCTCAGGTCCAGGGCGACAACGTTGTTGTGGCTACTTTCGAAGTCCGTTACCACCCCAGCCGGCTGTATTCATGTTGGATTCTGGCGCGATTGCAGCCTCAATAGGCTGTCGCCGGGCCAACTCGCCCGTGTGGCCGAAACGACGACGGAACTGTCAGCTGGAAAGACTACTTATTCGTCGGAATATCCAGCAGCGTCTCGAAGATGATGTTGATTGGTGCGGCCTCACCATCGATCAGGATCATCACTTCCGACTGCTTGGTGCTGCCGGAGTAGAGAACATTCTGCCGGATTGGCTTCCCTGGCTTCGCGCCCGCTTTGAAGAGGATCGCATCGCTGGCGAATTGGCCATCGGGATCGTATTCCTTGATGGATATGCCCGGCAGGTCGGCGACCATGGGTACCAGGCTCCATTCCGCTCGGACCCGCGGCTTTTCGAAGACCAGGGGCAGCGTGCGCCAGAGTACGAAGTCGGGTGTGGCGAACCAGCACCGGTGAGCGACCAGTCCTGGGTCACGGGCACAACCGCACAGGGGTACATCATTTGGCAGCCAGTCGTTGGGAATACCGTCGGCGGTTTCGAAATCGCAGAAGCGCGGTCCCGTGGGGGTGCCGGTGTCGACGTAGACCGAGAATGGCAGGGCGCCATCGATGCCGAAGTAGGTCCAGGGCACCCAGCCGGGCGGATTCGGGCGGGCGTCGAAAAATGCGTCTCGCACGCCGGAACTACGGAACATTTCGTTGCCGCCCTGCCGCGTAGCGCACTGGGCATCGGCAGTCGCCGACAGGATCAGCGCATAGTCCGTGCCGCTGGTGATCGGGATCGCGGGCATCGCGATATCCTCCAAGATGGCCGCGGACGCAAATGAATCGGCCAAGCGGGTCGTGGCTGCCAGCACAACATGCGACGGGGTGCCGTCGGACAGCACTTCGCGGAGTTCCACCGTGACTATTCCCGGACTGCCGATGCTGCAGCCGATCACGAGCGTGACGTGATCCAGCGTGCCGTCCAGACGCGATTCGTAGGTCTGCGCCAGCATCTGTTCGGAGTCGCCGCCGACGGCAACCGCAACGTCGCCACGCCAGCCAAAGACTTGCTGGTCCAGTTCGACACCGGCGTGGCCCATGAAGGTCCAGGTCAGTGCCAGCAGAGGCAGCCATCGGAGTGGGCGGCGCAGCGGATTGGCGTTTGACGGGCGGAGTACTTTCATTGTTCGGCTTCCTTGTGGTGCCATTCGGCAGGAAAAGAGGGCGGTTCTATCAATACAAACGAAATGGGTCGAAAAGTGGTGCCAGGGCATATCGAGTGGCGGCACAGTGACTTCCGGCACGCGCGGTTTCCTTCTGCTTCCGCCTAGACTGGCGCCACGATCACTTCACCAGGGAGAGTCCGAATGGGCCGAATCATTGCCGGCGTTTTCGCCGCCGCGTTCATTGCTGCGCCCTGCTGGGGCCAGGCCGATGATGGCTTTGCCGAGCAGGCCAGTGAGATGCTCGGTTCGATTTACACCGAGCAGACACCCGGCGCGGTCGTTGTGGTCAGCCGTGACGGAGAAGTTGTTTTCAATGAGGCTTTCGGTATGGCCAGTCTGGAACTGAATGTGCCCATGGCGCCTGACCACATCCTGCGTCTGGCTTCGGTGACCAAGCAGTACACGGCGGCTGCAATCCTGGCACTGGCCGAGGATGGCAAGCTTTCACTCGACGATCCGCTGTCGAAGTTCCTCCCGGACTTCCCGGTGGGTGAGGTGACCGTTCACCAGTTGCTCAACCACACCTCGGGCATCAAGAGCTACACCAGTATCGAGGGCTACATGAGTTCCGAGCGGATTCGCAAGGACCTGACGACCGATGAACTGGTCGCCGTATTTGCCGATGAGCCGGTGGATTTTTCGCCGGGTGAACAATGGTCGTACAACAACTCGGGCTACGTACTGCTCGGCGCCATCATCGAACAGGTCACCGACAAGCCCTGGAACGAATTTATCCGCGAACGATTGCTCGAGCCGTTGGAAATCGAGTCGACCGACGCCTATGCCGATGCCACCGTGCTGCCCGGCCGAGTGCCCGGGTATGCCGGACCGGCCGATGAACCACAGAATGCCGGCTTTCTTTCCATGACCCAGCCGCACGCAGCAGGCTCCCTGATGTCGACTGCGATCGATGTCGATCGCTGGCAACGTGCGCTCCACGGCGGTCGCGTACTGAGTGACGCGATGTACGAGCGGATGATCGCGCCGGACTCCGTTTCGCGCGAGGCATACGGCGGTCATGATTATGGCTATGGCCTGCTTCTGACCGAGTGGATGGGCCAGCCCGCGATCTATCATGGAGGCGGCATCAACGGCTTCATGACCATGACCTTCTGGTTGCCCGAACCGCAGCTGTCGATCATATTGCTTACCAACCGTGCCGGGCCCGGCCACTCGAACCAGGACATCACCTTGCGTCTGGCCGGATTGGCGATGGACAAGTCCTACCCGGGCGAACTACCCGAACTGGAGCTTTCCGACGAAGCTTTGAAGGCCTTCCAGGGCACCTACCGAATCGACGAGGAAACGGTACGTACCCTTCGCTTCGAGGACGGCAAGCTGATCAGCCAGCGTCAGGGCGGCAGCGAGTTGCGCGTGATACCGGTCGAAGGTGACCGATTGGTGTTCACCGAATCCATCAGCTGGTTCACCGTCGAGCGCGATGACTCCGGCGCCATCGTGGCCTTGATTCTGCACCAGGGTTGGGGCGGCGACGGCGAACGGGCCGAGCGGGTCAGCGACGAAGTCTGGGAGCGGGAGTCGACCGAAGTCTCCGCGGAGCAGCTCGACCGCCTGACCGGTCGTTACGAAATTCAGCCAGGTTTCGTCCTGACCGTTCGTGTGGTCGACGGCGGCATGCAAATCCAGGCGACCGGCCAGCCGCCTTTCACGATGCAGGCCGAATCGCCGGTGAAGTTCTACAACAGCCAGATTGGTGCCGACATCGTCTTCGACCTGCCCGAAACCGGCCCAGCGAGCGGTCTGACCCTTTACCAGGGCGGGCAGGAGTTGCCGGCCCCCCGGATCAATGATGAAGTAGACAGTGAGTGATTCACGCCATGTAGGCGCCGCCATGAATCGCTGATTGCCACAGGGCCCGAGCCGCAGGAGAATGTGCTTCGGGCCCTCATCACTCCGTTATGGATATGAAATCAGGCACAAGACTTTTCCTGACTTCCTGGGTCATGCTTTTTGGCCTCGCGCTTGCGAATGCCTCAGCAACTGCCGACAGCGTTGAACTGGATCGATTGTTCGGAATGGGGCCGGCGAAGACCTTCACCATTCATTCCAAAACGCTTGACCGCGACTTTCATGTTTACGTCCGACTGCCGCTGCAATATGGCGAGTCAGACTGCGATTGGCCCGTCGTGTACATGCTCGATGGCGGCATCCTCTTTCCGATGCTCACGCCATACCACTTCATGATGGAGATCGACGAGCTGGCGCCGCCGGCGGTACTCGTGGGTATCTCCTACGGCGGCTTGGGTTTTGACAACGGCAACCTGCGATCGACCGATTACACGGCACCGGCCCCCGAGCCGGAGTACTACGGCGGCGCAGCCGCGTTCCAGGAATTCCTGGCCGAAGAGCTTATTCCGCGAGTCAGGAAGGACTACCGCATCGATCACCAGCGTAGCCTGGTGCTGGGACAGTCCCTGGGTGGACAGTTCACGCTGTACACGGCACTGACCCGGCCGGAGCTGTTCGGAGCCTATCTTTCCATCAATCCGGCGTTGCATCGCAACCTCGAGTACTTCATTGATGATCTCGAGCCGGCAGAACGGGCGTCACCGGCGCCTCTGATGATTACGCGGGCGAGTGAAGACGGCGAACCATTCCGGATCGCGCTCGATCGCTGGCTGGAACACTGGCAGTCCGCTCAATCCGATGCATTGGATCTGAGCGTCAAGCCGCTGGAAGGCCAGCATCATGCATCCTCGGCCCCGGCGGCATACCGTGCCGCGCTTGCCTGGTGGGCAGCAGATAAGCCAACGCAGTGCGCCGAATCCGCTGAGTAGCGGATCAGGCGTTTTGGCGACTGCGCAGCAGCAGCGAGGCAAGAACCACCCCCACGAGCCCGATCACCGCACCCGGCATTGCCCCCATGAGCAGGGCGCAGCCCAGGCCGAGCAACAGTGCCAGTCCGCCGATGAGGATTGCCGGCACCGATTCGGAATGCGGCACCGTCTTGCGCCGCTGCGTTTCAATCCACGCCACGATCGCGAGCACGGGCACGACCATCAGCAGGCACAGCCCCAGCCACCACAACCGACCGCTCCAGAATCCGGGATCGCCGGGTGAGCCGGCGTCGATGGGTGCGCCGATCTTCTCGCCCAGCCATGCGGCCGGGAGCTCGGCCAGTTTGTGCCACAGGTACAGCGGCATGCCGAAGGCGCCGAGGAAGGCGACGAAGCCGGCAAGACGCTCCCGGTCGAGCAGCCAGCGAGCCGGCTGCTCGAACAGCAGAACCAGGCCGACCTGCAGCCACATCACACCGATCAACGCGAGTGTGGGCGGCAGCATATTGCTGTTGCCGTCCAGATCCTGTCCGATCATGCCGACTGGATAGCCGCTGATGACCGTTGCGACCAGCCAGGCGACTCCGAGGGCGAACAGCGACAGGCCCGTCAAGGCGCCCTTGAAACGGCCGCGCTTCCAGGCGATACCGAGCTGCTGCGGCACCAGCCACACCAGGAAGACATTGAGCCAGCCGATTCCGCCGTCGGTACCAGTCACGCGGGCGCCCAGGGTTGGCCACTGCAGGGGCGAAAAGGCACCGGCGCGCATGATATCGACCGCAGCCGACAGTACGATCAAGCCGACTACGGCGCCCAGACCAAATCGTCGGTCGGCCTCCACGCTGAGCGGCAGCAGGGCCTGGATGACCAGCAGCATGATCAGAAACCACAGGTGGATGGTGAGCGATCCGTCGAATGTGTCCAGGAAGCGGCCACCTGTGAACTGCGCGGCTATCACGAAGAGCGTCAATGCGGCCAAGTAGGTGACGGTGGGTCGGGCCAGGCGCAAGGCGCGGCCGCCCCACCACTGAAGCTGCGAATGGCCCTGGTGCATTCGGCGTGCGACACCGTCCGCGCTGACCGCTGCGGAGACGAAAACGAACAGCGGCACGACCTGGACGGCCCAGGTCAGAAAGGCGGCAGGTATCCATTCGTGCAGCAGGTGATCGGTGGCGATGAATTCGCCGCCCTCCAGACGCGGCAGGGTGGCAAACCAGTGGCCGAAGACCACCACGAGCAGCGCCAGTGCGCGCAGCGCATCGGGGTAGAGGTCGCGTTTCTGTTTGCCGGGTTGACTCAGGGTTGATGCCGCTTGGATTGAATGTCGCGAGTATAAACTGAGTAACCCACCTGGCCCGACACACACAAAAAAGAGCCCGCCAACCCCGGCAAGGGCGGCGGGCAAACCGGCTTGGGATGAACGGAGTTCCGTCAGGGCAGAACGGAGGGTCCGTCTGCTCTCCGTTCGGGTGAGCCTTTTGGGGGCTCGCCCCGGTATCAGCAGGTCCCGTGCCAACGCACGATGAATCAGTTGAATCAATGGGTTATAGCGACGCGTCGGCAGGCGACACGCCGGATATGTTGCCAGCCGGCAACAGTCGGGTCGGCCACAAGCGCGCAGAGCGCCTCGATCAGGGAGTTCCGCCCTGTCGTCGATAGGCGACAGTTCCCGTCAATGGGCCTTCAGTCTTTGAAATCGGCCGGCTCGAGTTCGTGTCGCTTGAGCAGGCGGTAGAACTCGGTGCGGTTGCGTCCGGCCATGCGCGCCGCTTCGCTGACGTTGCCACCGGCCATGCGCATGATGCGTGCGAGGTAGTCGCGTTCGAAGGCGTCACGGGCCTCGGCCAGTGGCCTTACGCCGCCCGGGTCGCCCCGCAGTGCCCGCTGGACCAGACTGGCGGGAATGGGGCCCTTGCGGCACAGTACCCTGGCCTGTTCCACGACATTGGCCAGCTGTCGCACGTTGCCCGGCCAGTCGTGGCCGAGCAGCGCGCGCAGGGCTTCGCGCGAGAAGCCCTGAATGCGCCTTGATTCGGGGAGATCCTTCTGCAGGTCGGTCAGGAAGTGCTCGGCCAGCGGCACGATGTCTTCGGGCCGGTCGCGTAGCGGGGGGATGTCGAGTTGAACGACATTGAGGCGGTAGAACAGGTCTTCGCGAAACTCGCCCGCTCTGATGGCATCCTCCAGGTCGCGATGCGTGGCGGAGATGACCCGTACATCGGTATCGACTTCCCGGGTCGCTCCGACGGGGCGTACGCGCCGTTCCTGCAGGGCGCGTAGCAGCTTGGCCTGGAAGGCGGCCGGCATGTCGCCGATTTCGTCGAGAAGAAGGGTACCGCTGCGGGCCTGGACGAACAGGCCGTCCCGGTCGCTATCGGCACCGGTGAACGCGCCTTTGCGGTACCCGAACAGTTCCGATTCCAGCAGCTCGGCGGGAACCGCGGCGCAGTTGATGGCGACGAATGGGCCATCCTTGCGCGGGCTGGCGTCGTGGATTGCGCGCGCGATGATCTCCTTGCCGCTGCCGCTTTCCCCGTAGATCAGCACGCTGGCATCGCTCTCGGCTACCAGTTCCAGTTCCGAAAGCAGCGTTTCCATTGCATGGCTGCGCGTTACGACACCCTGCCGCCAACTCGCATCGCGACTGGCGCTTGCACGGCGTCGGCCGGTGGCCTCGGCAATCGTTTCGAGCAGCTCGGTGCTGTCGAAGGGCTTTGTGAGGAAGCCGAACGCGCCTTCGCGCGTGGCGGCCACTGCGTCGGGAATCGTACCGTGCGCGGTCAGAATGATCACCGGCAAAGTCGGATCCCGCTCGCGCAGTTGCCTGAACAGCGCCATGCCGTCCATGCCCTCCATGCGCAAGTCGGTGACAACCGCATCTGGCGTCTGGCTGGCGACCCGGCCCATCGCAGATTCGCCACTGTCGGCGGTGTCGACCGTGTAGCCGCTGGATTCCAGCCTGAGGCTGATCAGGCGTAGCAAGCCCGGATCGTCGTCGACCAGGAGGATTCGCGCGGATTCACTGTGGGCATCATTGCTTGATTGCCGTTCCGGCATCTCATCGACCTCCATCACTTTCGCGTTCGTCGAGCTGGTGGTCGATCTGGCGCAGTGCGTTGAGCTTGTCGGTCGTTTGGCGGTGCGCCTCGCGCTCGTGTTCCAGTGCCCGGGCGATCCGGTCACGCTCATGCGCCAGTGCCAGTTGAGTTTCGACCAATTGCACGATAACCGACAGCGTATCGCGTCCATTCCTGGTAACCGGGATAATCGGAGAATCCTCTTTCAGGAGGGTTCGAAGCGTCTGCAGGCCGACCTCGGTTTCTCGCAGCTCGGCAGGGCCCAGGGTTTCGAGCAGGGCCCGCTCGAGCCGGGCGGGCCAGGAATCGAGGTTGGCTACCCCGGCGTACCAGATGCCGGCGGTGGACGGGTTGACGCGCATGGCACGGTCGACGCGGTCGATGATGTGGGCGCCGTCGATGTAGTCGGGCTCGGCCGCCGACGCAGGGGCGGCGATGAGTACTAGCGCAAGAATGAGGAAGATTCGAAAGAACGTCATGCGGCAACGTCTCCTGAAGGATTGATGGGTAATTCGATGGCAAAGACCGTCGACCAGCCGGCGCGTTCCACGAGCTCGACTTCGCCCCGGTGGGTGCGGACCAGGTCGCGGCAGATGGCCAGCCCCAGTCCGCTGCCCGGACGAAACTGGTTCTGCGGGCGGGTGCCGCGAAAGAAGGGTTCGAAGAGGCGGTGCCGGTCGGCCGCTGGTACGCCGGGGCCGCGATCGGCCACCAGCACGAGTGCGCGGTCACCCTGACGTTTGACCTCGACGCCGATGGTGCTGCCGGAGGGCGAAAACTTCAGTGCGTTGGACACCAGGTTGTCGATGGCAGTCGTGAGCATGTCGGGGTCAGCACTCAATCGGATGCCCGAAGACCGGCTGCGCCTGACCTTGATCCGGTGTGCCTCGATGCGAAGTCGGTGGCCCTCCAGCACGCGCTCGACGAGTTCGTCCAGCAACACGCCCTCCTGCCTCACGGGGCCAGGCCGGGCCTGGAGCCGGTTGAAGCGCAGCAGGTTCTCGATCTGTTCCTGCAGGCGGGAGATGTTGGACTGGATGATTCCGATAACTTCCTGCTGCTGTTCACCCAGCTGGCCGAAGTTCTGGTCGGCCAGCAGGCTCGTGCCTTCTCGAATGGCGCTTAGCGGCGTCTTGAGCTCGTGCGAAACCTGGCCTACCAGTTGGCGCCGATCACGTTCGGTGCGAACCAGCCGGCGCCGCACCCACTCGAGCCGCGTCGACAGGGCTCGGAGATCGCGCGGGCTGGTCACCTGTTCGATTCGGGCGGATTCGGGCTGGGCCAGCGCCCGCATGCCGCGGTCGAGGCGGCGAATGCGTCGGTTGAGAAAGTTGGCCATCAGAAAGGCCAGCATGATCGCAATCGGGACGGTCGAGACCAGGCTCAGCAGCGAGGCGTCACGGGCTGCCTCGCCCATGGCTTCCAGCCGCTTCAATTCGCGTTGTGAATCGGTTTCGGTGGCGATCAGCAATTCGTTTGCGATCTCACGCAGACCCTCGAACAGCGCCGACAGGGACGGCGGCCATTCGGTCTCAACCTCGGCGTTCAGCGTGCGTTGATGCAGCTCTCGGCTTCTCTGAGCAATCGTGTCGGCGAGTTCAAGCAGTGCCTCTCGCTCAATCAGCGCTGAGAAGCTTGTGAGTTCTTCGGAAAGTGCCCGGTGGCGGTCGTACAGGCTGGTTCGTGCATCCGCGTCCCGCAGAATTCTGAACTGCCGTGCCGATCGCTCGAAGGCAATGACACGATCGCTGATCTGGCGCGCCGACTGGGTGACGGAAATCGCGCGCTCAAGTAGTTGTTCGCTCTGGTGTGTAACGCGATCGATCTGCTGGCCGGAAACGATCAGGCCGATCAGCAGGGGAAAGGCGACCAGTGCAAAACCGGCCATCAGGAGGGTTAGAACTGATTGCGTGCGCAGACGCCGCCGCAGCCGACGCCAGCGTCCGGTTCTGCGTTGACTTCCCCCCATTCTCTCCGTCTGATCAGCACGGCGGTTCAAGGGGCTGACTGGCCTCTTCAGTTGCGCTTCGCACAAGACAGTATCAGGTCATCGGCCCGGCAGCACAAGCGGTCACTTGTACTGCTTGGTTCCGGCTTTGGCGCCGCTCAGTTCGTGGCCCTGGTGATGCGGTCGCGGATGGCGGACCAGGCCGATTGTTCGGGCGGCCGCTGCACCAGGATGCGTTCGGCACCCAAGTCGTCGAGGCGACGCAGCACGGCATAAAGGCCGCGGGCGTAAGCGGTGGGATCTTTGGGCAGCGACTGCCAGGCCATGAAGCCACCCGGGTTCGGGGTGTCGTCAAGAGCCAGCACGGCGGCATGGGCATCCGGCGTCGAGAGAGTTTCGGCGTCGACCAGTTCGAGTTTGGTTTCTGGCGCATAGTGCGAGGGCAGCCGGCCGGGGGCCCTCGGACCTTCCCGCTCGTCAGCCAGTATCGGAGCTGCGCCGAGTACCCGGCTGAGCTGGTCAAGATCGATCATGCCCGGGCGCAGCACCCTCGGGCGTGCGCCGCTGCAGTCGACGATGGTCGACTCGACGCCGATATCGCAGGGACCGCCATCGATGACGGCGGCGACGGTGTCGCGGCCTTTGAACTCACTGATTACGTGGTCGGCGGTGGTCGGGCTGATGCGGCCAAAGCGGTTGGCCGAGGGCGCGGCGACGGCCCGGCCGAAGATCTTCAGCAGTTTGAGGGTGACTGGGTGCTCGGGCACCCGCAAGCCGACGGTTTGCTGGCCGCCGGTTACGACGTCGGCGACATGGTCTGCCTTGGGCAGGATCAGGGTCAGCGGGCCGGGCCAGAAGGCGCGGGCCAGACGCCGGGCTGATTCGGGCACTTCCCGAGCCCAGTCATTCATCGTCTCGCTGCCGGGCAAGTGGACGATGAGCGGATGGTCGGCGGGCCTGCCCTTGGCGGCGAAGATGCGGCGAACGGCCTCGGCATTGGCGGCGTCGCCGGCCAGGCCGTAGACCGTCTCGGTCGGTACGGCGACCAGCTCGCCGCGGGCCAGCAGTTCGGCGGCCCGTTCAAGTTCCTTTTTGCTGGTGCCCAGGCGGATCACGGCTCGAGTTTCTCCGGCTGACGATTTGGCCGGTATTATGCCTCGACAGCGTGGCCGATTCTCCAGAAGACCTCGCCGAAACCCTGGTGGATAAGCAGCCGGGCGCGCATGCCGCGGGCAGCGTGGCCCGCGGCAAGGCCCGGCAGATCATCAATCGATGAACTTGACTTCCTGTAGCAGCATTTCGCTGCCCAGCGTGCGCAGCTCGCCGCGCTCGACGCCGGCCTCGCGGGCCTCGTCCATACTGCCGAAAGTGTTCTTCATCAGTTCTTCGTAGTAGTCCGGTCCCTTGTCGAAGGCCGCCCAGTTTGCGTAGCTCACGCGCAGGATCAGGTTGGGCTCGCCCTCGCGCGGCGCGACCACGGAGTACATGCCGTAGCCGAGGACGTGGCCATCTTTCATTTCGGCTTCCAGACTGCGCCGCCAGTTGGCTTTGAGATCGTTGAGATAGGCATTGAACATGCCCGGCTTGACGTGCACGTTGGTCAGGGCCAGCACGGCGCCGGGTTCGGTCGAGCGGCTGTGGTCCTGGGCCCAGGCCGAAGCGATACAGGCCAGCAGCAGGCAGCTGAAGATGATGATTCGAAGCGTTTTCATGACATTTCCTTTCCGGTCCGTAACCGGGGGCATGATGGGATCGACGGCGCAAAATGCATCCGCCGACCGAATCTGCGTGGTTTGGCCCGGAATTGCCTGTCGAAATGCTTGCGATTTGGCCGAAATCGGAGTACAGAAAGGGTGCGCGCTTGCACGCGCAGCGGGAGGCGCATCTGTGAATACGGTTCTGTCATCGGGGGCGATCGAGCATCCACTGCTCGAGCGCTTGTGTGTATCGTTCGATCCGGACGCGAGAATGCTCGTCCGCGGCGGGCGGAACTGCCACTTGGCGCCGCGCGAATCCGGGGTGCTGGCGGTGTTGCTGCAATCGGCGCCTGACCAGGTCATTTCGCGCAACGATTTCATAGATGCCGTTTGGGGCGACGGCGAGATCTGCGAGGATGCGCTGACCGTCATCATTTCCCGTCTGCGGCGCCATTTCGTCCGCCTCGGCATCGCCGAGCCGGTCATCGAGACCGTGCCGCGACGCGGCTATCGGCTGTGCCGCTGCGACCGCTTCAACGGCGGTGTCAACGAAGCGCGGCGCGCCGGGCGCAGTGCCCGCACGTTCGGGTTGGCCGCGCTGGTGATGTCGGCGCTGGCCCTGGCGACCTCGTTGGCTGCGCTGTGGGCGGCCATGGACTGATCGAGTCGATCAGGAACCCGATTTCACGCGCCAGGCCAGTTGCTCGCCGGCAGCCAGCGGCACGATCTGGTGATTGCCGGCCGGAATGCCAGTCGGCACGGCCCAGGGCGAGCGCTCCAGGACGATGCGATCTTCATTGCGCGGCAGGCCGTAGAAGTCCGGCCCGTGCAGGCTGGCGAATTCCTCCAGTCTTTCGAGCGCCCCGGCGGCCTCGAACACCGCGGCGTAGAGCTCGATCGCGGCCGGTGCCGAGTAGATACCGGCGCAGCCGCAGTCGGATTCCTTGGCGTGCTTCGGGTGCGGCGCACTGTCGGTGCCGAGGAAGAAGCGCGGATTGCCGCTGGTGGCGGCTTCGACCAGGGCCTGGCGATGGTGCTCGCGCTTGATCAGCGGCAGGCAGTAGTGATGGGGCCGCAGGCCGCCGTCGAACAGGGCATTGCGGTTGTACATCAGGTGATGGACGGTGATGGTGGCCGCGATCGGCTCGGGTGCCGAGCGCACGTAGTCGATGGCGTCGGCGGTGGTGGCGTGCTCGAGCACCAGCTTCAGGCCGGGAAAGCGCGTGCGCAGTTTCTCCAGGTGGCGTTCAATGAACACCGCCTCGCGATCGAATACATCGATTTCGCCATCGGTGACCTCGCCGTGCATCAGAAGCGGCAAGCCGTACTTTTCCATGGCTTCGATCACCGGGTGGACGCACTCGAGATTCCGCACGCCCGAATCCGAGTTGGTGGTGGCGCCAGCCGGGTAGTACTTGACCGCGTGGACGAAGTCGCATTCGGCCGCCGCGCGAATGTCGTCGGTTGTGGTCGTTTCGGTCAGGTAGAGCGTCATCAGTGGCTCGAAGTCGCTGCCTTCCGGTCGAGCGGCCAGAATCCGCTCGCGGTAGGCGCGTGCATCGGCCACCGTGCGTACCGGCGGCTTCAGGTTGGGCATGACGATGGCGCGGCCAAAACAGCGGGCACTGGCCGGGACCACCGCCGGCAGCATGTCGCCATCCCTGAGATGCAGGTGCCAGTCGTCGGGGCGGCGGAGTTCGAGTCGATTCACGGGCGGTTCCGTGTGGGGCGAGCCTGCGGGCATTCTAGCGGCCACGGCGGGCAAGCGGGAAAGGCTTGACCTGCATTCCTGCTCTCCGGGATAATGAAAAGATATAACATTACACTTACCGCGGGATACTCGAAAGAGGATGGACTGGATGATACGAATCGTAACGCTTGCGGCCGTGAGCCTGTCGCTGGCCGTCTCCGCCCAGGAACTGCCGGAAGAGGCCGACCCGTCTGAAGAGCACACCGAGCGCGGTGAACTGGAAAGGATCGTGGTCAGCGCAATACCAATCAGGCGCAGCAAGCTGGAATCGGCCCAGCCGGTTGACGTGCTTACCGGCGAGCGCCTCGACGAACGTCGCGGCGTGACGCTCGGCGAGACCCTGATGAAGGAGCCTGGCGTGCATTCGACCGCTTATGGCCCCGGCGCCGGCCGACCGGTCATTCGTGGCCTGGGCGGTGGTCGGGTACGCGTGCTGGAGGACTCCCTGCCGTCGGTCGACGTGTCGGCCCAGTCCGATGATCATGCCGTCAGCGTCGAGCCGATGTTGATCGACCGAATCGAGATCCTGCGCGGTCCGGCCACGCTGTTGTTCGGGTCCGGCGCCGTTGGCGGCGTGGTCAACGTGATCGACAACCGCATTCCGGAACAGGCGGCCGAGCGGGCGCTTGAAGGGCGCTTCGAGTTGCGCGGCAACAGCGTGGCCGACGAGCGTACCGGCGTGTTGCGGCTCGACGGCGGTAGCGGCCGCTGGGCGTGGAATATCTCGGGTACCTGGCGTGACGCTGAGGACTACGAGATTCCAGGCCATGCGGAGGCCAGCAACTTTGGTGAAGAGGAAGGTCATGAAGACGAAGGTGTCGATGAGGACGAAGTCTTCGGAGTTTTGCCCAACAGTTTTGTGCAGTCGAAGTCAGGCTCGGCTGGTCTGAGCTGGATCGGATCGCGTGGCTTCTTCGGAATCTCGCTCAAGCAGTATGAGACCGAATACGGCATTCCTGCACCCCACGCCCATGACGATGAAGGTGAGGATGACCACAACGATCATGGTCTGAACGCCGTTCGGTATGACTTGCTGGCCGAGGACGAGAACGGGCACGAGGAAGAAGAGGACGTGTTCATCGACCTTGAGCAGACGCGCTGGGATGCCAAGGGTGCACTGGACGATCCGCTTCCGGGCTTCACCCGCGCCACGCTGCGCATCAGCTACAGCGACTATATGCATGCCGAACGCGATGTGGCTGGCGGGCACGCTGAAGAAGACGGTGACGAGCACGATGAAGGCGACGAGCATGGCGCTGAAGGCGCTCACACGATCTTCGACGTCGAGGCCCGGAATGCCCGCCTCGAAATGGCGCATCGGCCGGTGGCCGGATGGCGTGGTGCCTTGGGTTTGCAGTTCGATGACCAAACGCTTTCGGCGGTCGGTGAGGAGGCCTACATACCCGACGGAGACACGCGCTCCTGGGCCGTGTTCGCACTGGAAGAGAAGGAAACGGGTCCACTAACCTGGACGCTGGGCGGGCGCCTGGAGCGCAACGAGATCGAGGTTGACGAACTGCTGGGACATGCCGATCACGAACACGAGGATGATCACGGCGACGAGCACGAGGACGAAAACGGTAGCGACGGCCCCCTGCGTCGCAGTTTCACAACCGTGTCCGCCAGTGCCGGGATACTTTGGCGCATTGACCAGCGCTGGCAGACCTCGCTGAACTATTCCTATGCCGAGCGTGCCCCGTCGCAGGGCGATCTCTATGCCAATGGCCCGCATGCGGCTACGTTCACCTTCGAGCGCGGTTCGACTGACCTCGACGAGGAAATCACCAACGGTCTGGATTTAATCGTCCACCACCACGGTGAAGACTTCGACCTGGAGGCCAGCCTGTTCTACAACGCCCTCGGTGATTTCATCTATCTTGACGAAACGGGAGAGGAGCTTGACGGCTTGCCGCTTCGCCAGACCCGCCAGGAAGACGCGACTTTCTATGGGGGCGAGTTGCTGGGCGTGTGGCACCTGCCACAAACGCCTGCCGGTCACTTCGACTTGCGCGCCGGTTACGACTGGGTGCGTGCAGAGCTCGATTCCGGCGAGAACCTGCCACGCATTTCCCCGGCCCGCTATATCGCAGGTGTTGACTGGCATCGTGGCGATCTGCGCGGGAGCCTGGAATATCAGCACGTGCGCAGTGCCAGGCACCTGGCGCCGGAGGAAGATCCGACCGGTGGTTACGACATGCTCGATTTCAATCTCAGCTACTTTTTCAGGCTCGGCGGCGCGGAGCTGGAAGTTTTTGGTCGGCTGAACAACCTGCTCGACGAGGAGGCCCGCGTACATACTTCCTTCCTGAAGAACTTCGCGCCGCTTCCCGGCCGGAACATCGGCCTTGGGTTACGCGGCCGATTCTAAGAACAGGCCGTACCGGATATCTGTAAACTTTTCGCAGCAACTTAAGGTAGACTGTCGCGCTTTTCGATCACCAACTGAAGGAGACGAGAAGCGTGACAGTCCCTTGCCGATTCACCCTGGCCCTTGTTGTATCGACCTGGGCCGGGCTTCCGGCCGCACTGGCCCAGCCGGATGAAACGTCAGCGCTTGATCGCGTACTGGTCAGCGCCAGTCCCGCGGGCCGCAGCCTCGACGACAGCTTCCAGTCGGTGACCGTCATCGGCCGCGAGCAGATCGAGAACTGGCCGGGAGCGAGCCTGTCCGACCTGCTCGCCGCAGTGGCTGGCGTCGATGTCCGTCGCCGGGGCGAGCCGGGCGTGCAGGCGGATCTGGGCATCCGTGGCACCGGCTTTGAGCAGACCGTGATCCTGCTCGACGGCATGCCCATGGGCGACCCGCAGACCGGCCACCACAACCTGAACCTGCCGGTGCCGGTCGAGCACATCGAGCGTATCGAGGTGGTCAAGGGTCCCGGTGCCATGGCCTACGGCGGCAATGCCACCGGCGGGGTGGTCAATATCGTTACCCGGCGTGACGATGCGGCCACCCTGGCCGCGCAAGCACGAGTTGGCAGTCACGACACGCGATCGGCCGGTTTTTCCGGCGCCGTGGCGCCGGGGGCGAGTCATCATCGGCTGAGCTTCGATCATCTCCGTAGCGACGGACATCTGCCCGAGCGCCGGGCCGATGCCGACCTGGTGCGCGGGCTCTACACCGGCGGGACGGAATTGGGGCGGACGGGCTTGCGCTGGGGTCTGGGTGCGGAGAACCGCGACTTCGGGGCCTGGATGTTCTACACCGCCGACTTTCCCGATCAGCGCGAGCGCACCAAAACGCGCACCGCCTGGCTGGCCGCCGATACCCGGGCCGGCGAGTGGTCGGTCACGCCGCAGCTCTGGTGGCGCGAACACGATGACTGGTTCCGCACACTTGTATTCGGTACGGCCTACATCAACCGCCACGCCACCCGCATCAACGGCCTGCGCCTGTCGGGCCAGCGCCGCTGGGGTGGGGGCGTGACGGCGGTCGGCGTTTCGCATGCACGCCAGCGCATCGACTCCAACGCCCTCGATCGCCACGATCGCGACGAGACCCAGGCCTGGATCGTGCATCGTCAGCCGCTCAATGAGCGCACGGCGGTCGAAGCCGGCCTGGCCTATGTCGATTACAGCGAGTACGGCAGCCAGGGTTTGCCGACCCTTGCGCTACGTCATCGCCTGGATGATCGCTGGACTGCCTTCGCCTCCTGGGCACGTTCAACGCGTGCGCCGTCCTGGACCGAGCTGTTTCTGCAGACTTCCGGCAATCGCGGCAGTACCCAGCTCGAACCGGAACGCTCTGATTACGCCGAGGCCGGCCTGCGCTTTGCTGCCGGTAGCCACCGGATCAACCTGGCTGCGTTCGAGCGTCGCACGGACCGGCTGATCGACTGGGCGCGCGCGCCGGGCGAAGTGGCCTGGCAGGCGGGGCAGTTCGACGGTCACCGCAGCCGCGGCGCCGAGATCGAATGGCGCTGGCGGGCGGGCCGGCGCTGGCTCGAACGCGTCGATCTGGCAGCGACCGCGCTCGATACTGAACTCGATCGGCGCGGCCTGGAGATCAAGTACGCCCTCGACTATCCCGAGCTCGGTCTGGTCGGCGCTGCCGTGTGGCGACTGGGTGATGCGCTGCGCCTGACGACCCGGGCCCGTTACAGCGACCGCAGCACCGGCCAGTCGGGCACTCTCGTCGACCTGCGCCTGGGCTGGCGGGTTTCGGGCGTCGAGCTGTTTGTCGAAGGCAATAACCTGCTCGACCGGCGCCTGGTCGAGGCCGGCTTTGCGCCGCTGCCGGGGCGCTGGCTTTACGGTGGTTTACGTCTGGTACGCTGAGCCTGCTACGGCTCAGCGCATGACGGGTACGCCGAACAGCACCGGGTGCAGCCAGAAGGCGAAAGCCGCATATAGCGCGAGACCGCCGACGATCACGATCGCGTCGTTGGCCTTCGAGCCGGGCAGTTGCGGAATAGCGCGTTGCGGCCGGCGCTTGAGCGAGATGCGGTCGGCCACGGCCCACACCAGGAAGCCGCCAAACAGCAGTACGTCCGCCAGGCTGCCGTTGACCAGCAAATGCCCCAGGGCCCAGGCCTTGACCGCCACCAGCATGGGGTGCTTGAGGGTTTGCTGGATGCGGCCGGGAAAGTAGGCGGCCAGCAGGGCCGGAAAGGCGATCAGCACCAGCAGCATGGTCAGATGGCGCAGGAAATCCGGCGGCTGGTAGAGAATCACCGGGTCCATTCGCGCCTGACCGTAGCCGATGACGATCAGCACGAGGCCAATCACGGAGATCAGGCTGTATATCGCCTTGAACGGCAGCTCGCCCAACTTCGCCACCATGGCATCGCGCCCCTGCCAGGCGACGATGCCGAGCGAGTGCGTGCCCAGAAACAGCAACAGGCCGAGAATCAGCAAGGTCATCGAACGCTCCCTCGTGGCAAGACCGGCCTTAGATTGTACTTGGTCGGAACGGGAGCGGCGAGCAGGGGAAGGGAAGGCGGTGGTCGGGGTGACTGGATTCGAACCAGCGACTCCTGCCTCCCGAAGACAGTGCTCTACCAGGCTGAGCTACACCCCGACGAAGCCGGCCATTTTAGTGGAAGTGCCGTTGGGTGGCAAGCTTCGGAAGCCGGGAACGAAATTTGAGGTGATTCGGAGTTGTGCCGCCGTAGCCGGAAAGTTAAAATGCTGTAATCTCGCTGTCACTGAGGGTTTCTAGAATGCCACGCACTCGTCGAGGGAAACGAGCTGCGGGCCGTGCCCTGGAAGCAGTCCGGATCTTTCAAATGTCACTCAACGGAGTACTCATATGAAACTTGTAGACTTTTCGCGACTGACGCGCGTCTGGTCGGCCTTTGTGGTGTGTGGTGTGCTGGCGCTCGCCAGCTTGCCGGCAGCCGATGTTTTAGCGCAGAGCACATCCGCTGATCTTCGCGGTCGTGTACTCAACCAAGGCGGTGATCCCGTTTCCGGTGCAACCGTAGTGATCCTTCACGTGCCATCCGGCACCGCATCCGAAGCAGTTACCGGCGACAGCGGCGGGTTCTTCCGCAGTGGTCTTCGCGTTGGCGGTCCTTACCAGCTGACTGTCCGGGCAGATGGTTTCGAGGTGGCGCAGGAGGAAAACATCTTTCTTGAGCCCGGTTCGCAGGACCCCCTGGTATTCACCCTGGGCGAGCTCGAACGCGAGATGGATGTTATCCAGGTCATCGGCCGGAAGGTTCCCTCGGCTACCCAGTTGAACAACGGGGTTGGCTCGGCATTCAGTGCCAGCGACATTCAGAATCAGCCGTCGGCCAATCGCGATGTGATCGCCACGCTGGCGCGCGACCCACTGGTGCAGACTGAAGCGGTCGGTGAGATGTCGGTTTCCGGCGTAAACCCACGCTTCAACGCCTTTGCCATTGATGGCTCACTGCAGCAGGACGATTTCGGACTATCCGAAGGCACCTATGCCACGACCCGCTCGCCGATCAACCTCGATGCGGTCGAGTCGGCCACCATTGTCGCCTCGGACTATTCGGTGACCTCCAGCGGCTTCACCGGCGGCCTGGTCAACGTGGTCACCAAGTCGGGCACCAACGAGTTCGACGGCTCGATCTACTATGCCTACCAGGACGACAGCATGGTCGGGACCGATTACGACGGTGGCGAGTTCGATCCGGGTGAGTTCGAGGAAAAAGAATACGGCATCACGCTGGGTGGCCCGATCCTCAAGGACAAGCTGTTCTTCTTCGTTTCCTATGACGAGTACGAAAATGCCTCTCCGGTGGACTTCTCGAACTCGGATTTCTTCAACGGTGTCGATCCTCAGTTCTTCGAAGTGGCCCGTGGCGTCATTCGCGACACCTTCGGTTTTGATCCGGGCGGCCGTCCTCAGGTTGCCAACGTGCCTGAAACCTCCGAGCGTACCCTGGCCAAGGTCGACTGGAACATCAACAACGATCATCGTTTGTCGTTGACCTACCAGAAGTCGGAAGAGAATGACACCAGCGTTGGCGCCGACACGTTCGAGTCGGCCTGGTATGACATTCCGCTGTCGATCGAGGCCTACACGGCTGAAGTCTTTTCGGACTGGAACTCCAACTTTTCGACCAACCTGCGTATCAACTATACCGAGAAGATGCGCGGTCAGAACTGCCGGGCCGGTACCCAGTTCGGCCAGATTTCGCTCGATTTCTTTGACCTGGACGACATTGCCGGCAGCCCCTTCGAGGGCCTGGTGACCGAAACCGGCGACTTCATTGCCGGCTGCGACAACTTCCGCCACGCCAATGAATTCGACGATGAACGCCTGCAGGTCTTCGCCTCGGGCGAGTACTTCATGGGCGATCACCTGATCACCTTTGGCGGCGAGTACCAGCAGTACGACCTGTTCAATCTGTTCGTGCCGTTTTCCAACGGTGACTTCCAGTTCGGCAGCTACGACGACCTGGTCAATCGCACGGCCAATATCTTCTATGTCAACGTGCCGTCCAACAATGCTCGCGATGGCGCCGCTGCCTGGGGTTACGACCACTGGGCCTTCTTTGTCCAGGATACCTGGTCGGTTACTCCCGACTTCGAGCTGAGCTACGGCCTGCGCTATGAAAGATTCGACCAGGGCGATGCGCCGCAATTCAGCCAGCCCGTATTCGACGAGTACGGCGTCGATACGAGCAACAATATTGACGGCAACGACCTGATCATGCCGCGCCTCGGCTTCTTCTGGCGGCCCTGGGATCGCGCCAGCCTCAGCGGTGGTTTCGGCCTGTATGCCGGCGGTGATCCCAAGGTCTGGACATCCAACGCCTTCCAGAACGCGACGTTTGGTGCCTTTGCACCGAATGTCCAGAACGTGGATATCACCCAGGTGCCGCAGCAGTTGATCGACCAGGTTTCCCAGGGGACGGCTGTGCCGATCGACTATATTTCCAAGGACTTCGACACGCCGTCGGACTGGAAAGCCTCACTGCGCTTCGAGCAGGCATTCGATTTCAAGCTCGGCGGTCTCGATCTGGGTGAGGACTATCGTTTCACCGCGCAGTGGCTCTACACCGAAGCACGTGACGGCTTCATCTGGAACAATCTCGCGCATGAGAATCCGGACGCACTGCCGTTGGGTACAGCGCCGGACGGTCGGCCGATTTTTGCCGACCTGAATGCTCTGGGTATTCCGAACCTGACCGAGCTGACCAACATCAGCGGTGCCAGCAGCAGTGTCATTTCGGTCGCCCTGTCCAAGTATTACGACAGTGGCGTCAACTTCAACTTCAGCTACGCCTACCAGGACACCGAGATCGTTTCCGAGGGTACTTCCTCGCGCGGCATCTCGAACTGGCGTGGGACCTTCGCCGTCGACAAGAGTCATCCGGATCCGCGTACTTCGCCGTACCAGATCGAGCACAGCTTCAAGCTTAATCTGGGCTATGAGCGGGCGTTCTTCGGCGACTACGCCACGCGCCTCGATATGTTTGGGCGCGTATTCAAGGGCGATGTCTTCAGCACCGCCTTTGACGTGAGCCCGAACAACGCGCTGTTTGGCCGTGCCGGTCTGGGCGAGTCGCCGTTCGATAATATGCCGCTCTACATTCCGGACCTCAATGGTGATCCGCGGGTGGTCTACGGTTCGGGCTTCGATGTGGACGGATTCGCACAATACGTTCGCGACAACAACATCCCGATGGGTGAAATCCATGAGCCGTATTCTTCGGTATCCAACGACTGGAACAGCGTCTGGGATCTGCGCTTCCAGCAGGAAATTCCGGGCATTCCGGGCCTGGACCGTTTTGTCGGCGACAATCGCTTCAAGGTCGTGCTCGATATCGAGAATTTCCTGAACCTGATCAACGACGACTGGGGTCGCTACACCAATGGTCCGTTCTTTGGCCAGGCACCGATCGTCCAGGCTGATCTGGTCTCTGCTGCCGACGTGGCCGCCAACGGTGTCGATGGCGCCTCGGCACTGATCGGGGATCAGCCGCGTCAGGTCTGTCAGGCCGCTAGCGACTGCTTGTATCGCTACAACGATTTCGACAATGATCCCACGGCGTTCACTGATCGCCAGAAGTCGGTGTACGAAATCCGCCTGACCCTGCGCTACGATTTCTGATTACGTGCAGTTTCAGGTCGAGGCCGCCGGCTCTTGCCGGGGCCTCAGGGAAAACGGCCAGCCTCGCGCTGGCCGTTTTCGTTGGCGTCGGCCATAATGGCCCGTTTACTGATGCGTCATAGTGCAGAATACGAAGATATGAGTGCAGATATCGCGAGGTCAGAACACTGCGACGGCACCAAGGTATCGACCCGGGTGTACCCGGCTCGTAGCCTGAGTGTGTTGTCGCATGCCGAAGTGGCGCGGCTTTCCGACGCCACCGAGGAAGTTGGCGAGCTGCTGCGGCAAGTAGCGCTGGCGGTGCTGACTTCGGGCGAGCAGGGCGATGATGCCGAACAGCTGTTCGAAACCTACAGGGACTTTCGCATCGAAGTCCACCAGGTCAATCGCGGCATGCGCATCGACCTGGAAAACGCGCCGGGCTGCGCCTTCGTCGACGGGGAAATGATTCGCGGCATTCGCGAACTGCTATCGGCGGTGGTGCGCGACATCGTCTATTTCCAGACCGAGATTCACCCGAGTCCGTACTTCGACCTGGAAAGTTCGGGCGGCATTACCAACACCGTTTTCGAGGTGCTGCGCAATGCCCGTCTGCTCGATACCGAGCTCGACCCGCGCCTGGTTGTCTGCTGGGGCGGTCACTCCATCAGCGGCGAGGAATACGATTACACCAAGGAAGTGGGTTACCAGCTGGGCCTGCGTGGCATGGACATCTGTACCGGCTGTGGTCCCGGTGCGATGAAGGGACCGATGAAAGGCGCAACCATTGCGCATGCCAAACAGCGCACCCTGCCGGGGCGCTACGTCGGAATTTCCGAGCCGGGCATTATCGCCGCCGAGTCGCCCAATCCGATCGTGAACGACCTGGTGATCATGCCCGATATCGAAAAGCGCCTCGAGGCTTTCGTGCGACTGGGTCACGGCATCATTGTTTTTCCCGGCGGCGTCGGCACGGCCGAGGAAATCCTCTACCTGCTCGGTGTGTTGCTCAACCCCAACAACCGGGATATGCCTTTTCCGCTTGTATTCACCGGCCCGGAATCGGCGCGCGAGTACTTCGAGGAAATCGACCGATTCGTCGGCCTCACGCTCGGCAAGTCGGCGCAGGACCGCTACCGCATCGTCATCGACAACCCGGTTGCGGTCGCCCGCCACATGGCCGAGGGCATGAAAGCCGTCCGCCAATGGCGGGTGGATACCAACGACGCGTTCTACTTCAACTGGCAGCTCAAGACCGAACCGGCCTTCCAGGAACCGTTCGAGGTCAGCCACGAGTCCATGGCTGCACTCGATATCTCGCCCGGCCTGCCGACCCACGAGATGGCGGCCAACCTGCGCCGGCTTTTCTCCGGCATTGTCACTGGCAACGTCAAACCCCAAGGTCTGCGGGCCATCCGCGAACACGGCCCATTCGAGATCCGCGGCGATCGTGACATCCTCGCCGCTCTCGATGAACTGCTCAAGCGCTTCGTCGCCCAGCACCGCATGAAACTGCCCAGCGGCAAGCCGTATCAGCCGTGTTATCGCATCGTCGGCTGACGACAGGCGTCGGGAGCTTCCCCACCGCGGTTGCGGCACATTCAATCCACGTTGGCTGGTTGGCTTGTTGGCTGGTTAGTTAGTTCGACTACTGCTTGCGGTGCGGGGCGGCTTTGCCGCGGCAGGATGGTCGGCAACCGATACCATCGCCCAACCAGCGAACCAGCGAACCAGCGAACCAGCGAACCAGCCAACCAGCCAACCAGCCAACCAGCCAACCAGCCAACCAGCCCGACCCCCTCCGCAAGCCCCTGAAACTGCTTGACACTCTGTCGTGCGGGGGCTATGGTGGCGCGAAGTGGGAAATTGTGGGAATTAGTGGATTCTGAGTGGATGCGAGTGTCGAGCTGTGTTTTTTGGTGAAACCGCTATCAATCTGGACGCCAAGGGACGCCTGGCTGTACCGACCCGGTACCGCGAGGATCTTCAGGATGTCTGTGAGAACCGGCTCGTGCTCACCTATTCGGCCTTCGATTCCGGCTGTCTTTGGCTCTACCCGCAACCCGAGTGGGAGCGTGTGCGCGAGCACGTAATGAGCCTCTCGACCTTCAATGCCAGTCATCGCAGCCTGCAGCGTCGGCTGGTGGGCTCGGCGACCCAGCTTGAACTAGACGGCAACTCACGCATTCTGTTACCGCTCACGCTCAGACAGGTGGCCGGGTTGGAGAAGCGCGTGGTGGTCATGGGAATGGGCCAGCGTTTCGAGATCTGGAACGAGGACGTTCTCAACCAGCGTCGCGAAGCCGAACAACGGGAAATCCAGGAGCAGGCTTCGCCGGAAATGGCGCAGTTGGTCCTGTAGGTCGATGGCAGGGGACCAGCCACATGTTCCGGTGCTGCAAGGGCCGGCACTGGATGCATTGAGGATTCGTGCCGATGGCATTTACGTCGATGGCACATACGGCCGGGGCGGGCACAGCACTGCCATGCTGGCGCGGCTCGGCAAGGATGGACGACTGGTGGTAATCGATCGTGATCCACGGGCCATTGCCGACGCGCAGGAGCGATTCGCCGGCGACGAACGGGTGACGATCCAGCGCGCGAATTTTGCCGATATCGGTGCGATTGCCGATGAGCTTGGTCTGACCGGTCGGGTCGACGGCTTCCTGCTCGACATTGGTGTGTCCTCACCCCAGCTCGACGACCCTGAACGAGGCTTCAGTTTCCAGCACGATGGCCCGCTGGACATGCGCATGGATCCCGAGGCGGGGGAGTCGGTTGCCGACTGGCTGGCGCGCGCCGAAGAGGAGGAAATCGCCCGCGTCATTCGCGAATACGGCGAGGAACGCTTCGCCCGGCGGATCGCCCGGGCCATCGTTCACAGGCGCGCGGAAGGCCGAGCCGTGACGCGCACCGCCGAACTGGCTGCGCTTGTCAGCGACGCCGTGCCCGGCGGCCCGTCGAAGATTCATCCGGCCACACGCACTTTCCAGGCGCTGCGGATCCACATCAATGACGAACTCGGAGCGCTCGATCGCGTACTCGCCGACGGTATCAACTTGCTCGCGCCGGCTGGCCGCTTTGTCGTCATCAGCTTTCACTCGCTCGAAGACCGCAGGGTCAAGCGAGCCTTCGTGCGCGCCTCGCGGCCGCCGCCGGCCAGTCGTCGTCTCCCCAGCGTCGAGACCTTCGTGCCGAGCCTCAGGCTGATCGACGGCCTGATCCGGGCCGACGACGACGAGACCGGGTCTAACCCGCGCGCTCGCAGCGCGCGCATGCGCGTGGCCGAGAAAGCGGCCGGGGAGGCGCCATGATCCGCTGGCTGCTGCTGTTGTTGCTGACTGCGGCTGTTCTGGCCAGTGCCATTGGCGTGGTCGTGCTGCGCCACGAATCGCGGCAGCTGTTCGTCGCCCTGCAGGAATCCGAATCTGCACGCGATGCCACCCGGGTCGAGTGGAGCCGGCTCCAGCTCGAGCAGGCCTGGCTGGCCGATGCCGGCCGCGTCGAGCGCCAGGCGCGCGAACAACTCGACATGAAGGCTCCCGATGACACCCGCATCCTGGTGACTTCGCCATGACAGGTCAACGAGCGACATCCGGCGGCACCATGCGGGTCTGGGTCACGGCCGGGCTGATGCTGCTCGCTGCCGTCACCCTGGTCGCCCGCGCGGTCAACCTGCAGGTGATGGAGGCGGAGTTTCTGCAAAGCCAGGGCGAGGCGCGCTACCTGCGCGAAATGGCCATTCCCACTGTTCGCGGCAGCATTCTTGACCGCAACGGCGAGCCGCTCGCCGTCTCCACCCCGGTCGAGTCGGTCTGGGCCCATCCGGGCGAGCTGTTGCAGGCAGCCGATCGCATCTCCATGCTCGCCAGCCTGCTCGAGGCCGATGCCGAAGATCTGGAACGCCGGCTGACCCAGCGTGCCGATCGCGAGTTCGTCTGGCTGCGCCGCCAGATCAATCCGGGCCTGGCCGAACGCATTCGTGAACTCGAGATTCCCGGTGTGTTTCTTCAGCGCGAGTACCGGCGCTTTTATCCGACCGGTGAAGTCACTGCCCAGCTGCTCGGCTTTACCAACATTGACGATATCGGCCAGGAAGGTCTGGAATTGGCCTATAACGACTGGCTGCGCGGCGAGCCCGGCACCAAGCGCGTCATCAAGGATCGACTCGGCCGGGTCGTGCAGAACGTCGAACTGGTGCGCGAGGCGAAACCGGGTCGGGATCTGAAGTTGACCATCGACCGACGCCTGCAGTACCTGGCGTTTCGCGACCTCAAGGCCACGGTGATGGAGTACGGTGCGCGCTCCGGCTCGGTGGTTGTGCTCGACGTGGACACCGGCGAGATCCTCGCCATGGTCAACTACCCGTCCTACAACCCCAACAGCAGCGCGCGCATGGCCTCGGAAGGCCTGCGCAACCGCGCGCTGACCGATGTGCTCGAACCGGGCTCGGTAATGAAGCCCTTTGCCGTGGCGGCGGCCCTGGAAGCCGGTATCGCCAGCCCGGACATGATCGTGGATACCTCGCCCGGCACACTGACCGTCTCGGGCCACACCATTCGCGACGTTCGCAACTTTGGTGAACTGACCGTCGAGGGCCTCCTGACCAAGTCGTCGAATGTCGGTGTCGTCGACCTGGTGCTGTCGATGGACGCCCGGCATTTATGGAGTATCTACTCGCGCTTTGGCTTCGGATCGGTTTCCGGCACAGGATTTCCGGGCGAGTCGGCCGGCGTGCTGCGCGACTACGAGCGCTGGCGCAAGCTCGAGCAGGCCACCTTGGCTTATGGCTACGGGCTCTCGGTGACCCCGCTGCAGCTGGCCCGGGCCATGGCGGCGATTGCCGACGAGGGTCGGTTGCGCCAGCCGACTTTCATCGCCGGCAGTGACAATCCGCCGCATTCGGTTCTCGACCCGGAACTTGCGCGCCAGCTTGCCGTCATGCTCGAAACAGTCACCGGTCCGGAAGGCTCCGGCCGGGCGGCGGGCGTCGAAGGCTACCGCGTGGCCGGCAAGACAGGCACTTCGCGCAAGGCGGCGGCTGGCGGCTACGGCGATCGATACATCGCCAGCTTTGCCGGTTTCGCGCCGGTTTCCGATCCGGCCCTGGTGGCGGTCGCGGTGATCAACGACCCGGGCGGTGAACGCTACTACGGCGGGCAGGTCGCCGCCCCGTTGTTTGCCAGCGTGATGGAAGCTGGTCTGCGCCTGTTCAACGTGCCGCCCGACGATCCCGGACTGCTGATGGCACGGGTGGAGGAAGAAGCCCATGACTGAGCGCTGGCTTTCGCTGAACGAATTGCTTGACGGTCAGGGTGCCGCGATCGGAGAGTCGGATATTCGCGTGTGCGGCCTGGCCCTCGACTCGCGTCGATTGCAACCGGGCGATGCTTTCGTCGCACTTGCCGGCGCCAGTCAGCACGGCATGGCTTACGTCTACGAGGCCCGCCAGCGCGGCGCCGCAGTCGTCATACATGATGGCCAACGCGAACTGCCCGAAGATCTGGGTCTTCCGGCCGTGAGTGTGCCGGAACTGGGCTCGCGGCTCGCCTCGTTGGCGGCTCGGATGTGGGGTGAGGACGTCGATCGGCTCGACCTGGTTGCGGTGACCGGAACCAATGGCAAGAGTTCGGTGGCCTGGCTGTTGGCCCAGGCCCTCGACGGCGCCATGATCGGCACGCTTGGCTGGGGTCGCCCGGCCCGGCTGGAGCCGGCCAGCCACACCACGCCCGACGTATTCAGCGTCTATCGCCTGCTGGCGAGCTTGTCCGGGCAGGGCGTCGAGCGGGTGGTGATGGAGGCCTCATCGCATGCGCTCGACCAGGGTCGGCTCGAGGGTTTGTGCTTCGCGAGCGTGATCTTCACCAACCTGGGCCACGATCACCTGGATTACCATGCCGATCGCGCAGCTTACGCGGCGGCCAAGGCCCGACTGTTCCGGGATTTTGACAGTGGCCGGCAGATCGTCAACCTCGATGATGAATTCGGTGCCGAACTGGCTGGAGAACTGGCCGGAAGAGAGCATCTGATCAGCTATTCCCTGACATCCGGTTCCGGGTCCGATGTCTCGGCCCGAGTCATTGCGGCCGATCGTGATGGGTTGGCGCTCGCCTTCCAACTGGGCGAGTGCCGCTTCGAGGCGCGCTCGCGCCTGATCGGTCGGGTCAATGCCTGGAATCTGCTGATCGTGGCCGCGGAACTCCAGGCTCGCGGACTAGACGGTGACGAGATCGCCCGCCGACTGTCGGCGCTCGAGCCTGTGCCCGGCCGGATGGAGCCGGTGCGCTCGCCCGGCGGTCCGCTGGCCATCGTCGATTACGCCCATACCCCCGATGCCCTCGAGAATGCGTTGATCAGCGCTCGTGAACTGACCGACGAGGCCTTGTGGTGCGTGTTCGGATGCGGTGGCGATCGTGATCGGGAAAAGCGCCCGCGCATGGGCCGCGTGGCCGAGCGCCTGGCCGACCATATCGTGCTGACCGACGATAATCCGCGCCATGAAGACGGTCTGGCCATCATTCGTGCCATCCAGGCCGGCATGGAAAAGCCGCAGCGCTCGATCGTCTTCCGTGACCGCGCCCGCGCCATCGCCCACGCCCTGGATCATGCCGGTGATGGCGACGTCGTGCTGGTCGCCGGCAAGGGGCATGAAACCGAGCAGGTGATCGGCGATCGTCGTTTGCCCTTCGATGACCGTCAGTGCGTGCGCGAGAAACTCGAGGTGGCAGCATGATGCGCTTCAGCCTTTCCGAACTGGCAAGCATTGCCGGCGGAGAAGTCGTCGGAGCGGACGTC
The DNA here is from genome assembly GCF_011008905.1 of Wenzhouxiangella sp. XN201. Taxonomy (NCBI): domain Bacteria; kingdom Pseudomonadati; phylum Pseudomonadota; class Gammaproteobacteria; order Chromatiales; family Wenzhouxiangellaceae; genus Wenzhouxiangella; species Wenzhouxiangella sp. XN201. The sequence continues at coordinate 418,579 of NZ_JAAIVI010000020.1, forward strand.
ACCGTGCACGGCATGATTCACGATGCACGCCGGATCGAGACGGACAACCTGTTCTGCGCGCTGCCGGGCAGTCGACATGATGGCCACGAGTTCCTCGCGCAGGCGCGCGCCGGCGGTGCCGCTGCGGCGTTGGTGACCCGCCGCGTCGACGACGAGTTGCCGCAAGTGGTGGTCGAGAATGTGCTGGAGGCCATGGGCCGGATTGCCCGGGCCTGGCGTGAGCGGCTCGATCCTGTGGTGGTCGGCATTACCGGCAGCAACGGCAAGACCACGGTCAAGGAAATGGTGGCAGCCATCCTGTCGCGGCAGGGAGAGACGCTGGCCACTCGCGGCAACTACAACAATGAGATCGGCGTGCCCCTGACCCTTTCGGCGCTGAACGAAACGCACCGTTTCGCGGTGATCGAAATGGGTGCCAACGGGCCTGGTGACATCGCCTACCTGGCCGGTCTGGCGCGGCCGTGCATCGGCATAGTGACCAACGCAGCGCCGGCCCACCTCGAGGGCTTCGGCAGTGTCGAGGGTGTCGCCCGGACCAAGGGTGAAATGTTCTCGGCGCTTCCCGAAGACGGCGTGGCGGTCATCAACGCCGACGACGCCCACGCCGAACTCTGGCGCCGGCTTGCCGGCGACCGGCAGATCATCACCTTCGGCCTGGAGTCCGAAGCGCAGGTGCGCGGTGAAGCCGACAACGGCCGGGCGCGGGTGGTCACGCCGACAGGTAATTTCACCTTCAGTCCGCAATTGCCCGGCCGACACAATCTTTACAACGCCCTGGCCGCGAGCGCGGCCGCCATTGCCCTGGCGGTGCCGCCGGACGTGATTGCCGAGGCCCTGTCGGCCGTTCGCGGCGTCAAGGGTCGGCTGCAAGTGCGTCATCATCCGGATGGCTGGCGCCTGGTCGACGATACCTACAACGCCAATCCGGCCTCGCTTTATGCCGGGCTGCAGGTGCTGGCCGAAATGGGCGGCGAGCACTGGCTGGTGCTGGGCGACATGGGCGAGCTCGGTCCGGACGCAACGCGCCTGCACGCCGAGATGGGCCAGGCTGCGCGCGACCTGGGCGTGACGCGCCTGTACAGCATCGGTGATCTGGCTCGCGCCAGTGCCGACGCCTTTGGTCCGCCGCTGCGCCATTTCAAAACCCGCGAGGCCCTGGCCGATGTCCTGGCCGCCGATCTGCATGACGGCGTCACCTGCCTGGTCAAGGCCTCCCGATCGATGGGGCTGGAGCGCGTGGTCGAGCATCTGCTCGGGGAGGCAACACCATGTTGACCTGGCTGTTCGACGACGTGCTGATGGCCGATGTTGCGCTGTTTGGTTTCATCACGTTTCGAACCGTGATGGCGGCACTGACTGCCATGATCGTTTCACTCTTCGTCGGTCCGCTGTTCATTCGGCACATGACCGAGCGGCAGATCGGCCAGCCCATCCGCGAACTGGGTCCGGAATCGCACCTGAGCAAGGCCGGCACGCCGACCATGGGCGGCACCCTGATCCTGATTTCTCTCGTCATCTCGACCCTGCTGTGGACCGACCTGGCCAATCGCTATGTCTGGACCGTACTGTTCGTGACCGCGAGCTTCGGCGCGATCGGCTTCGTCGATGACTGGCGCAAGCTCAAGTACAAGAACAGCGAGGGGCTCTCGGCGCGCTGGAAGTACACCCTGCAGTCCCTGGCAGCACTCATGGTTGCCGCTTTCCTCTTCTGGAGCGCTGACGTCCCGGCCAATACCCAGTTGTTCGTCCCCTTCTTCAAGGATGTGGCCCTGCCGCTGGGCCTGGGCTTCCTGGTGCTGACCTACTTCGTGATCGTCGGTTCGTCGAATGCCGTCAATCTCACCGACGGGCTCGACGGCCTGGCCATCATGCCGGCCGTGTTCGTCGCCGCCGGGCTCGGTATCTTCGCCTATGCCACGGGCCATACGGTGTTCGCCGACTATCTGGCCTTGCCCTACATCCCCGGTGTTGGCGAACTCGCCATATTCTGCGCCGCGCTGGCTGGTGCCGGGCTGGGCTTCCTGTGGTTCAACACCTATCCGGCGCAGGTATTCATGGGCGATGTCGGTGCCCTGGCCGTGGGTGCCTCGCTCGGACTGGTGGCGGTCGCGGTGCGGCAAGAAATCGTGTTCTTCGTGATGGCCGGCATTTTCGTGATCGAAACCCTGTCGGTCATTCTTCAGGTCGTTTCCTACAAGCTGACCGGACGGCGCATCTTCCGCATGGCGCCGATCCACCATCACTTCGAACTCAAGGGCTGGCCCGAGCCGAAGGTGATCGTCCGCTTCTGGATCATCTCCGTCATGCTGGTGCTTGCCGGCCTCGCCACGATGAAGATCCGGTGATCGCCATGGCACAGGTACGACAAGCCTATCGCAGCAAGGACGCCCCCCAGACCGCCGGTCTGGATCCGGTGATCGTGCTCTCGACCATCGGCCTGCTGGTGGTCGGCGTGGTGATGGTGGCCTCGACCTCGATTGCGGTGGCCGAGGGTTATGCCGTGTCGGTCTGGCATTTCCTGGTTCGCCATCTGATCTACATCGGTTTGGGCGTCGCCGTGGCCCTTGTGTTGCGCATTATCGGCACCCGCCAAATGCAGGCACTGGCCCCGCTGGCGTTCCCGGCGGCCGTGCTCGTACTGCTGCTGCCGTTCGTGCCGGGCCTGGGCCATGAAGTCAACGGCTCGACGCGCTGGATCGACCTGGGTGTGGCGCGATTCCAGGTGGTCGAGGCGGCCAAGCTGCTGGTGATCCTGTTCGTCGCCGCCTACCTCGCCAAGCGGCCGCAACTGGGCTTGTCGCGTTTCGTCGAAACCCTCAAGCCGCTGCTGGCCGTCGGGCTGCTCGCGCTGATCCTGCTCAAACAGCCGGACATGGGTTCGGCAGTCGTGCTCACAGCCATTGTCGGCGGCATGATCTGGTTGGCCGGGGCGGCCTGGAAGCACCTGTTCGTACTCGGCCTGGGCAGTGTGCCGCTGTTGACCTTTGCCGCCCTGGAGCCCTACCGCCTGCAGCGCGTGATGACCTTCGTCGATCCCTGGTCGGACCCCTTCAACAGCGGTTTCCAGCTTACGCAGGCGCTGATTGCCGTCGGCCGCGGTCAGATCGATGGCGTCGGTCTGGGGGCGAGCGTGCAGAAGCTCTACTACCTGCCCGAGGCGCACACCGATTTCATATTCGCCGTGCTGGCCGAGGAATTCGGCCTGATCGGCATCCTGTTCGTGCTGGCCCTGTTCTCCCTGCTGGTGGGGCGGATCCTGCTGGTCGGTATCCAGGCGCATCGCCAGCAGCATCCGTTCTCGGCTTACCTGGTCTGGGGCATCGGCCTGTGGATTGGCCTGCAGGCACTGGTGAGCATGGGCGTGAACCTGGGCTTGTTGCCGACCAAGGGACTGACCCTGCCGCTGATCTCGGCCGGTGGCAGCAGTCTGATCATGACCCTGGTGGCCATCGGCGTGGTTCTGCGCGTGCAATGGGAACTGGCGCTCGAGGCACGCCAGACGCCGCGGCGTCGAAGGAGTTGGCAGGTATGAGTGCCAGCCGCATCATGATCATGGCAGCCGGCACGGGTGGCCACATCTTCCCCGGCCTGGCCGTGGCCGGCGCGTTGCGCGGCCGCCAGGCCGAGGTGAGCTGGCTTGGCACGCCGCAGGGTCTGGAAAACCGTCTGGTGCCCGCGGCCGGCCTCGAACTGCAGCACATCGCCATTACCGGCCTGCGCGGCCGCGGCGCACTGGGCTGGCTGGCTGCGCCCTGGCGGGTCTTCAAGGCCACGCGCGCGGCCATGCACATTCTCCGGGGTCACCGCCCGGCCTGCGTACTCAGTATGGGCGGCTACGTCGCCGGTCCCGGCGCCCTGGCCGCGAAGCTGTTGGGAATCCCGGTGCTCATTCACGAGCAGAATGCGGTTGCCGGACTCACCAACCGCCTGCTCTCGCCGCTGGCGAGACGGGTCTTGACCGGTTTTCCCGATGTGCTTCGCGGCGGCGAACACGTCGGCAATCCGGTGCGTGAGGATATCGCGGCCCTGCCCGAGCCGGACGCGCGTTTTGCCGATCGCCAGGGGCCTCTGCGGGTCCTGGTCGTGGGCGGCAGCCTGGGCGCACGCGTCTTTGCCGAAGTCATTCCGGCCGCCCTGGCGCGACTGCCGGAATCGCGCCGGCCGCGCGTGCTGCACCAGGCCGGCCGTCAGCTCGAGGTCACCCGGGCGGCCTATGCACAAGCCGGTATCGAGGCCGAGGTGGTCGAGTTCATCGACGACATGGCTTCAGCCTGGGCCGAAGCCGACGTCGCCATCTGCCGTGCCGGCGCCCTGACCGTGGCCGAGCTGGCAGCCGCCGGAGTGGCGGCCGTGCTGGTGCCTTTTCCACATGCGGTCGACGATCACCAGTACAGCAATGCGCAATTCCTGGCCGGTGCCGACGCTGCCTGGCGGGTGCGCGAGAAAGACTTCACGGCCGGCTGGCTGGCCGAACGGCTGGGTGCGATGAGCCGTTCGCAACTGCTGGCCATGGCACGCAATGCCAGAGCCCTGGCACGGACCGACGCAGCCGAAGTCGTCGCCGAGGCTTGTCTGGAGGCGGCGGCATGAACGCGCGCAGCAGTACTCCCAGCCTGATGCATCGCACGCGCCGCATCCACCTGGTCGGGATCGGCGGCGCCGGCATGTCCGGTATTGCCGAGGTGCTGATCAATCTTGATTTCGAGGTCAGCGGGTCGGATCTGAACCGATCGGCGACCGTTGCCCGCCTGGAGAAACTGGGCGCCGGGATTCGAATCGGCCATGCCGCCGAATACCTGGGCGAGGCGGACGTCGTGGTCGTATCCGGCGCGGTGCCCGAAGACAACCCGGAAGTCGTCGCCGCGCGCGAACGACGCATTCCGGTGATCGCACGTGCCGAGATGCTCGGTGAGTTGATGCGTTTCCGTCAGGGCATCGCCGTCGCCGGTACCCACGGCAAGACCACCACGACTTCGCTGGTGGCCACCGTGCTGGCCGAGGCCGGACTCGATCCGACCTTCATCGTCGGTGGCCTGGTCAATGCCTTCGGCACCGGAGCGCGCCTGGGCGAGGGTCGCTACCTGGTGGCCGAGGCCGACGAGTCCGATGGTTCATTCCTCAAGCTGCAGCCGGTCATTTCGGTGGTCACCAACATCGATCGCGATCATCTCGACGCCTACCAGGGTAGCTTCAACCAGCTCCAGCGCGCTTTCCTGGAATTCCTGCACCATCTGCCGTTCTTCGGCGTCGCGGTGGTTTGCATCGACGATGCCCACGTCGCCGAACTGGTGCCCGACATCGGTCGCGCCGTGGTGACTTACGGTCTCGACGAAACCGCTGACGTGCGTGCCACCGGCCTGCGCCAGACCGGCCGGCTGATGCATTTCGACCTGTGGCTGCCCGGCGATGAGACACCGCGCCCGGTGGCCCTGGCCCAGCCGGGCCGGCACAACGTGCTCAATGCCCTGGGCGCAGCGGCCGTGGCCTGCGAGATCGGAATTGCCGGCGAGACCATCGTGCGCGGGCTCAACGGTTTCGGCGGTATCGGCCGGCGCTTCGCCGAGATCGGCGACTTGCGGGCGGGCGGCTCGCGCGTGCTGGCCTTCGAAGATTATGGCCATCATCCGACCGAGCTCGAAGCAGTCATTCAGGCCGCCCGCGAGGGCTGGCCCGAGCGTCGCCTGGTGCTGGTCTTTCAGCCGCATCGCTTCACTCGCACGCGCGATCAGTTCGACGATTTCGCACGCGTGCTGTCCTCAGCCGACGTACTGGTGCTGGCCGACATCTACCCCGCCGGCGAAGCGCCGCTGGCCGGTATCGATGCCGATACCCTGGCACGCGCGGTCGGGCGTCGCAGCGACGTGCCGGTTCGCCGTATCGGCGCGGTGGCCGAGGCGGTGGATGTATTGCCCGAGGTCGTCGAGGACGAGGACCTGCTGTTGGTCATGGGAGCCGGGGATGTCGGCCGGCTCGGCGCGCTGCTGCGCGAACGCTATGCAGAGGAGGCGGCATGAGCCTGGGTGACCCACGCAAGTTCGGCCAGGTGGCCCTGGTGATCGGCGGCGACAGCGGCGAGCGTGAAGTCTCGCTGCGCGGTGGTCGAGCCATTGCAGCGGCGCTCGAGAAACTGGGCGTGCAGCACAGCGTGGTTGACGGTCCGCGGCGCCTGCTCGAGCAGGTCGCGACCGGTCATTACGACCGGGTGTTCAACCTGCTGCACGGTCGTGGTGGCGAGGACGGCACCCTGCAGGGCGCCCTTCGCATCTACGGAGTTCCGATCACGGGTTCCGGGGTGCTGGCGTCGGCACTGAGCATGGACAAGCTGCAGAGCAAGCGCATCTGGACCGCCTGCGACCTGCCGACGCCGCCGTGGGCGGTGGCGCACCGCGTCGATGATGCGGAGGCCATCGTCGAGCACATGGCGCCACCGATGTTCGTCAAGCCGGCGCGCGAGGGTTCGAGCCTGGGTATGAGTCGTGTGACCGGAGCCGACCAACTCCGCCCTGCACTCGAAAAGGCCCTGGCCCATGACGAGACCGTTCTGGTCGAACGGATGATCCGTGGCCGGGAGTACACCGCGGCGATTCTCGGCGAGCGCGTGCTGCCGCTGATCCGGCTGGAGACGCCGCGCGAATTCTACGATTACGAGGCCAAGTACGAGTCCGGCGACACCCACTACCTGTGCCCCTGCGGCCTGGACGAGGCGTCCGAGGCGAGCCTGGCCGAATTGTGCATGCACGCCTTTCGTGTTCTCGGCACCTCCGGCTGGGGACGCGTCGACCTGATGGTTGATGAGGACGACAAGCCCTGGCTGTTGGAAGTGAATACCACGCCGGGAATGACTGATCACTCATTGATGCCGATGGCGGCCCAGGCCGCCGGCATCGATTTTGAGGAACTGGTATGGCGGATTCTGGAAACGAGCCTGAACGCGTGATCCGGCCGGCCTGGCTGGCGACCGCGCTGCTGGTCGGCATCGCCGCGCTGCTGGCGCTGTGGCTGCGCTCGGGCCTGATCGGGTCGGAGCAATGGCCGATTCTCTGGCTGGACGTGGCCGGTGATCTCGAGCGCACCAGCGGCAGCCAGATCCGCGCCGCGGTCGCCGGACCGGCCGACAGCGGCTTTTTCGCTGTCGACCTCGAGCTCGTGCGTGATCGCGTCGAGGCGCTGCCCTGGGTGGCGCGCGCTGAAGTGAGTCGGCACTGGCCTGATGCGCTGCGGATCGATGTCGAGGAGCACCGGCCGGTGGCGCGCTGGAACGAGGATGGGCTGTTCAGCGATCGCGGCGAGGTTTTCAGCGTCGGCGGCAGCGAAGGCATGCAGGGCCTGGCACGGCTAAGCGGTCCGGATTCGCGGCGCCATGAAGTGCTCGAGCAGTGGCAACGCATGCGTCGCGAACTCGGTAGCGTCGGGCACGACATTGCCACGCTGGCGGTCGATGAGCGCGGTGCCTGGCGCCTGCGAATGGACAACGGCGTCTTGCTCGTGCTGGGTCGCGAGCAGGTCGGTCAGCGACTCGATCGCTTCGTGCGCGTTCAGCGAGCGCTGGCCCGGCTCGAGCGCCCGATCGAGGCTGTCGACATGCGCTACACCAATGGCCTGGCGGTGCGCTGGATGCAGCCGGAACAGGAACCACAACCGGAACAGGAACAGGGAGAAGAATCACGTCATGGCTAAACGGCCGGACAAGTCACTGGTGGTCGGGTTGGACATCGGTACCAGCAAGATCGTCGCCATCGTCGGCGAAGTGCAGGCCGACGGGGAAGTCGAGGTGGTCGGCCTGGGCTCGCACCCGTCGCGTGGACTCAAGCGTGGTGTGGTGGTCGATATCGAGTCGACCGAGCAATCGATCCAGCGTGCGATCGAGGAAGCCGAGCTGATGGCCGACTGCCAGATTCACTCGGTGTTTGCCGGCATTGCCGGCAGCCACATCAGTTCGCTCAATTCGCACGGTGCGGTGGCCATCCGCGACAAGGAAGTCACCGACGGCGACGTCGAGCGGGTGCTGGAATCGGCCCGTGCCGTCGCGATCCCGGCCGACCAGCGCATCCTGCACGTGCTGCCGCAGGAGTACGTCATCGACTCGACCGACGGCATCCGCCAGCCGGTCGGCATGTCGGGCGTGCGGCTGGAAGCACGCGTGCATCTCGTCACCGCCGCGGTCAGCGCGGTGCAGAACGTGACCAAGTGCGTTGCCCGCTGCGGCCTGCAGGTCGACGACCTGATCCTGCAGCAACTGGCCTCCAGCTACGCGGTTTTGAGCGAGGACGAGAAGGATCTGGGCATTGGCCTGATCGACATCGGTGCCGGCACGACCGACATCGCCGTGTTCACCGAGGGCGCGATCCGCTACACCGCCTGCATCCCGATTGCCGGCGATCTCGTGACCAACGACATTGCCGTTGCACTGCGCACCCCGACGGTGCATGCGGAGGAAATCAAGATCAAGTACGCCTGCGCGCTCGAACAGATGGCCAGTACCGACGAGACCATCCAGGTGCCGAGCGTGGGCGACCGGCCGCCCCGGCGGCTCGAGCGCCAGACCCTGGCCCAGGTGGTCGAGGCGCGCTATCGCGAGTTGTTCCACCACGTCCAGAAGCAGCTCAGGCAGTCCGGTTTCGAGTCCATGATTCCGGCCGGGCTGGTGCTGACTGGTGGCGGTTCGAAGATGGAAGGCGTGGTCGAACTCGCCGAAGAGATTCTGCACATGCCGGTGCGCCTGGGTGCGCCGCAGCATGTGACCGGGCTGTCGGAAGTGGTCAATAACCAGATTCACGCCACCGGCGTGGGCCTGCTGATCTACGGCAGTCGCATGGATACGCCGCGACGGACCGGATTGGCCCGCGGCGGCGAGAGCTTGTGGAACCGCATCAGAAACTGGTTCCAGGGAGAGTTTTGAAGATGAGTTTGCCCGTAACGCCTAAAGCGGTGTACCTCGGGCAAGGCACGGGAGCGGCACAAAGCGCCCATCAAGAAGGCGCGTGCCGCCATCCCTTTGGAAAGAGCGTCCGGAAAGACCGGACATTTTGTTGATCGTAATGGCGAGCGAAAGGAGTCATCGATATGCCTTTTGAATTGATCGAAAATTACACACCCGGAGCGACCATCAAGGTCGTGGGTATTGGTGGCGGCGGCGGTAACGCTGTCAGCCAGATGGTGGAGTCTGCAATCGAGGGCGTGGAGTTCATCTGCGTCAACACCGATTCGCAGGCGCTGAGGAATTTTGCCGGCAAGACCACGTTGCAGATCGGCGCGGGCGTGACCAAGGGCCTGGGCGCTGGCGCCAACCCCGAAGTGGGACGCCAGTCGGCGTTGGAAGACCGCGATCGCATCTGCGAGATGCTCGACGGCTGCGACATGGTGTTCATCACCGCCGGAATGGGCGGTGGCACTGGCACCGGGGCAGCCCCGGTAGTGGCGCAAACGGCCAAGGAGATGGGTATTCTCACCGTGGCCGTGGTCACCCGGCCGTTTCCGTTCGAGGGCCAGCGTCGCAGCGCGGTGGCCAAGCAGGGCATCGACGAGCTGGCGCATCACGTCGACTCGCTGATTACCATCCCCAACGGCAAGCTGCTGAGCGTGCTGGGCTCGGAGATCACGCTACTCGATGCCTTCAAATCGGCCAACCAGGTGCTGTCCGGCGCCGTTCAGGGCATTGCCGAGCTGATCACCCGCCCCGGCCTGATCAATGTCGACTTTGCCGACGTGCGTACGGTCATGAGCGAGATGGGCATGGCCATGATGGGTTCGGGTACCGCCAAGGGTGAGGACCGCGCCCTGATGGCAGCGCAGTCGGCCATCGGTTCGCCGCTGCTCGAGGATGTCGACCTCAATGGTGCCTGCGGCATCCTGGTCAACGTCACCGCCGGCATGAACCTGAGCATGAAGGAGTTCGAGGAAGTCGGCACCACGGTCGCCGACCTGGCCAGCGAGGACGCCACGGTCGTTATCGGCACGGTCATCGACCCGGACATGAACGACGAGCTGCGTGTCACCGTGGTCGCTACCGGCCTGGGGTCGCAGCGCCCAAAGCGCGAAGAGCGGCCGATGAAGGTCGTGCGAACCGGCACCGACAATCGCCCGGCTTTCACGGCCACCGACGATGATGAGCCGGGGCGGTCGCACACCGGGCAGCGGGAAGAGGCCGATCGAGGTGAAAGCCGCAAGCTGTTCGGAGAGCAGAAGGAGCTGGATTACCTCGACATTCCGGCCTTCCTGCGCAATCAGGCGGACTGATCCCGCCACGCGAACCGGCTGGATGCACGAGCGTCTGCCGGGGTGCCGGCACGGGCTTCCGACTCGCCACGGAAGCCCGTTCGGCGCCAATGTGACGGAAAAACGACGCGTGGTGTGGCTTTTTGGCAACATGTGTGGTGAATTTCACGAAAAATTGCTTTTTCGCCACGTTTACCTGTGCTATTCTCCGCAGCGTCTACCAGCATCCGGGCACGTAAGTTGATTCGACAAAGAACACTCAAGAACGTCATTCGCGCCACCGGGGTGGGCCTGCACTCCGGTGACAAGGTCCTGATGACCCTGCGTCCGGCGCCGGCCAATTGCGGCATCGTGTTTCGCCGCGTCGACCTCGATCCGATTGTCGAGGTCAAGGCCGAGCCGCATATGGTTCGTGACACCGCCCTTTCGACCACCATGGTCAATGACGACGGCGTGCGCGTGGCCACCGTCGAGCACCTGATGTCGGCGCTGGCCGGTCTGGGGATCGACAACCTCTACGTCGACCTCAGCGCTGCCGAAGTGCCGATCATGGACGGCAGCGCAGGGCCCTTCGCCTTCCTGGTTCAGTCGGCCGGCATTGCCGAGCAGAATGCACCCAAGCGCTTTTTGCGCATCAAGAAGACCATCGAGGTGCGCGACCAGGATCGCTGGGCCCGATTCGAGCCGCACGAGGGCTTCCGGGTCAATTTCACTATCGAGTTCGACCACCCGGTCATCCGCTCGCACTCCTGCGAAGCTGACATCGATTTTTCGACCACCTCCTATCTCAAGGAAGTGGCGCGTGCGCGCACCTTCGGTTTCATGCGCGATATCGAATACCTGCGCCAGCGCAATCTCGTGCTCGGCGGCAGTCTCGACAACGCCGTGGTGCTCGACGACTATCGAGTGCTCAACGAAAACGGCCTGCGCTACGAGGACGAGTTCGTCAAGCACAAGGTGCTGGACGCCATCGGCGACCTCTACATGATGGGCCGCAACCCGATCGGTGCCTTCTTCGGTCACAAGTCCGGTCACGAGCTCAACAACCAGCTCGTCAGAACCATGCTGGCCGATCAGGAAGCCTGGGAAGAGGTCACCTTCGAGGACGACGAGCCCGCGCCGATTTCGTATGTGCAGCCGGCGCAAGCCGTCTGAACAAGCCAACCCGCTAACCAGCCAACCAGCTAACCAATCTTCGGTACCACAATCACCCGCGTCGAGCTCAGCGGTTTGTCGAGCTGACGGTTCGCCTCCCTGAGCATATCGTCGGCCAGGAGCCGCGCCCGGCTGGCCCAGGCGGGGCTGCTGGCGGCCAGCACCAGGGTCTTGTCCTCGATACAGGCCAGTCGGACCTGGCCGCGTAGCCGGGCCGGCAGGGTCGATTGCAGGTGCGCATCGAGCCGCTCGAGCGCGCGCGCCGTGGCCAGCAGGCGGCCGAGACCGCCGTCTCCCTCGGAGATCTGCTCGATATCGCGCTCGGCGCGGCGCTGTCTCAAGGGGGTGTTGCTCCGATGCTTGTAAACACCTGTAGTTTAACCCCGCCAAACGCTACAATGGCAGGCTGTGCTTGCACCGTTCCGGTGCTGACCCCAAGTAAAACATTTCCGAATTCGTTTCATTTCGACCAACGGACCCCAAATGCTTAAATCCCTGATCACCAAGGTGGTGGGTAGCCGCAACGAACGGCTGGTCAAGGCCCTCTACAAGGACGTCGAGGCGATCAACGCGCTCGAGTCGGAGTTTCAAAACTTCAGCGACGCCGAACTCAAGGCGAAGACCGAGGAGTTTCGCGAGCGCCACACCAACGGCGAGACGCTCGACCAACTGCTCCCCGAAGCCTTCGCTGCCGTGCGCGAGGCTTCGGTACGCACCCTGGGCATGCGTCACTTCGACGTTCAGCTCATCGGCGGCATGGTCCTCCATCAGGGCAAGATCGCCGAAATGAAGACCGGCGAGGGGAAGACCCTGGTCGCCACTCTGGCGGTGTATCTCAATGCCATCCCGGATAAGGGCGTGCACGTGGTGACGGTGAACGATTACCTGGCTCGCCGCGATGCCGACTGGATGGGTCCGATCTATTCAGCGCTGGGGTTGAGCGTGGGTGTTTCGGTCCCCGGGATGAAGCCGGACGACAAGCGCGACGCCTATCGGGCCGACGTTACCTACGGCACCAATAATGAGTTTGGTTTCGACTACCTGCGCGACAATATGGCCTTCTCGCTCGAGCAGCGCGTGCAGCGCGGCCGGCATTTTGCCATCGTCGACGAAGTCGACTCGATCCTGATCGACGAGGCCCGCACACCCTTGATCATCTCCGGACCCACCGACGAGGGCCCGGACATCTATGTCCGAATGAACCGCATCGTCCCGCACCTCGAACCGCAGCAGGAAGAGGACGGGCCCGGCGATTTTTCGCTCGACGAGAAGACCAAGCAGGTATACCTGACGGAAGACGGCATGGCCAAGGTCGAAGGGCTGCTGGCCGAGGCCGGCATGATTGACTCCGGCGCCAGTCTGTACGATTCGGCCAACTTGAGCCTGATGCACACGCTCAATGCAGCGCTCCGGGCGCACCACCTGTTCAACAAGGACGTCGACTACATCGTGCGCGACGGCGAAGTGGTTATCGTTGACGAATTCACCGGGCGCACGCTGTCCGGGCGGCGCTGGTCCGAGGGTCTGCACCAGGCCATCGAAGCCAAGGAGGGCGTGCCGATCCAGCGCGAGAACCAGACCCTGGCCTCGATCACATTCCAGAACTATTTCCGGCTCTACGACAAGCTCTCCGGCATGACCGGCACGGCCGATACCGAGGCTTACGAGTTACAGTCGATCTACGGCCTGGAAGTGGTGGTCATTCCAACCCACAAGCCCATGGTCCGGGAAGACCAGGCCGACCTGGTCTTCCTCACCAAGCAGGAAAAGTTCGACGCCATTGTGGAAGACATCAAGGAGCGGGTGGCCAAGGGGCAGCCGGTGCTGGTGGGTACGACCTCGATCGAGAACTCCGAGCTGATCTCGAAAGAACTCAAGAAGGCCGGGATCAAGCACGAGGTGCTCAACGCCAAGCAGCATGAGCGCGAGGCGCACATCATCGAACAGGCCGGTCAACCGGGAGCGGTCACCATCGCCACCAACATGGCTGGCCGCGGTACCGACATCGTGCTCGGCGGTAATCTGGACGCTGAACTGCGCGACCTGGGCGAGGACGCCAGCGCGGAAGAACGCAGCGCGGCCAAGGCGGACTGGCAGAAGCGCCACGACCAGGTGCTGGAAGCCGGCGGTCTGCACATCGTCGGTACCGAACGACACGAATCGCGCCGCATCGACAACCAGCTACGCGGACGTTCGGGCCGTCAGGGCGACCCCGGTTCGAGCCGCTTTTACCTGTCGCTGGAAGACAACCTGATGCGGATTTTTGCCTCCGAGCGGATGGGCAACATGATGCAGAAGCTCGGTATGCAGGAAGGCGAGGCGATCGAACATCCCTGGGTCAACCGGGCGATCGAGAACGCCCAGCGCAAGGTCGAGGCGCACAACTTCGATATGCGCAAGCACTTGCTCGAATACGACGACGTGGCGAACGATCAGCGCCGCGTCATTTATTCCCAGCGCAACGAGCTGATGGAAGCCGACGATATCAAGGACACCATCGACGCGATTCGCGAGGAAGTCTTCGATCGACTGATCAGCCAGTTCATCCCGCCGGGTTCGGTCGACGAGATGTGGGATCCGGAAGGCCTGGAAAAGGCACTGGACGGCGAATTCGGCATCGAGGTGCCGGTGCGCCGATGGCTCGAGGAAGACGAGACGCTCGACGAGGCCGGGCTGCGTGAAAAGGTCATGCAGGCGGTCGAGTCGCACTACCAGGCCAAGGAAGGAATGACCGGCTCGTCGGTGATGCGCCAGTTCGAGAAGGCGCTGATGCTGTCGGTACTCGATCAGCACTGGAAGGAACACCTGGCCAGCATGGATTTCCTGCGCCGTAGCGTGGGCTTGCGAAGCTTCGCGCAGAAAAAGCCGCAGCAGGAGTACAAGCGCGAAGGCTTCGAGATGTTCACCGAAATGCTCGATAACATGAAGCACGAGGTGATGAAGGGCCTGGCGCGGGTACGTGTTCGCGACGAGGAAGACGTCCAGGCCGTCGACCAGCAGCGCCGGCGCGAGGCGCCCATGCAGTTCCAGCATGCCGAGGCGCAGTCGGCCACCGACGCTGGCCAGGCGGCTGCCGGGCAGGGCGCAGGGGCGGCTGAGAAGCCCGATACGTTCGTGCGAGAAGGCCGCAAGATCGGCCGCAATGAACCCTGCCCCTGTGGTTCGGGCAAGAAATACAAGCAGTGCCACGGTCAATTGGGTTAGGGCGAAAGTCGTGACGCCCGCTCCGGCACGTTCGAGCGAGCGAGTTCAGGTTGTTGCCGGCGTGCTGCGCGATGCCGAGGGGCGGATCCTGTTGGCGCAGCGTCCGGCCGGCAAGCACCTGGCCGGGACCTGGGAGTTTCCGGGGGGCAAGCGCGAGCCCGGCGAATCGGCCCCGGCAGCGTTGGCGCGGGAGCTGGCCGAGGAGCTCGGCATTCGCGTGGAATCGGTTTCGCCCTGGCTGACCCTGACGCATGCCTATCCCGAGATCGTAGTTCGATTGCAGCTCTACACCGTCGATGGCTGGCATGGCCGGCCGCACGGCTGCGAGGGCCAGTCGCTCAAGTGGGTGACGAATACCGAGATGCACAGCTTGCCGATGCCGGCAGCCGACCGGCCCATCGTGCGCGCTTTCACCATTGATGACCGCTACGCCATCACGCCCGATCCGCGCGAATCGGAGGGTCGCGAAAGCCTGCTGGACTGGGCCCGCGCCGCACTCGGGCGGGGCATTCGCCTGTTCCAGCTGCGTGCAAAGTCGCTCGACGAGACGGCGCTGGCCGGGCTCGGACGCGAGTTCGGACGCCTGATGGCCGAAGCCGATGCGCGCTGGCTGCTCAATGGACCTCCGGAACTGGCCGCAGAGGTGGGTGCCGACGGCGTCCACCTGGACGCTGCCCGATTGAATCGTCTGCCGGCGCGCCCGCTTTCCGGCGAATTTCTGGTCGCGGCCTCCTGTCATGACGAGGCCGCCCTTGCGCGGGCGGGCGAACTGGCACTGGATTTCGTGACCGTCTCGCCGGTCCAGCCCACGGCCAGTCACCCCGGAGCCGACACGCTCGGCTGGGACGGCTTTGGGTGTCTGTGCCGATGCTCACCGCTGCCTGTCTTTGCCCTCGGTGGCGTGACACCCGCAGATCTGCCACTCGCCCGCGAGCATGGTGGATTTGGCGTGGCTGGTATTCGCGCCTTCGGCCTTCAGTCTTGACCATCGAGATCGTACAGCTGCCCATTCGACCGCGGTCCATGCCCGCGCCCGGCGAGGTGGACGTGTGGCTGGCACGGCTGACCGAGATGCCGCTGGACGCCGGACCGCCGGGCCGGAGCCGCCGCGAGCAGGTCCTGCGCCAACGCGTTCAACAACAGTTCTTCCTGCGCCTGCTGCTGGCTGCCTACCTGGGCTGTCCGGGCAAGTCGATCGAACTCGTCCGCAGTGAGCGCGGTAAGCCCATGCTGGCCGGTGAACACGCCAACAGTCCGCTGTGCTTCAATGTCTCGCACTCGGGCGACTGGCTGGCGGTGGCCGTGGCCGAACGCAATGCAGTCGGCATTGACATCGAAACCCAGCGCCGCCTGCCGCGTGCGCCGCTGCTGGCCCGACGATTTCTCTCGAGCGCGGAGGCCGACTGGATTGTCGGGCTGGACGAGCCGTTCAGGTCACGCCAGTTCCTGAAGCAGTGGACCGCACGCGAGTCCCTGGTGAAGGCCCGCGGTTGCGGCCTGGCCGGTTGTCTGGGTGATATGGTTCTGGACTGGCAACCGCCGGCGATTCGTCATCTGCCCGCGGATTGGGACGGCTCGGAAGATATGGCTTTGACCGGTTTGTCGCTGCCCGACGACCTGATCGGGCACCTGGCGGCCGGGCAGCAACCGGTCACGCCGCGGGTTCGTCGCATCAGCCCCGACTGCCGGAACGATTAATTCAAGGAGTCGAACATGTTTCTTCAGCAAGCAACCTGGCCGGAAGTCGCGGCCTATCTCGAACGATCGACCGGCATCGTGATTCCCATTGGATCGACCGAACAGCACGGGCCCACCGGATTGATCGGTACCGACGCCATCTGCCCCGAGACGATCGCCACCGGCATGGCCGAGTCCGGCTTGCTGGTTGCGCCGACGCTGAGTATCGGCATGGCCCAGCACCATCTCGGCTTTCCCGGTTCGATCACCTTGCGGCCTTCGACGCTTCTGGCGGTAGTGCGCGACGTGATCACATCGCTGGCCGGACAGGGTTTCACCCATTTCTACTTTCTCAACGGCCACGGCGGCAATATCGCCACGGTCAACGCGGCTTTTGCCGAAGTCTGGGCGGAAGCCAGCCTGTCAGGGCAGGAATCGGGACTGGCGATGAAACTCGGCAACTGGTTTGCAGGGCCGCGCGTGACGGCGCTGTCGCGCGAGCTCTACGGCGAGGCCGACGGCAGCCACGCCACCGCCTCCGAAATCTCCCTCACCTGGTATGCCCACCCCGAGGCCGAGCGGCGTGACGGGCTCGACCCGGTGCGTGCGCCGAACGGACCGATCCGCGACGCGATCGACTACAGAAAGCATTTCCCGGATGGCCGCATCGGCTCGGAACCGCATCTCGCCACACCCGAACACGGTAAGCGCTTCTACGATGCCGGCCTGGCCGATGCTCTGGATGACTATCGGGCGTTTGCGGGATCCTGATCAGGGCGTTTTATGGAACCGCAGATTACGCAGATTTACGCAGATGAATGAACGATCCTCGGATTGCACAGAGAGACACAGTTTGAAGTTGATTGCTATCGCCGACCGGTGATCGGGTTGACCTTAATTTCAAATCTGCGTCAATCTGCGGTTGCATTAACTCCCTTTCAGCGCCAAGTGCGCCAGCCCAGGATTATTCCTGCCAGCACGGCGATGCCGGCCGGCAGGGAATGGCCCTGCCACAAGGGGGCGACCTGGTAGCCGGCCAGCACGGCGCCGGCAATGATCAGGCCGGTGGCGAAGACGGCGCCGGGCAGGCGGCGGTTGTGGCGACCCAGCTCAGCGGCCAGCTTTTCGAGATCGTCGGAATCAATGCGGGTTCGCAGTCGGCCCGAGCCGGCCATCTTGAGGTAGTCATGCACCAGCCCCGGCAGTTCGGGTGACCGGGCCAGCCAGCCCGGCAGCTGGCGTGCCAGGCGGCGGGCCGTGCGCGGCAGGCCGTAGCGCTCGGCGAAAATCGCTTCCAGCTCCGGTTTGGCGACTTCCCAGATGTTGAGCCGGGGGTAGAGTTCACGGCCCATGCCTTCGATGTTGAGCAGGGTCTTCTGCAGCATGATCAGCTGCGGCTGCAGGGTGAGCTTGAACTGTCGTGCCACGGAAAACAGCGCGATCACCATTTCGGCGAAGGAGACTTCCTCCAGCGGCCGGGTGAAGTTCGGTTCGCCCACGGTCCGTATCGCGGCTGTCAGTTCGTCGATGCGTGTATCCGCCGGAACCCAGCCGGCCTCGACATGCAGTTCGGCGACGCGCCGGTAGTCGCGATTGAAGATGGCCAGGAAGTTTTCGCCGATGTAGTAGAGGTCCTCGGGCGTGAGGCTTTCGACGATGCCGAAATCCAGCGCGATCCAGGTCGGATCTTCCGGATTGGACGTGTCGATCAGCAGATTGCCCGGATGCATGTCGGCGTGGAACAGGTTGTCACGAAACACCTGGCCGTAGAACACGCGAATGCCGCGTCGAGCCAGTCGTTCGAGGTTGACGCCGCGGCGCTTGAGTTCGTCGATATCCTTGACCGGCACGCCTTCGACGCGCTCCATTACCAGCACGCGCGCGGCCGTCAGCTGCCAGTGGATCTGCGGTATATAAAGGTCGCTGGAGCCCTCGAAGTTGCGCCTGAGCAGCGAGGCATTGGCCGCCTCGGCCTTCATGTCCAGTTCGCGCAAGATGACACGCCGGAACTCTTCGACGAGATCATCGGGCCGGATTCGATCGCCCTCCGGGTGATAACGGCGGGCAAGCCGTGCCAGCGCGCGCAGCAGTTCGAGATCGCGGTTGATCTGTCGCTCGATGCCCGGCCGGACCACCTTGACGACCACCTGTTCGCCGGACTTGAGCTGTGCACCGTGCACCTGGGCGATCGAGGCCGAGGCCAGGGGGACATCCTCGAACGCTTCGAACAGCGCATCGATCGATTCGCCCAGCTGATGCTCGATGATGGCCCGGGCCTGCTCGGCCGGGAAGGGCGGGACGTCGTCCTGCAGGCCGGCCAGTTCCTCGGCCATGTCCTCGGGCAGCAGGTCGCGGCGGGTCGACAGGATCTGGCCGAACTTGACGTAGATCGGCCCGAGTTCTTGCAGCGCCAGGCGTAATCGCCTTCCTCGCGGCAGCTCGCGCACCCGGCGACGGCCCCAGGGCAGCAGGCGCACAAAGCGGGCGAACTTCAGCGGCGGCAGCGCCACAAGCAGTTCGTCCAGGCGGTAGCGTGCCAGGGTTAGCGCGATACTTGTCAACCGAATGCCGCGCGCGATCATGCCGGTCTTCCGCGCTGAATGCGTTTCTCCAGGCGGTCGACGGCTTCGCGTAGCTCGTCGACGTCGTGCACGAAGTCTTCGACTGCCTCGCGCGTGACCAGCAGGCCGGATTCCTCGCGCAGGAAGCGGGCGGTCTGATCTGCGGCCGTATTCGATACGTGTCGGGCGCCAGCGCGTGCCTCGCCGAGCAGACGCCAGAGCTGGTGGCCGACAACCGGGCCGAACTGCTCGACGAACATCGCCTCCCAGTCGGGGTCGAGCCGCTTGAGCAGCTTTTCGAAGTGCTGGGCGGTACCGGCATCCCCCTCGATTCGAACGCCGCTGCCGGGCGCGCGCCAGTCGGGCACGGCCATGGCGAGCAGGGCGATCGGCGTGCCGCTGATGGTGGCATCCGGGGGTGAGTCGTCCTCGGCGCTCACCCCCAGCGCATCTTCACGCCCCTGGAAATACAGGTCGATGGCGAGGCCCTTGAGTTCCAGCCGGACCAGCTTGCCGGTGAGCGGAACAAGGTGCTGACTCGCCCGGTCGTCGAGCGCAACGGCCCGCGCGATGGCCTGCTCGACGCCGACGGCGAGCATACCCGGCAGCGGTGTCAGGTAACGCGTCAAACCTTGGCCCCCCGGTGGATGGCACAGATGCCGCCGGAAAGATTGGACCAGCTCACCCGCTCGAAACCGGCCTCGCGCATCTGCTCGGCCAGCGCGGGCTGGTCGGGGAAGCGTCGGATCGACTCGGCCAGGTACTGGTAGCTTTCGCCGTCACCGGCAATGCCTTGGCCCAGCCTCGGCAGTACCTGGAAGGACCAGGTGTCGTAGACCTTTGCCAGCGCCGGCAGCCCGACCTTCGAAAACTCCAGGATGTGCACCCGGCCGCCGGGCTTGAGAACACGGTACATCTCGGCCAGGGCCTTGTCACGCCAGGTTACGTTGCGCAGGCCGAAGGCAATGGTGAGATGATCAAAGTGGTTGGAGGCGAAGGGCAGGGCTTCGGCATTGACCTGCAGCCATTCCAGCCCCTGGACGAGCCCGACGGCGTCCATGCGCGAGCGGCCGGTGGCGAGCATCTCGCGGTTGATGTCGGCCACTACGACCTCGGCACCGCGCTCGCGCGCCAGGCGGGCGATATCGCCGGTTCCGCCGGCCAGGTCAAGCAAGTTCTGACCCGTGCGGATGCCACAGGTCGCCACAAAGTGCCGCTTCCAGAGCCGGTGAACACCCAGGCTCATCAGGTCGTTCATCAGGTCGTAGCGTTTTGCCACCGAGGAGAAGACGCGGCCGACCAGTTGCGTCTTTTCCTCGGGCGATACTTCGCGGTAGCCGAAATCGGTCATGACGGGCAATGGTCTCGATTGGATTGGGAACCGCAGATGAACGCGGATGAACGCAGACTAGAATTTGTCAGCAACGTGATAAATGAAGGAGTGAAGAGGAGCCGACAGGGGTCACCACCCAACCGTGCATGGATCTTTCCAAAAAATCTGCGTTTATCTGCGTTCATCTGCGGTTCGATTCAAAGCTCTTCCCGGCCCAGGCGTTCAGCGTAGCGGGCCAGGTTGGCGTCCATGTTCCTGCCCAGATCATAAAGGAAAGACCATGAATAGATGCCGGAATCGTGGCCGTCGTCGAAGATGAGCTGGACGGCGTAGCTGCCGACCGGAGCAATGGCCTTGATGCCGACTTCCTCCTTGCCGGTCAGCAGTTTCGGCTCCGACAGGCCGTGGCCGCGCACCTCGGCCGAGGGCGAATGCGTGCGCAGGTAGTACGCCGGCAACTCGAAATGAACGCCGTCCTCGAACTCGACCACCAGCACCCGCCGACCACGTTCGTAGCGAAGCTCGGTCGGCTCGGGCGTGTTCACGGGGCGGGGTAGTAGGTCGGCGAGCCCGGGCCCACGGGAAGTCCCAGTCCGAACACCCACAGCAGGAACAGCAGACTCCAGCCAATGAAGAAGCAGATCGAGTAGGGCAACATGGTCGCGATCAGGGTGCCGATGCCGAACTTCTTGTCGTAGCGAGTCGCCCAGGCCAGGATCAGGCCGAAGTAACTCATCATCGGCGTGATGATGTTGGTGGTCGAGTCACCAATGCGATAAGCGGCCTGAATGACTTCAGGCGAGTAGCCGATGAACATCAGCATCGGCACGAAAATCGGCGCGGTCACCGCCCACTGCGCCGAGGCCGAACCCAGCGACAGATTGACGATGCCGCACATAATGATGAAGAGCACGAAAACCATCGGGCCGGTCAGATTGATGGCCTGCAGGAAATCGGCCCCGGTCACCGCCAGGATCAACCCGAGATTGGACCAGCCGAAAAAGGCCACGAACTGCGCGGCGAAGAACACCAGCACCACGTACAGCCCGAGCGTGGAGATGGCCGACGACATGCCGTCGATGACGTCGCGATCGTTTTTCATTGTGCCGACGACGCGACCGTAGGCGAAGCCGGTGACCAGGAAGAATACGAAGATCCAGGCCACCACCGAGCGGAAGAACGGTTTCGAACTCTCGAGGAAGTTGCCGGCATCTGCCGCCGGATCGCGTAGTACGCCGCCCTCGGGTACCACCATCAGGGCAATCAGACCCACCACTGCCAGCATGGCCAGGCCGGCGACCATCAGGCCCTTGTTCTCCCGGCCGGTCAGCGGCTTCATCTGGCTGTCGTCGAGCACCGATGGGTCGGCGTTCGAATCGTCGTAGGTGCCCAGCTTAGGCTCGACCACGAAGATCGTCACCAGCGAACCGATGGCGGTAATCATGAACGTCGAGATGATCATGAAGAACCAGTTGGCGGTGGCGTAGACCTCGTAGGCCGGATCGATCAGTTGCGCCGCCTCCTCGGTGATGCCGGCCAGCAGCGGATCGATGGTGCCGAGCAGCAGGTTGGCACTGTAGCCGCCCGAGACCCCGGCAAAGGCGGCGGCCATGCCGGCCAGGGGATGGCGCCCGAGCGCCAGGAATATCGCACCGCCCAGTGGTACCAGTACCACATAGCCCATCTCCGAGGCGGTATTCGACAGCACGCCGGCGAACACCAGGGCCACGGTGACCACGTGTTTCGGCGCCGACAGCACGATGCCGCGCACCAGCGCCGAGAGCAGGCCCGATTTTTCGGCCACGCCAACGCCGAGCATGGCGACCAGCACCACGCCGAGCGGGGCGAAATTGACAAAGTTCGAAACCAGGCCGCCGAGGATCTTGCGCAGGCCTTCGGCGTTGAGCAGGCTCACGGCGCGGATTTCGCAGTCAGGCGGCGCGCCGGTCGCTCCTTCCGGGCAGTGGGTGCGTTCGACTGTGGCATCGAGTTCGGCGACCTCGACTGTTTCCACCACCGCCGGTCGCGGATCCTCGACGCTGACGTCGAGCCCGCCGAACAACCCCGACAGGAAAACCATCAGCGTGGCCAGCAGGGCGAACAGCGTGACCGGGTGGGGCAGCAGGTTGCCGAGCCACTCGACCGTGTCCAGGAAGCGGGTGAACCAGTTGCGCGAAGCGACCTCGGCCGCCGAGTTGTCGGAATTGCTCACGATGTCAGTCCCTGCGTTTGATCCGGAGTGCCGCCGCGGCAGCGACCCGGCATGATAGCGCAAGGGCCTTGCCGGTGCAGTAGGCCGCGGTTCGGGCCTCACGCCAAGGCGCCAAGGCGCGAAGGTCGCCAAGAAGGCTAAATCACAAAGATCTTACAGTCCTTGGCGTTCTTGGCGCCTTTGCGCCTTGGCGTGAACCCGACAAGCTTTGACGACCCGTCACAGTCCGAGCGCGAACAGCCCCAGGCAGAGGATCAGGCCGGCGACCGGGATCAGGACCGTCAGCGCGCCCATGGCCGGATACGCGGCCGAGTGGGTTTCGTTGCAGATGGCGCGGATGGTGGTGACCACGTAACCGTTGTGCGGCAGCGAGTCGAGGGCACCCGAGGAGATCGAAACGACGCGGTGGAGCTGGTCGGGATCGACGCCGGCATCGACGTAATGCGGGCCGAGGATGGGCAGGGCAATGGCCTGGCCGCCGGAAGCCGAGCCGGTCATGGCGGCGATCGCCGAAACCGCGATGGCGGCGCTAATCAGGCCGTTGCCGGGCAGGCCCGTGACCCAGACCACTGCGGCATCGAAGGCCGGCGATACCTTGGCGACCGTGCCGAAACCGACCACGGCGGCGGTGTTACCGATGGCCACCAGCGCGCCGACGCCGCCTTCGGTCAGTGCCTGGCCCGGCTGATGCAGATGGCGCAGGTTGATGGCGGCGGCACCCACGCATCCGGCCAGCAGGGCCACGATCAGGGCGGAAATGCCGAGCTGGTCGTGCAGCGCGAAGGAAAAGCCCAGCACGAGCAGCAGGGGAACGAGGGCCAGGATCGGGTTGGGCAAGTCGTCGCGGCCGCTTTCGGGATCGACCTCGCGTTGCTCAAAGCGCTCGCCGCGCTCGACAGCCCGCTTGAGCATCCACTGCAGCCAGAAATAGCCGGTTGTGGCCATGAAGATGGCGACCACCAGGCTGGCCTGCCAGGCCGCCAGGGGGCCGGTGCCGAGGTGTTCGATCGGGATCCAGTTCTGGATTTCCGGCGAGCCGGCCGAGGTCATCGTGAAGGTCACGGAGCCGAAGGCCAGGGTTGCCGGGATGAAACGCCGCGGCAGGTCGGCATCGCGGAACAGGGCCAGGGCCATCGGGTAGACCGAGAAGGCGACCACGAACAGGCTCACGCCGCCGTAGGTCAGCACGGCACAGGCCAGCACCACGGCCAGGGCGGCCTGTTTCGTGCCCAGGCGGCGGATGATCCAGTGGGCGACCGACTCGGCACCACCGGAGGACTCCATCAGTTTGCCGAACAATGAGCCCAGCAGAAAGACGAAGAACCATGAGGCGATAAAGCCGGTAAACCCGTCCATGTACTGGGTCACCAGGTTGGCCTGGCCCTCGACGGCCAGCGGCGGCAGCAGGGCAATGTTGCTGGTCAGGGCGACGATGAGCGCGCACAGCGGCGTGGCCACGAACAGGCTCATGCCGCGCATGACGAGTACGATCAACAGGGCGAGTCCCCCGAGCAGGCCGATCAGGCTGAGCATGGAGTCGGTTCCGCTTGAATACGGCGGCCATGGTGGCAAGGGGGGCGATCCGGCGGAACTGTACCAAGGTACAAGTTACAGCATGGACGGGCTTGACTAGTCTGCATGGCGTGCCGGTCGCTTTCCGGATCGCCGGAGCGACGTCAATCCGCCAGCCAAGTCTTCGATTAGAGGGAGTAGAAATGAATTCGCTGAAGCTGTCAAAATTGAGCCTCGCCATCGTCATGGGCCTGGCGATGACCAGCGGCGTGTACGCACAGGACGAGGAGTCCGATGCCGCCGAAGAAGAGCGTACGGAAGGTGCTTCCGAACTTGAGCGCATCGAGGTCACCGCTCGGCGACGGTCCGAGAGCCTGCAGGATGTGCCGCTTTCCGTGACCGCCCTGTCGGGCGAGAACCTGGAACAAGCCGGGGCACAGGACATCACCTATCTCAACCAGGTCGTGCCCAACACCACCATGGAAATCTCGCGCGGCACCAGCAATACGCTGACCGCCTTCATTCGCGGTATCGGCCAACAGGATCCCGTGGCCGGGTTCGAGGCCGGTGTCGGTATTTACATCGACGATGTCTACCTGAACCGGCCGCAGGCCGCCGTGCTCGACATCTACGACGTTGAACGCATCGAAGTGCTGCGCGGACCGCAGGGCACGCTCTACGGGCGCAACACGATCGGCGGGGCGGTGAAGTACGTGACCAAGCGTCTTGGCCATGAGCCATCGGCCAGCATTCGCGCCAGCGTCGGCAGCTATTCCCAGGCCGACCTGGTGGTCAAGGCCGAGACGCCGATCGGCGACAGCCTGGCCATCGGCGGTGCCGTGGCGACCTTCAATCGCGACGGTTTCGGCAAGAACCTGACAACCGGTGCCG
Source organism: Wenzhouxiangella sp. XN201 (assembly GCF_011008905.1). Lineage (NCBI taxonomy): Bacteria > Pseudomonadati > Pseudomonadota > Gammaproteobacteria > Chromatiales > Wenzhouxiangellaceae > Wenzhouxiangella > Wenzhouxiangella sp. XN201. Next base: position 443,339 of record NZ_JAAIVI010000020.1, read on the forward strand.
ACAACTACAACAAGGATGTGTTGGCTGCTCGCGCCAGCATGGAATGGACGCCGACCGACAGCCTGTTCATGCGGTTGTCGGGGGACTACTACAAGGATGACTCCAACCCGGTCGGCGGACATCGCCTGATCCCCGGGCTGTTTTCGGGCGCCCCGGTTCTCGATGACGTCTACGACTCTCGTGGCGGCATGCAGGGTGAGAACGAAACCGAACAGCAGGGTCTGAGCTTGCTGTTGGAGTACGACATCAACCCCAACTGGCTGTTCAAGTCGATCACTGCCTGGCGCGAGGACGACACCATTCAGCAGATCGATTTTGACGCCTTGCCGCCAGTCGATCTGGACGTGGCCACGATCTATGACAACGAGCAGTTCAGCCAGGAATTCCAGCTCAACTTCACGGGTGAGATCGTCAGCGGTGTGACCGGTTTCTACTATCTGGATGCCAATGCCTTCGGGCCATTTGACGTGCGCTTGTTCGAAACCGGTGACCTGATCGGCGCACCCGGCCTCAACGCCTTCACACTGGGCGATGTCGATACCGAAACCTGGTCAGTCTTCGCCGACGCCAGTTTTGACCTGGGCGGCTGGTTCGACCTCGCGACCGATCTGGAGCTTTCCCTGGGCGGTCGTTATACCAGCGACAAGCGCTCATCGCGCGTGCTTCGCCAGACCATGCTGGGTGCATCCACATGGTTCGGCGGCGACCCGGTGGTGCTCGCCACCACCTCGGACTTCGATGGCTCGGAAACCTTTACCGATTTCACGCCGCGCGCCAGCCTGGCCTGGAAGCCGAACCGCGACCACAACCTCTACGTGTCGTGGAGCCAGGGTTTCAAGGGCGGCAGCTTCGACCCGCGTGGCCTGACCACGGCCACACCCGATTTCAATGGCGACGGCACGATCTCCGAGGATGAAGTCTTCGAGTTCATGAAGTTCGAGCCTGAAGAAGTCGAGACCTGGGAAATTGGCGCCAAGTCCAGTTTCGCAGACGGGCGGGTTAGTACCAATGTGGCGCTGTTCCACAGCGACTACACCAACATCCAGGTGCCCGGTTCGATCGGCGTCGATACCACCGGTGACGGGATCTCCGATACCTTTGCAGGCGTCACCACGAATGCCGGTGCTGCAACCGTTCAGGGTGCCGAGCTCGAATTGAGTGCAATGCTGGGCAGTAACCTGGCCACTACCGGCGATGAGTTGAGCACCATGCTCGCGCTGGGTTACATCGATGCTGACTATGACCAGTTCATTGCCGCAGTGACCGATCCGGCGACCGGCTCGACCGCGCTCGAGGATGTTTCGGATCAGCGGGTGTTCCAGAACACGCCGGACTGGACGGGTCATCTGAACCTACGCTACGACGTGCCCATGGCCCTGTTCAGTCACGATGGCCTGTTCTCGGTAATCGGAGCCTGGTCCTATCGCGGCAAGACCCATCAGTTCGAGATTCCGTCGCAGTTCCTCGACCAGGAAGCCTACTCACTCTACGACCTGAACCTGGTGTGGCAGCGTGCGGACGGCCGTTACCAGATCGGATTGCACGGACGCAACCTGAGCGACGAGCAGTACAAGACTTCGGGCTATGTGTTCGCCACGCCGGACGGCAGCGCTTCCACCCTGGGCCTGGAGGGCGTGATGAATGCGTTCTACGCACCGCCGCGCACCATTACGCTGACCGGCACCATCAACTTCTGAGTCGGTCATGACTCTCCTGTCGGGGTCGGAGCCGCGCGGCGGTTTCGGCCCCTTTTTTTGCGTAAACTGACCGCCATGTACAGCGGCACAGAACGCCTCTGATCGTGTCCACCCTTGTGCTCATTGCCGCTGGTCTGGCCTGGCTTGGCGTCCTTTTCGCCGTCGCCTTGCTGGGGGAGCGAACGAGTGGGCGATGGCGCGCCGCCTGGCCGGTGGTCTATTCGCTGTCCCTTGCGGTCTACTGCACGGCCTGGACCTTTTACGGCACGACCACCCAGGCCGCCCGATCGGGCTGGCCGATTCCGCCGACTTTCGTCGGCACGATCCTGCTGTTCGTGGTGTTTTTTCCCTTTCTGCGTCGCCTGGTCGCGCTGAGCAAGGCGACCAATGCCACCAGCATCGCTGACTTCATCGCCAATCGCTTCGGCAAGTCGTCGGTGCTGGCCGCGGCCATCACCGGTGTGGCGGTGCTCGGCATCGTGCCCTACATTTCCCTGCAGCTGCAGGCCGTGGCCATGAGCTTCGAGGCCATTCACGGCCGGCCGATTGCAAGCGATTCGGCCGCCTGGCAGGACCTGGCTTTCTACGTGGCCATGCTGATGGCCGTGTTCGCCATGCTCTTCGGGACCCGGCGGGCGGCCGCAACCGAACACAATCGCGGCCTGGTGCTCGCGGTCGGCTTCGAGTCGCTGCTCAAGCTCACCGCCATGCTGGCGCTTGGCGCCTTCGTACTGTTCGGCCTGTTTTCCTCTCCCGCCGAGTTTGCCCGTGAGGCGCCGTCGCCACCATTTTCAGGGCTGGATTCATTCCTCACCCTGGTGCTGCTGGGCGCGCTGGCCATGTTCACGCTTCCGCATCAGTTTCACATCGGCGTGGTGGAATGCCGGCAGGAACGCCACTTGCGCGTTGCCCGCTGGCTGTTTCCGATTTTCCTGATCCTGATCAGCCTGCCGGTGCTGCCGCTGGCCCGTGCCGGCAATGCCCTGCTCGAAGGGACGGTGCCGCCCGATCTCTACGTGCTGATGCTGCCGCTGGGCGAGGGCAATCGGGGCCTGGCCCTGTTCGCGTTTCTGGGCGGGCTGAGTGCGGCCACCTCGATGGTTATCCTGGCCAGCCTGACCCTGTCGATCATGATCGGCAACCACTGGCTGACACCCGCCCTGCTCAACCGCCACTGGGGCCGGGTGAGCGAACTCGGCATTCCGGTTCGCCAGCAGCGTCGCCTTGGCATCGTCGTGGTGTTGCTGCTGGCCTATGTCTACAGTCGCTCGATTGGTGCGGCCGATGCACTGGCTGATATCGGTGCGCTGTCGTTCTCGGGCCTGGCGCAGTTGGGGCCGGCGGTGGTGCTGGCGGTCTACCGACCCGGCCTGTCGGCCCGCGGAATCCTGGCCGGCATTGTTTCGGGGGTGTTCGTCTGGGCCTACGTGCTGTTTCTGCCGCTCTTGCTGACCGGCTTCGGCGTGCAGGCCGACTGGATGAGCACCGGGCCGCTGGGCCTGACCTGGTTGGCACCGGAAAACCTGTTCGGGCTCGACGCGGTGTCACCACTGACCCGGGCAGTGGCCGCCAGCCTGGCGGTCAACTTGCTCGTCACCGGCATCGGCGTGCAACTGGATGGTCGTGCGCACGCCGAGGAAGCCACCGACGATCCCCTGCGTCCCGATATGCTCTATCGCCTGGCCGAGCGTTTTCTGCCCGAGGAGCGAATCGAAGCTTTGTTCGCCGACCGTGCCGACGCGCGCATTCTGGCCGCCCGACTGGAACACGAACTGGCGGCCGTGGTGGGCTCGGCTTCGGCCCGGCTGCTGCTGGATGCCGCACGCCGACGCACGCCGGCGCCGCTCGATACCGTGGCCGACCTGGTCGGCGAAGCGGCCGAACAGGCCCGCTTCAGCCGCGAAGTGCTCTCCGGCGCGCTCGAGAACATGAGCCAGGGCGTGTGCGTGGTCGACCAGGATATGCGCCTGGTGGCCTGGAACAGTGCTTACCTGGCCCTGTTCGACTATCCCGAGAAACTGATCCGTGTAGGCCGGCCGGTCTCCGAATTGCTGCGCCACAATGCCGAATCGGGCCTGATGGGCAGCGGCGATATCGAGCGAAAGATCCAGCGCCGCATCGCCCACAAGCGCGCGGGTACTCGCCATCGTATCGAACGGCCCTGGCGGGACGGGCGCATCATCGAGATTCGCGGCAATCCGATGCCCGGCGGTGGTTTCGTGGCCACCTTTACCGATGTGACCGACTTCCGTCATGCCGAGGATGAACTCCGGCGCATCAACGAAACCCTGGAGCAGCGGGTGGCCGAGCGCACGCGCGAACTCGAGCAGGCCAAAGTCGAGGCCGAACGTGCGAGCGAAGCCAAGACGCGTTTCCTGGCCGCGGTCAGCCACGACCTGGTCCAGCCGCTCAACGCCGCGCAACTGCTGACGCATGCGCTGTCAGGGCGGGTGCGCGAGACCAGCACGCAACGCTCGCTGGCCCAGATCTCGGGCGCCCTGGCCGCCACCGAAGATCTGCTCGAAGGACTGCTGGACATCTCCCGACTCGATGCCGGCGGCATGGAGCCCAGGCGCAGCCGTTTTCCGCTGGCAGAGTTGTTCGAACAACTGCGCGGCGAGTTCTCCGTGCTGGCGCGCGAGCGGGGGCTCGACCTGGCCTGTGTCCAGACCCGTTTGTGGGTCGAGACCGATCCGCAGTTGCTGCGGCGCATCCTTCAGAATTTCCTGTCCAACGCCGTGCGCTATACGCGTCGCGGTCGGGTGCTGATCGGCTGCCGCCGGCGTGGCGAGGAGGTGCTGATCGGCATCTGGGATACCGGGCCCGGTATCAGCAAAGACGATCAGGCGGTCATCTTCGAGGAGTTTCGTCGACTGGGCGAGCGTCAGCACGCACCAGGCCTGGGCCTGGGCCTGGCCATCGCCGAGCGCATGGCGCGGCTGCTCGGTCACGATATCGAACTCGATAGCCGACCGGGCAGCGGCACCCTTTTTGGCGTACGGGTGCCGAGAGCCGAGCCGAAGCACGCGGTCAGGCCGCATTCGCGCGAGTCCTCATCGCCAGCTTCGGGCCGAGTTCTGATTGTCGATAACGAGGCCGCCATGCTCGGATCGCTCGACACCCTGCTTTCGGGCTGGGGCTTTGAAGCGCGGGTGGCAAGTAACACCGAGCAGGCCCTGGCCGGGCTGGCTGATTTCGACCCGCATTTGCTGGTCGTTGACTATCACCTCGACGACGGCCGCACCGGGCTCGAACTGCTCGATGCGTTACGCCAACGCGGCTGTGCGGCAGCAGCGATCCTGATCAGCGCCGATCACGCGGCCGATGTCCGCCAGGCGGCCCGCCAGGCCGGCTGCGAATTTCTGCACAAGCCCATTCGGCCATTGGCTCTGCGTTCGCTGATGACGCGTATGCTGCCCCGTCGCCGCGGCTGAGACGCGTTCAGGAAAAGCGGGCCACCGGTGCACTGGCCAGCACTTCTGCGTAGCGTTCGTGCACCTGGCCCATGCGCACACGTTCGAGAAATCCGGAATAGGCCAGGTAGCTGACCAGGAAGCGGCGATCGGCCGCCCAGGGCGGCAGGAATTTCGGGGCCTTCAGCAGGCCCATTTCGGTCAGCTCGCACAGCACCGGAATGTCGGCCAGCGACAGCTTGCCGCAGAACAACAGCTGCAGGATATCGGCCCGACCGGCGGCGACCAGGGAACGCAGGAAGTCGTGCACTCTCAATAGTCCGTCGAGGTAGACCACGTCCTTGGTGAACGGGGCGCCGCCTTCCAACACGCCGCCGCGGAATACCCGTCGGGCCTGTTCGAAGGCTTCACGCTGAATTTGTTCGGTCGTCGGCTGTGACCTGGATTGGCCGGCAGACCGCTCGGCCTGTTCGAGAAAATGCCGGTAGACCTCAATGAAATCCGCCCCATCGACGGCCATCTGAATGGCCAGCACGCGATCGGCCAGGCGACTGAGCCGGTCGACGTCCATGCAGCCGGTGATGAACTCTGCGAAGACGGCGAGGCCTTCCTGGGTTCGTGTGGTGCCGGGATGGCTCGAGGCGAGTATCGGTAGCGCGGTCTGGGTGCGCCCATTGAGGGCGGTGGCGACGTGAATACCGGCCTCATGGTGGACCAGCTGATCGACGTCGCGATCGGTGAAATTCGCCCCGGCGCGGATGCGGATGCGTTCGGCGCCGGCGGTGGCATTGGCCGACAGCTGATCAACGATCTCGACCGTCGGTGCATCGTCGCCGAAGAAGCGTAGTACGGCCGCCGACATGCGCCGGGCCACGTCCTGGTCCGTGGCGCTGGCGTCTTCGGGTGCTCCCAGGTCGAGGTGGTTGAGACCGTTGATGATGCGTCGCAGGCGGCGTGCAAGCTGCAGCGGGCTGGCGCTGGAATCGGGCAGGGCCTCGGACGGGCTGCCGTAGAGCTCGCGCGAGGCGTCGAAGAAAGCCGGCTGACCGAGCGCCTTCAACATGGTGCTGGCGGTGGCGAGTCGATCGGCAATGCGTTCGAGCCAATCCCGCGCAGGGCCGCTTTGCGCGATCAGCGGGCGAGCTTCGAGCAGGGCGCGGTCGACGGCCGCCGTGTCGACGGCCGGATACTCGACCTTCGGCAGATTGCGGCCACCGCCGGCCAGAAAAGCATCGCGCACCGACAGCGGCCAGGCCAGAACACCTAGAATGTGCAGCGGTTGTTCGGCCTGGCGCAGGGCCGTGGCGGCGCGGGTGATGCGGTCGGCGACCGGTACTTGGCGGTGTTCAGTCAGCTTTGGGCTCCGCTGGGCAATTCGCGCTATAATAGCCTGTTAACTTCGCTCAACGCCCGCGATTCGGGGCCAGGAAAAAAATCAATGCTGTTTGACAATGTTGTCATCAAGTCGGTGGCTTCGGTCGATGCCCCGCACACGGTTACCAGTGCCGAAATCGGTGATCGGCTCGAGCCGACCTTCAGGAAGCTGCATCTGAGGGGCAATCCCCTGATCGATCTGGCCGGCATCGAGGAGCGTCGCTTCTGGGACGAAGGCGTGCTGCCTTCCGAAGCAGCAACCCTGGCAGCCAACAAGGCCCTGGCCCGGGCCGATATCGACCCCGATCGCGTTGGCATTCTGATCAACACCTCGGTCTCGCGTGACTTCCTCGAGCCCTCGACCGCCTGCATGGTACACGGCAACCTCAAATTGCCCAACACCTGCGAAAGCTTCGACGTGGGCAACGCCTGCCTGGCCTTTATCAACGGCATGAACATTGCCGCACGCATGCTCGATAGGGGTGAAATCGACTACGCCCTGATCGTCAATGCGGAGAACAGTCGCGAAATCAATGACACCACGATCAATCGCCTGCTCCAGCCCAAGGTGACCCGCAAGCAGTTCAAGAGCGAATTCGCCAGCCTGACCCTGGGCTGCGGGGCCGCTGCCATGGTGATGTCGCGCGGCGATCTCGAGCCCGACGGCCATCAGTACAAGGGTGGCGTGTCACGTGCTGCGACCGAATTCAACAATCTCTGCCGCGGCTGGAATCACCAGATGTGGACCGACACAAAGAGTCTGCTGCGCGAGGGCATGAAGCTCGCCGGCGCGACCTATTTGACGGCCCGCCAGGTACTCGGCTGGGTCGCCAACGAACTCGATCACGTCGTCATCCACCAGGTCTCACGCGTTCATACCGAGGCCTTCATCCGGGCCTTTGGCGTCGAGCCGGAGCGTGTCTACCGGATCTTCCCGAAGTTCGGCAATATCGGCCCGGCCTCGATTCCGACGGTGTTGAGCAAGATCGTCGACGAGAACCGCGTTCAACGCGGCGACAAGATCGCCCTGATGGGGATCGGCTCGGGCCTGAACTGCTGCATGGTCGAAGTTATTTGGTAAACCGTTGGCTGGTTATCTGGTTCGCCAGTTTGCTGGTTCCGGCAATAACGAGCTAACCAGCCAACTAGCGAACCAGCCAACATAGGCAATCGAATGCCCTTGGTCCCCGAAAAACTCTTTCCCTTCCGAAGCCGCTACCACACCCAGTCGGCCGGCCATCGAATGCACTATGTCGACGAGGGGCCGGTCGACGGGCAGCCGGTGGTGATGGTGCATGGCAATCCGACCTGGTCGTTCTACTACCGCAATGTGATTACCGCGCTCAAGGACGACTATCGCTGTCTGGCAGTTGATCACGTTGGCATGGGCTTGTCGGATCGGCCCCACGAATCGGCATACGAATACACCATGGCCAGCCGCGTGGCCGATCTCGGGCATTGGCTCGACGAGGTCGAGCCCGAACGTGAGATCGACCTGGTCGTGCATGACTGGGGCGGGGCGATCGCCATGGCCTGGGCGGTGCAGCACCCCGAGCGCGTGCGGCGGATCGTGCTGCTCAACACCTGGGCATTCACCATTCCGGAAGACGAGCCGCTACCCTTCGCGTTGAAGTTTGCGCGCACCGGCCTTGGTGGATTCCTGATCAATCGCTTCAACGCATTTTCAGGCCTGGCCACGCGTCTGGCCACCGCCCGAAAGCTCGCTCCCGAGGTTGCCCGTGGATTGATCGCCCCCTATCGCGGCAAGCCCTGTCGCCGCCTGGCTACCCTGCGTTTCGTCCAGGACATTCCGCTGAAACCCTCCGACCCGGCCTGGCCGGTACTGGCCGAGACCGAAAAACATCTGAGCCGCCTGGCTGACAAGCCCATTCACTTCTTCTGGGGCGGCAAGGATTTCGTGTTCGACGATCGCGTGCTCGACCTGTGGCGCAAGATCTGGCCGGAAGCCGAAATCGACTATCTCGACGATGCCGGCCACTATGTCCTCGAAGATGCGCCGGAGCGGGTCGTGGCCGGTATTCAGAGATTTCTGGGGCCGTAAAAAATATTTTGTCCACAGATGAACACAGATGGACACAGATAAAGAAAAACATTCATACCTAAAATGCCAGATGCAAACACGCTCGACTGAGGAATTCTCGTCCTTCCGAAGGGTTTTCTTTTTAACAATCTGTGTTTATCTGTGTTCATCTGTGGACAAATAGATTTTTCTTGAGTCGCCCGATGCCCATCCAACAGCGAAACGCGCCAATCAACATCGCCCACGCCCTGACCCGGCAGGCCGAGGCCCAGCCGGAGACGGTTGCGCTGATCCTGCCGCAGAAGCGTACGGCCGATGGCTGGAGTGACCGGCGCTGGAGCTATCGCGAGCTTGACGAATTGACCGATCGCCTGGCCGCCGGCCTGCAGGCAAGGGGTATCGGCAAGGGCACCCGCGTGGCCTTCATGGTGCCGCCCTCGCTGGAGTTCTTTGCCCTGTTCTTCGCCCTGTTCAAGGCCGGTGCCGTGCCGGTGCTGATCGACCCGGGTATCGGGCTCAAGCCGCTCAAGACCTGCCTGGCCGAGGCGGCGCCGGAAGTGTTTATCGGCGTCACACGCGCGCAGCTTGCGCGCATGGTGCTGGGCTGGGCGCGCGGCAGCGTCCGTCAGACGATTTCCGTTGGATCGCGCCCGTTCTGGCGGGGCCTGAAGTATGCCGACCTGCTCTCGACCCGCATCGAGAATTTCGATCCGCCCGAAGTCGGTGCCGACGACGAAGCCGCCATCCTGTTTACTTCCGGCTCGACCGGCATACCCAAGGGCGTGGTCTATCGCCACCGCATGTTCGCCGCCCAGGTCGAACTGCTGCGCGAAACCTTCGGTATCGAACCCGGTGAGGTCGATCTGCCCACTTTTCCGCCCTTTGCCCTGTTCGACCCGGCGCTGGGCATGACCTCGGTCATTCCGATCATGGATTTCACCCGGCCGGCCCAGGCCGACCCGGACATGCTGGTCAGCCTGATCGAGACCTATGGCGTGACCCACTTGTTCGGTTCGCCGGCACTCATGAACACGCTCAGCCGTCACTTGGAAAAGCACCACATCCGGATTCCGGGTGTGCGGCGTGCGCTGTCGGCGGGTGCCCCCGTGCCGCCGAGCGTGATCGAGCGCATGCACACGGCCCTCGATCCCTGGTCCGATATCCACACGCCGTATGGCGCGACCGAAGCCCTGCCGGTGGCCACCGTGGCCGGCCGCGAACTGGTCGGCGAACTGTCCGACGGCAATCGCTCGGGCAAGGGCATCTGCATCGGCCGTGCACTCGAGGCCAACGAGGTGCGCATCATCCCGATTTCCGATCAGCCGATCGACCTGACCGAGTATGCGGGAGAGGTCCCCGATGGCGAAATCGGCGAGATCTGCGTGGCCGGTCCGACGGTGACCGATACCTACTGGAAGCGTGAGCAGCAGACCCGGGAAGCGAAGATGACCGACAGTCAGGGCCGGGTCTGGCACCGAATGGGCGACCTGGGCTGGCAGGACGCCGACGGCCGACTGTGGTTCTGTGGCCGCAAGTCCGAGCGCGTGGTCACGCCCGAGGGGACACTGTTCACTGAATGCGTCGAGGGCCCGGTCAATGCGGTCGAGGGCGTGTTCCGTTCGGCCCTGGTTGGCATCGGTGAAAAAGGTCGCCAGGAGCCGGTGATCGTGATAGAGCCCGAGCCGGGGGCGGACCAGGCCGCCATCGAAGCCAGCGTGCGTGAAGTGTTATCGCGTGATTGGCTCGCACGCGAAATTCGGCGGGTGCTTTTCAAGAAAGAGTTTCCCGTCGATATTCGCCACAACGCCAAGATCCGACGCCGCGAACTGGCCGAATGGGTAGCTTCGGTCGGCTGAGTGCTGTTTGGCCTCACGCCAAGGCGCGAAGGCGCCAAGGACGCTAAGGGGTTTGGGATATGAATCTCTTGGGGGCGAGAGGCTGTCTCTCGAGGGGGTCCCCAGTTTGTAGCAGCCTCGAAGCCGAGTATGCATGCGGCTATGTCTGCATCAAAGCGATGTTGTTATTTTTAGTCTTTCCTTGGCGATCTTGGCGCCTTTGCGCCTTGGCGTGAGGCCCAAGAGTCGGAGCATCGGTCATGAGGTAAAATGGCCGGCTTTCCGCACAACCATCAGGAGCCCGCACCATGAGTGGCGAGATCGATATTCGTTCGGCAACCCGCCCGGACCCCGACCAGCTGATCCAGAATATCGCCGACTACGTCTGCGACTACGAGATCACGTCGACCGAGGCCTGGGAGACGGCCCACTACTGCCTCAAGGATTCCCTGGCCTGCTCGATGCTGGCGCTCAAATTTCCTGAGTGCGTCAAGCTGCTCGGACCCGTCGTGCCGGGCATGGAACTGGCAAACGGTGCGCGGGTTCCCGGTACGCCCTACAAGCTCGATCCCGTCCAGGCCGCCTTCAATATCGGCGTGCTGGTGCGCTACCTCGACTTCAATGACACCTGGCTGGCCGCCGAGTGGGGGCATCCCTCCGATAACCTCGGGGCCATCCTGGCCGTGGCCGACTATGTTTCGCGCAGGAACGTTGCCGAGGGCGGCAAGCCGCTCCAGATCGAGGCGGTCCTCGAGGCCATGATCAAGGCCCACGAGATCCAGGGCATTCTGGCACTCAAGAATTCCTTCAACCGCGTCGGTCTCGACCATGTGCTGCTGGTACGCGTGGCCTCCACCGCTGTCGTCACCAGGATGCTCGGCGGCGATCGCGACGATGTCGTCAACGCCGTCAGCCAGGCCTGGATCGACGGCGGCGCGCTGCGCACCTATCGCCATGCCCCCAACACCGGTCCGCGCAAGAGTTGGGCCGCGGGTGACGCCTGCCGCCGCGCCGTGCAGCTGGCGCTGATCACGCTCAAGGGCGAGATCGGCTACCCCTCGGCGCTGACTGCCAAGGGCTGGGGCTTCCAGGATGTGCTGTTCAAGGGCAATGATCTGGTACTCGAGCGAGAGCTGGGTAGCTATGTCATGGAGCAGGTGCTGTTCAAGATCTCCTTCCCGGCCGAATTCCACGCCCAGACGGCCGTGGAGTGCGCCTACAAGCTGCACGACGAGGTCAAGGGGCGGCTCGACGAGATCGACAAGATCGAGCTTGAAACGCAAGAGGCGGGCTGCCGGATCATCGACAAGACCGGTCCGCTCAACAATTACGCCGACCGCGATCACTGCCTGCAATACATGGTCGCCGTGCCGCTGATCTTCGGTGAACTCACGGCCGATTCCTACCGCGACGAAGTGGCCGCCGATCCGCGCATCGACGCACTGCGCGAGAAGATGACGGTCAAGGAAAACCCGCGCTTCACCGAAGAGTATTTCGACGCCGACAAACGCGCCATCGGCAACTCGGTGCAGGTCTTTTTCAAGGATGGTTCGAGTACCGGCAAGATCTCCATCGACTACCCGGTTGGCCACCGCCGCCGTCGCGAGGAAGGCATCCCGCTGCTCGAGGACAAGTTCGAGCGTGCCGTCGCCGGCCAGCTCTCGGCCCGCCAGGCCGGTGCCATTCTGCAGGCCACCGAGCAATTCGATTTACTCAGGGGCATGCCTGTACCCGAGTTCACTGCGCTGTGGTCGCTGGACTGAATGCTCGATTGAGTCAGACAATCCTGGAGAAGGCCGCTTTCGGGCGGCCTTTTTCTTTGCCGGCGAAGGGGTGCCGGAATCAGTCGTGGTAAGCGGTCACGCGCTCGACCTCTTTGCGCGATCCGAGGATTACCGGCACGCGCTGGTGTAGTTCATCCGGATCGACTTCGAGGATTCGCTGCATTCCGGTGGTGGCCGCACCGCCGGCCTGTTCGACGATCATGGCCATGGGGTTGGCCTCGTACATCAGCCGGAGCTTGCCGGTCTTGCCCTGGGCGCGGATGCGTTTGTCGCAGGGGTACATGAAGACGCCGCCGCGGGTGAGGATGCGGTGGACCTCGGCCACCATCGAGGCGACCCAGCGCATGTTGAAATTCTTGCCCCTGGGCCCCTCCTCTCCGGCCAGGCATTCTTCAATGTAGCGTTGGATCGGTTCGTCCCAGAAGCGCCGGTTGGAGGCGTTGATGGCGAATTCCCGGGTCTCGTCCGGGATCGATACGTTTTCACGCGTAAGCAGGAACTCGCCGAAGTCGCGGTCGAGGGTGAACATGCTCACGCCGTTTCCAGTGGTCAGCACCATCATGGTGGAGGGGCCGTACAGGCAGTAGCCGGCGGCGACCTGTTCGACGCCCGGTCGCAGAAAGTCGGCCTCGGTCGGCGCTTTCGTATCGTCGGGCGCGCGCAGGATCGAGAAGATCGTGCCCACCGAGACGTTGACGTCGATGTTGGACGAGCCGTCGAGCGGGTCGCAGAGCAGCAGGTAGCGGCCGCGGCGTTCGGCGCTCATCGGGTGGATGCCTTCCATTTCCTCCGACGCCAGCGCCGCGATATGCCCGTTGTGCTCGAGCGCCTCGATCATGATCTCGTTGGAAATCACGTCGAGTTTCTTCTGCTCTTCGCCCTGGACATTCTCGCTCTCGGCACTGCCGAGGACGTTGACCAGCGCGCCCTTGTCGACGAGCGCGGCGATCTTCTTGCAGGCCACGCAGATGTCGTTGAGCAGGCCGGTGAAAGTGCCGCTGGCGCCTTCGATTTCGCGCTGGTTGCGGATGATGTAGTGGGTCAGGGTGGTGCCAATACGCATGGGGAAGGCTCGTCGGTATCTCGTGAGGTCGCAAAGTTGCGCATTTTAGCCGTCAGTGCCCTGCGGGCCAAGGTGCGAGCCCACAGCCGGACTGTTGGGCGGAGACGGTTTATCCTTCCAGACGGCCGCAGTCTTGTACACTGTGAAAGGGCTTATGGGAGGCGAACGTTCTTTTGCTGTCTCGAATTCGGCGGAAATCGGGGGTTGCCGCCAAGGCAGGGTTGGCATGCCTGCTCCTGTCCATCGCAATGCTTCATACCGGCCGGGTCAACGCCTACCCGGAAGTGCATTTCGATCACCTCTCGCTCGAGCACGGCCTGGCGCAGTCGGCGGTGCAGGACATGGCGGGAGACGACCTGGGCTATCTGTGGGTCGCCACCCAGTACGGGCTGAGTCGCTACGACGGTTACGGCTTCCGCAACTTCCGCCACCAACCCGACAACCATGCCTCCCTGAGTGACAGCCGTATCAAGGTCCTGCTCAAGGGGCGTGATGGTCAGCTCTGGGTCGGAACCCGGAACGGGCTCGATCGAATCGATCCCGCTTCCCTGCACATCGAAAGAATTCCAGTCAGGGAAGTCGGGGCCGACTCGGCGAGTGGGCGTGAATACAACGTCACGGACATGGTTGAAGATGGTGCTGGCAATTTGATCGTCCAGGTCACTGGCGGCCTGCTGGTGCTTGAGTCAGGTTCCGCCAGCCTCATGCACGTGGAACGAGATGCGATCGGGCAATCTCACGAGACGGGACGTCTCGCCGTGGATCACTCCGGCCAGCCGTGGTTCTACAACGCTGAGGGGCTGTGGCGGATTCAGACCGACGATCTGGCCCTTCGCCGGGTGGCGGAGTTCGATATCAGTTCCGAAATTGCCCGTCGATCGTCGATTGCGGTCCTTCCCGACGGCATGCTGGCGCTCGCCAGCCGGTCCGGCATTACGCTGTTCGACCCCAAGCGCGATACGGTGGCCGGACACATCCGGCCGACCGATCACGGTCACGCCGACGACTGGGTGGGCGCAGTCGCAGCCGATCCGCGCGGCATGCTGTGGGCCATGACCCGCGAGGCTCTGGTTCAGTTCGACCCGGAGAAGTCGCGCTGGGACGTACGCTTCGTTCGCTGGGGCTCGGAGAGCGCGCGCGATCATCTGGTCTATGGGCTGGACGTGATCCAGGACAACCGGGGCTATGTCTGGGTCGGCTTTCCCGAGGGGGTTGGTCTGTCTGCGCCTGACGGCGACGGATTTCGGGTTTTCCGCCACGATCCGGCTGATCCCGGTTCGCTGACGCCGTCGCCCGCCAATGCTTTGAACAAGGTCTACCAGGATGATTTTGGCGTGGTCTGGGTCGGCGGGGGGCTGGGTGGCTTGTCGCGCTTCGCACCGCAGTCCGCGCGCTTCGAGTTGATCCGCGATCGCGAAGTGGACGGCTATTTCGGCAGCGACAATGTCGTGCGCTCGGTGCTCGAGCAGCGCGCCGGCAATCGGGAGTGGCTCTGGACGGGACTGAGTCACGGTGGCATCCGGGTCTGGGAACGCCGGGAGAACCAGTTTTCGGTGGTTGCAGATCGCCTGCACTCGTTGGCCGAACCCGACAAACGCCTGCCCGACAACAGGGTCTGGTCGCTGGCCGAGGATCCGGTTTCCGGTCACGTCTGGGCCGGGACCGATCGGGGTATTGCCGTGGTTTCCGGTCGCGCGCGAGAAGTGCTTGCGGTCCACCCGGTTGGGGAGGACGGCCGCGATCGGCCGGTCAATGCGCTTCGATTTTCCGACGATGGCGAGGAACTCTGGGTTGGTGCCGGGACCTGGCTACCCAAATTCCGGCTTGAACCCGATCGTGTCGGTCTCCGGCTCCTCGAAGAAATTGACCTGTCGGCCACTGACGGCGGGCGCGAGCGTGGATGGAGCAGAATCCAGTCGTTCCTGGAGAGGGATGACGGCAGCATGCTGGTGGCGACCAGGCGTGGCATCGTGTCCTTGAATCCGGACAGCGGCGACCTGGACTGGCACGATCCGGCCGGTGTTCCCGGGAGACAACCACGCAACCATGTCTTTCACCTGGCCGAGTTCCCGGAGGGCGTGCTCTGGGTCGGTACTGAGCAGGCCGGCCTGGGTCGGGCCCGGCTGGAGAACGGCCAGATCTCGGAGTGGTCCTGGCTGGACGAATCCGATGGCCTGCCCGACCGGACCGTCTACGCCCTGATTGCCGATGGGTCCGGTTACCTGTGGTTCAGCAGCAATCGCGGCCTGGCCCGCCTCAATCCAGACAGCGGCCAGGTTCGACGTTTCACGCTGGGCGATGGCTTACAGGGCCTCGAGTTCAACAACACGGTCGTCACCAGGGGCGAAAGTGGCCGCATCTATTTCGGCGGCATCAACGGCGTCAATGCCTTCCGCCCCGGCGATATCGAACTGCATCCGGAACCACCCCGGATCTATCTCGAGCGCGTCCTGCTGGCCGGGGAGCCGTTGGAGGTGGACGGGCGAGTGCCGGTGTCGGTTTCCGCCGAGTACGATCGCAATTCCCTGGTGCTGGAGTTTGTCGGCCTGCACTTTACCCAACCGGAAAGCAATCGCTACGCCTACCGACTCGAGGGGGCCGACGAATCGTGGGTGGAAACCAACGGCAGCCGGATTGTCCGCTATCCCGATCTTGCGCCCGGTGACTACCGTTTCTCGGTGCGTGCGGCCAACAGCGACGGGGTGTGGTCGGAGCAGCGGCATCTCCTGTCGCTGGCCGTGGCATCACCCCCCTGGCTCGCGCCCTGGGCCTGGGCGCTTTATGCGCTTGTTGCCGTCTCGCTGGTTTCCCTGTTCATCGCGGCCGAGCGCCGGCGTCGGCGCAATCTGGAGTGGATGGTAGCCGAGCGCACGCGTGAGCTGCGCGAGCAGAAGCGCCTGGTCGATCGACAGGCGAGTGATCTGGCGGAATTGCTGCAGGCACGCACCACCCTGTTTGCCAATATCTCGCACGAGTTTCGAACACCGCTGACCTTGATCGAGGCCAGCCTCGACCGGCTGGCGGAGAAGGGCGAAGATGCCGGCGCCGTAATCACGGCCCGGCGTTACCTGCGCCGCCTGTTACGGCTGGTTGATCAGCTCCTCAGCCTGTCGCGGCTGCAGTCCGCGCGTGACCAGAAGGTGCCCGAACCCTGGCCGATCGATCGCGTCGTGACGATGACGGTCGATACGTTTCGGCCATTGGCCGAGCAAAAGGAGATCGATCTCGCATGCGAAGTGGACGGTCGTTGGCTGACGCAGTGCCAGCAGGCTGATGTCGAGCGCATTCTGCTCAATTTGATCGGCAATTCGCTCAAGTACTGCCCGTCCGGATCGAAAGTACGGGTCGCGGTCGAAGGCGCGGACGATGGTGTCAGGCTGTCGGTCAGCGATAACGGCCCCGGTATCGACAGCGAGCAGCAGGCCGTGATCTTCGAGCGCTTCAGCCGGATGCCGGCGCATGAGCAAGGCCGCATAGAGGGTGCCGGTATCGGCTTGACCCTGGTGCGAGAAGCCGCGCGCGCCAACGGCGGCAAGGTCGACCTGGTCAGCCAGGCGGGACAAGGCGCCAGCTTCCGGGTCTGGCTGCCCGCCTGGCGTGGCCACATGGAGGGTGCGCCCGTCCAACAATTGACAGAACAGCGTCTCCTCATGGAACTCGAGAATTTGTCCTCCGAGCCGGATCTTTCTGGTGCGGAGAATACCGATCCCCCGGTCGAAGGGCCCGGCCGACTCGGTACCGCGCTGGTCGTCGAGGACAATGACGATCTGCGGCAGCACCTGGCGCAGCTCCTGTCCGACGATTGGGCGGTGATCGAAGCTGGCGACGGTCAACGCGCACTGGCACTGGCGCGTGAGCGCATGCCTGATATTGTCGTCAGCGACATCATGATGCCGCGCCTGGACGGTCTCGAGATGCTGCGCCGACTGCGCGAAGACGTGCGCACCAGCCACCTGCCGGTGCTGCTTCTGACCGCCCGGCAGGATGAGGCCACCCGATTGCAGGGTTACTCTCTCAGTGCCGACGATTTCCTGGCCAAGCCGTTCAACCCGGCCGAGCTGCGACTGAGACTCCGGCGGATGGTCGATCTGCGCGAGCGCGTTCAGCAACGACAGTGGCGCGAACTGGCAGCAACCGGGGTGACTCCGGCCAAAGAGCAGGCATCATCGTCCGGGGACGGGCTGCCCGATCTGTCCGAGCGGGACGCGAGGTTTCTCGAAAAGGTTCGCGACTGGCTTGAGCAGAATTACGACAATCCCGACGCCAGCGTGTCCGAGTTGGCCGCATTCGTTTCCATGGAAGCACGAACACTACAGCGCAAGCTCCGGGCGCTGACCGGCCGGACGCCGGCGGCTCAGCTGCAGAGTTTCCGCCTCGAGCGGGCACGGCCGATGCTGGTCGACAGTGACCAGCCGATTCAGGATATTTCCCTGAGTTGCGGCTTTTCCAGTCCGCAGTATTTTACCCGCGTGTTCAGCCAGCACTTCGGCATGTCGCCGTCGATGTGGCGCAAAAGGCAGCGGCAGTCGTCCTGATCGGCGAAGTTCGCCGCATTAGTGCAACTGCGGGTCGGGTTCGTGCAAGTTTCAAAAGGGTCATGGGGTTAGCATGTTTCTGTCCTGACGCCGGGCCTTCTCTGACTGTCCGGCGAGGTAACGGGATCTTTTCAGCAGCACCGCTATTCTGGCAGTGGGGACGCATGGGAAGGGACCTGGGGCGAAATGCCGGCAACTCTCGCGAGTGCCGGCATTTCTTTATTCTGGCGACGGTCCAGCTTCCCCGACTCTCGCTTGCACCGCAAATACAGCGTACGGGGGACATGCGTCGCCCGGTGAATGCCTGTGGACAATCGGCCTAAATGCCTGTCGCGTAACTGTTTTGCGCCTAAACGAAAATCCTTGCAAGTGGGACGTTTTCGGGTCTAGCCTAGGCAGGTCGGTGGCGGAACCAAAGCCCGCCACCGCATTTGTGGTTTCGTCAGCAACCCGGTGCCCGCCGGGTTGAGTTTTTCCCGGGGTTTAGGATTTGGATTCAAACGCGGCGCACAACTGGCAGACGATGGTCGACGAGGCGGTCTCCTTTCGACGCGCCCTGCATCGCGCCCCCGAACTGACCTGGGACGAGAGCGAAACGGCCGCGGCTATTCGCGCCCAACTGGACGATCTGGACATTGCCTGGCGGGCCTGTGCTCAGACCGGCACGGTGGCGACGCTGGCGGCTGATGCATCGGGCCAGCACATCGCGCTGCGTGCCGACATCGACGCCCTGCCCATCGTCGAGGAGAGCGGCGTCGAGTGGGCTTCCGAGAGGAAAGGCTGCATGCACGCCTGCGGGCACGACGGGCATGCGGCAACGCTGTACGCGGCCGCGCAGTGGCTAAAGACGCATGAAATCGACCTGCCGGGGCCGGTGACCCTGCTGTTCCAGCCGGCCGAGGAAGGCGGCCATGGCGCCAAGGCGATGATCGACGATGGCGCACTCGAGGGCGTCGAGGCCATTTTCGGCTGGCACAACTGGCCGGCGATTCGCTTTGGCCGTGCGGTGTGCCCGAATGGAGCGGTGATGGCCGGCAACGGCACCTTCGAGATCACGGTTCGCGGTCAGGGTGGGCATGCCAGCCAGCCGGAATTGTGCCGCGATCCGGTGCTTGCGGCCTCGGCTATCGTCATGAATCTCCAGCAGGTGGTCAGCCGGCGCATTACTCCGCAGGCGCCGACGGTACTCAGCGTGACGAACATCCGGGCCGAGGGTGCGCCGACCGTGATCCCGGAAACCGCCTGTTTGAGCGGCAGCTTCCGCCTCGGCGATGCGGAAACGCGCGCGTTGATGGGAGAGCTGATCACCGATATCGCTCGGAACACGGCCGCGGCCTATGGTGTCGAGGTGGATGTGATCATTCATCCGCGCTACGACGCGACGATCAATCACTCGGCCGAGGCTGGACGGTATCGAGAGACGATCGGTCTCGAGCTAGGCGAAGATGCGCTCGATACGGTGCTGAAGACCCCGATCATGGCCTCGGAAGATTTCAGCTATTACCTGAAGGAAATTCCCGGCGCTTTCGCCCTGATCGGCGCCGATGACGGGCGGGGGCACGAACATCCCTGCCACAGCTCGAAGTACGACTTCAATGACCGGTTGATCGACACGGTCGGCCGCATTTATGCCCGAATCGCTGGTTGTCCAGTACAGGAGTAACAATATGCAGGTATTCGAACAGTGGGAATCGGACATCCGCGGCTATTGCCGCCTGTATCCAACCGTGTTCAAGTCGGCGTCCAATGCGCGTCAGACAGACGAGAACGGCAAAAGCTATATCGACTTTTTCGCCGGCGCCGGGGTACTCAACTTCGGGCACAACAACGCCCGGATGAAGCGCGCCATGATCGAGTTTCTCGAGCGCGACGGCGTGGCTCACAGCCTGGACATGTACACCGACGTCAAGCGCGACTTCATCGCGAAATTCGTCGACACCGTCGTCAAGCCGCGTGGCTGGAACCACAAGCTGCAATTCATGGGTCCGACCGGCACCAACGCCGTCGAGACGGCGCTGAAGCTGGCGCGCAAGGTCACCGGCCGGCGCAGCGTGGTGGCCTACGAACATGGTTTCCACGGGATGACGCTGGGTTCGCTGGCCTGCACGGCGAACAGTTATTTCCGCAACGCCGCCGGCGTGCCGCTGGAGCACGTGGTTCGCCAGCCCTTCGGCAGCGACGAAGTCCCGCTGGACCAGGCACTGGCCTGGGTCGATCAACTGCGGGTCTTGTTCGAGGACTCGTCCAGTGGCCTGGAGCCGCCGGCAGCGTTCGTGATCGAACCGATCCAGGCTGAGGGCGGCGTACACGTCGCCCGCCCCGAGTGGCTCAAGGCCGTGCAGGACCTGGCCCGTGACCTGGGCGCGCTGGTGATCTACGACGACATCCAGGCCGGGTGCGGCCGCACCGGCAGCTACTTCAGCTTCGACGATATGGGCCTGGATCCCGACATCATCACTCTCGCCAAGGGCATCGGCGGTTTCGGCACGCCGCTGGCGATGAACCTGGTCAAGCCGGAGTACGACAAGTACTGGTCGCCGGGTGAGCATACCGGCACCTTCCGCGGCCAGGGCCTGAGTTTCGTTGCCGGTGTCGAGGCGCTGAATTACTTCGACGATGATGAACTGATGAATGCCGTCAAGGAGAACGGCGAGACCATGCGCAAGCGCCTGGAGTCGATCGCCGACAGCCGGGGCCAGGGCCGATTCTCGGTGCGCGGCCGCGGCATGATGCAAGCGCTCGATGTCGGTGATGGCGAGCTGGCCAAGCAGATCGCCTCGACCGCCTTCGAGAACGGCTTGCTGATCGGCGCCTGCGGTACCGGCGGACGGGTACTCAAACTGATCCCGCCGCTGACCATTCCCGAGGCCGACCTGGCCGAAGGCCTGGATATCCTCGAGCAATCGGTGGCGTCGGCCCGGAGGGCGGCGGCATGAGACAGCGCGACGACATGACCTTCCCTTTCGAGGAGTACGAGCGCCGGCTCAAGGAGCTGCGCGAGCGCATGGCCGAGCGCCTGCTCGATGCGGTAGTGATCACCGACCCGGAAAACCTGATGTATCTCACCGATTATCAGACCACGGGTTACAGCTTCTTCCAGGCCCTCGTGGTGCCGCTGGAGGACGAGCCGTTCATGATCACGCGCATGCTGGAAGAATCGAACGTCCACGCCCGCACCTGGGTCGAGAAGACGCGCCCGTATCCAGACACGGGCGACGCCATCCAGATGCTGGTCGAGTCGCTGCGCGAGTTTGGCCTGACCGGCAAATGTATTGGCTATGAACGCAACAGCTATTTTCTCCCCGCTTACCACCAGGACAGCATTTTCACGACATTCCTGGACGGCAAGCTGCTCGACTGCTTTGGCATCGTCGAGGAAGGCCGCGTGTGCAAGTCGAAGCACGAGATCGAGATCATGCGCAAGGCTTCGGCCGCCACCGAGGCCGGCATGCGGGCCGGTTTCGATGCCACCGAGGCCGGCGTGACCGAGAACGAGATCGGTGCCGCTATTTCTTCCGCCATGTTCCGCGCCGGCGGCGAACCGCCGGCGGTGATGCCCTACGTCACTTCGGGGCCGCGCAGCATGATCGGCCATGCCACCTGGGAGGGGCGGACGGTCCAGCCGGGTGAGCACGTGTTCCTGGAAGTTGGCGGCTGTTACCGGCGCTATCACACGGCCATGATGCGGACGGTCGTGCTGGGCGAACTCTCGTCCTCGATGGAGCACGCTCAGGACCGCATGAAGCAGGCTTTGCATGAAATCAAGAACGTGATTCGTCCGGGCATGACGGTGTCGGATGCCGACAACCTGGTCCGCAACATCATCACTGCCAATGAAGTGGGCGCGCGCCTGATCACGCGCTCGGGTTACTCCATCGGCATCGCGTTTCCGCCGAGCTGGGACGAGGGCTACATCATGAGCCTCAAGCAGGGCGACTCGCGCGTGATCCGGGAAGGCATGACTTTCCATATCATCCCCTGGATGTGGGGCGTGGACGGTGACAAGACGGTTGGCATCTCCGACACCATCTACATCACCGCCGACGGCTGCAAATCCTTCTTCAATCTCGACGAGGACTTCGTGGTCAAGGCCGACCAGGCGTCGCAGCAGCTGCCGCGTGCACAAGCCAGTGCAGCGCCGAAGAAAGTCTCCGAAACCGCCTCCGGAAGTGAGTCGGTCCAGAATATCCAGGAGGCCCGTCGCCAATGACGAAGCTGCGTTCGATCAATCCAACGACCGGGGCGGTTCAGTACGAAGTCGAGGCGCTGTCGGACGATGCCCTGGAACAGCACTTGGCCGGGGCCCAGTCCGCGTTTGCCGACTGGAAGCTGGCCCGCTTCTCCGACCGTGCGAAGGTATTGAACGACGTGGCGGCGCTGATGCGCGGTGACATCGAAAACCTTGCGCGCCTGATGACCGACGAGATGGGCAAACCCATCCGGGAAGCCCGGGGTGAGGTCGAGAAGGCAGCCTGGTGCGCCGAGCATTATGCCGAGCATGCCGAAAGCTACCTGGCCACCGAGCAGATCGTCTCCGATGCCAGTCAAAGCTACGTGCAGTACCGTCCGCTGGGCGTGATCCTGGGCATCCTGCCCTGGAATGCGCCGTTCTGGCTGGCCTTCCGCTTTGCCGCACCGACCCTGATGGCCGGCAACGCCTGCCTGATGAAGCACGACCCTCACGTGCCGGGCTGTGCCGAGGCCATCGGCCAGCTGTTCGAGCGTGCCGGCGCACCCGCGGGCCTGTTTGTCAACCTGCCGTTGGAGACCGAGCGCGTCGCCGATGTGATCCGTGACAGACGGGTGCAAGCGGTTTCGTACACCGGCTCGGAGCGCGGCGGCGGAATCGTCGCCTCGACCGCGGCAGCCGAAATCAAGCACTCCGTGCTCGAACTGGGCGGCTCGGATCCGGCCATCGTGCTGGCCGACGCCGATCTGGAAAAGGCCGCCGACACCATCTGCCTGTCGCGCATCATCAATGCCGGCCAGAGCTGTATCGCGGCCAAGCGCATCATCGTCGAGTCATCGGTCCACGACGACTTCGTCGAGTTACTGCACGAGCGCCTGGCACGCCTGAAACTGGGCGATCCGTCCGACGAAGCGACCGATGTCGGCCCGATCGCGCGCGCGGATCTGCGCGAGAATCTTCACCGGCAGGTGGGCGAGACGGTTGCGGCCGGTGCCCTGTGTCCGCTCGGTGGCGAGCTGCCGGAAGGTGACGGCTACTTCTACCCGGTGACCCTGCTGACCGGGGTGACGCGGGAGATGACCGCCGCGCGTGAGGAAACATTCGGCCCAATCGCGGTGGTCATGAAGGTGGCAGACGAAGATGAGGCCGTCGAGTTGGCCAATGACACCGACTACGGTCTGGCCGCTGCGGTGTGGACCCGTACTGAACGGGGTGTGGCCATGGCAAACCGGCTTGAAACCGGCCAGGTGGCGATCAATGGCATCGTCAAAACCGATCCCCGCTTGCCCAGCGGCGGCATCAAGCGCTCCGGTATCGGCCGCGAACTCGGGCCGCACGGAATTCGCGAATTCGTCAACGCGCAGCAAGTCTGGGTTGGGCCGGTCAAGGCTTAGAAAAGAAAATTGTCCACAGATGAACACAGATGAACACAGATAAAAAACACTGTTAATTGGGCGATCGAAAACCAACCCACTGTCAGGCTTCCCGAGCCTGGGGTCGATAGCGCGAAAGCACCCCCAATGAAGAAGCTAGTACCCGTTTGGCCGTTTAGGTCACGGGAATTTCGGTCATTAGCACAGAGGCACTTACTAGCACCCCCATTCGGATTCTCGATATTCATCTGTGTTTATCTGTGTTTATCTGTGTTCATCTGTGTTCATCTGTGTTCATCTGTGGAAGGTTTTATAGATTTTTTTCAGTCCTCACCGCCGACCCGCTTGCTCGAGCAGGCGTTTCTTCATTCGGTCGTTGAAGGGTTTTTCGCCGAACCAGATCTGGAAGTATTCATGGCCGTGCCCGCGATCGGGGCATTCTTCGAGGAGTTCGCCATTGCGGTACAAGGCCAGGCGCTCGTCCGGTTCGTAGCTCACGTCAAACCGCTCACCGTCCTCGGCGTCGATATAAGCGTTGGCCAGGCAGGCCAGTTCCTCGGGGAGGGCGTCGCGGGAGGATATACCCAGGTTTTCGACCAACAGCTCATTGGCGCTATCGACCAGGTCTTGCCCGGCCATGTCCCGGTCGAGTTCCAGCGAAAACATCTTGGGTACGCGCTCGAGCACGCGGTCGGACTCGCTGCAGTCGGTCAGGTGCAAGCTGGCAGTGCCGACACTGAACAGGCCCATCACCTTCAATTCGACTTCGGAGCAGCGCTCCAGGGCCGTGGCGTCGGCCGAGGCGAAAGCCGTGACCAACAAGCAGAGGGTGAGACCTGCCCGCATCATTGCATTGCTGCCTGGGCGCGGCGCACGAAGAAACCGACGACCGGCAGGTGAGCGTAGAGCGCGCTGCCGCTGTCCCAGAAGTCCTGGTGCAGCACGATCTGGCCGTTTTCGTTGAAGCGCAGATGGGTCATGCCGATTGAATGCGACTCGACGCGCTTGCCGATCGCCCGGCTGGTAAAGGTCATTTCCCAGCGCAGGTAAACGTCGGCACCGTCTTGAATGACGCGGTGGATCAGGACTCGACTTTCTTCGAGCTGCTCGCCGGTTCGGGCCATGTATTCCACCAGTTCAGCTCGTTCGCGCGCGATATGTATGGTGTCGTTGAAGTAGAACCGCTCGGCATAGAGTTCGCCGACTCGTTCGGCCAGATCAGCGTGGCCGAGATTCCCGAAGGTGTGGCGGAAGGAAGCAACGCCCTGGTCGATTGCCGTGGCATGGCCCGGGATCGTTTCGAGGGCCTCGTGATAGGCCTCCGCCGTTCTTTTGTCCATCATCGAGCCACTCCCGGCACAGGCGGTCGTGGCGGCCAGAAAGATGACCGCCGCCCCGCAACGTTGCATGATTGCGTGTGTATTCATGGCCCTGATGATGCGCGCAGTGCCGTGGATCACGAGTGAATGGCCAAATTCACGCGCGATTGATGGGCCCGGGCGTCTAATCGTCGCTTGACTGGACTGGATCATCTCCAACAATGCAACAGCTTCTCGCCTGGTTCGATTCGCGACAGCGCCTGCGCAACGGCGCAGACGATCCGCGCCGCGTCGACTGGCTTCGCATCATCCCCTTCATCGGCCTGCACCTGGCCTGCCTGGGCGTGCTGTTCGTGGGCGTGTCGACCACGGCAGTCGTGGTGTTCTTGCTCAGCTATTCTGTTCGCATGTTCGCCATCACTGCCTTCTATCACCGCTATTTCTCACACCGGACATTTCGCACCAGCCGGCCCGTGCAGTTCTTTTTTGCGCTCATCGGCGCCTCCGCCACCCAGCGCGGGCCGCTCTGGTGGGCCGCCCACCATCGCCATCATCACCGTCATGCCGATACGGACGACGACGTGCATGCGCCTCGCCACGGCTTCTGGTGGAGCCATATGGGGTGGTTCCTGTGTCGCGAGAATTTCGAGACGCGAGCCGAGCAGATTCCCGATCTGGTCGTCTATCCCGAACTGCGCTGGCTCGACCGCTACGACTTGCTCGTGCCGGTCATCTACGCGCTGGGCATGTTTGGGCTGGGCACGGCGCTGAACCGATGGGCGCCGGGCCTGGAGACCAATGGCTGGCAGCTGCTGGTGTGGGGTTATTTCGTGTCGACCGTGGTGCTGATCCACGTGACGCTGACCATCAATTCCCTGGCCCACGTCTGGGGCAGTCGCCGCTACGCCACCCGCGACGACAGCCGCAATAATCTCTTCCTCTCGCTGCTCACGCTCGGCGAGGGCTGGCACAACAATCACCACCACTTCCCGGGCTCGGCGCGCCAGGGTTTCTACTGGTGGGAAGTCGACATCAGTTTCTACCTGCTCAAGATGATGAGCTGGATCGGCCTTGTCCGCGGGCTCAAGCCCGTGCCGGAGCGGATCCGCGAGGCGCGGCGGGTACCGTCATGAAGATCGCCATCGTGGGGGCCGGAGTTTCCGGGCTGTACGCGGCCTGGCATCTCTCGCAGCGTCACGAAGTAACGGTATTCGAGGCCGAGGACCGGCTCGGCGGCCATGCGGATACGCAGGTGGTGGAGGATGGCGGCGTATCCCGATCCATTGATACCGGCTTCATCGTCTTCAATCGGGCGCACTATCCAATACTGACCTCCTGGTTCGGTGAGCTCGGCGTCGAGTCAGAACCATCCGACATGAGTTTCGGCGTCAGCGATACCGTCACCGGCCTGGCATACAACGCCAGCACGCTGGGGCGGCTTTACTGTCAGCGTCGCAATCTGCTTAGTCCCCGCTTTCACGGCATGGTGCTCGATATCGCCCGTTTCTACCGGCGTGCGCCGCAGCTGCTCGAGGAAATCGACGAGTGCGTGACGCTGGGCGAATGGCTCGAACAAAGCGGCCTGGGAGAGTGGTTTGCCAGCCGGCATATGCTGCCGATGGCCTCGGCCCTGTGGTCGGCGCCGATGGGTGCTGTCACCGAGTTCCCGATGAAGCATCTGCTGGCCTTCATGGACAATCATTCCATGCTGACCCTGGGCGCTCGTCCGGTCTGGGAGACGGTTCGCGGTGGCAGCCGATCCTACGTCGAGGCCGCCAGCACTTGTGCAGCGCGGTTCGTGACGGGCACGCCGGTGCGTTCGATCGAACGACTCGATAACAGAGTGCTTGTCCGCACGCCCCAGGATGAGTTCCACTTCGACGCGACGATTCTTGCCTGCCATTCCGACCAGGCGCTGCGGCTGCTGGCCGATGCCAGCCCGGTCGAGCGTAGTGTCCTCTCGGCCGTGGACTACCAGCCGAACGAGGCGGTCCTGCACACCGATGTCGCGCTATTGCCCGACAAGCCGACAGCGCGCGCTGCCTGGAACGTTCGCATGGATGGCCGGGAGCCCAGCCAATGCCGGGTTTCCTATTACATGAACAAGCTGCAGAACATCGACAGCCGGCAGCATTTCATCGTCTCGCTCAACCAGACGGAGATGATCGATCCAGAGCGCGTTCTCGTGCGCCGAAACTATGCGCATCCCGTTTTTACGCCCTCGGCAGTGGCGGCCCAGTCACGCTGGAGCGATATCAACGGCCTGCGTCGGACCTGGTTCTGTGGCGCCTGGTGGGGCTGGGGTTTCCACGAAGATGGCGCTCGCAGCGCCAGGCGTGTAATCGACGATATCGAAACGAGACATGGATAGCGCCATCGCCACCGGACAGGTATGGCATCGGCGCCTGACGCCGAAGCCGCATCGCTTCGTCTACCGCACCAGCTACACGCTGATCGACATCGATCGTGTCGAGGCGTTGTTCGCGAACAGCCGTCTCTGGTCGGTGGGGCGATCCAATCTGGTGAGTTTCCGGCGTGCTGATTTCCTGCGCCCGCTCGATCGCACATTGCGCCGGGCCGTGGTCGAGCGTGTGGCCGAAGTCACCAGCCGCCGCCCGCAGGGCCGCATTCTCGTGCTGGCCCATCTGCGCCAGTGGGGCCTGTGCTTCAATCCTGTCAGTTTCTATTTCTGCCTCGATCAAGAAGGGGAGATGGATGCGATTGTCGCGGAGGTGCATAACACGCCCTGGAACGAACGCCACGCCTACGTGCTCGATTGCCGCGGGCAGCCGGGCCCGGAGTACCGATTCGACTTCGACAAGGGCTTGCACGTGTCGCCCTTCATGCCGATGGATATCCGCTACGACTGGCGATTCCGCATCGAGGATGAACTCCTGAGCGTTCACATACGCCTGAAGCGCTCGGGAAGACAATGCTTCAGCAGCGGAATGCGACTGGCGCTCGAGCCGATGACGAGCTCAAGCATGCGCCGGATGCCATTCAGGTTCCCGCTGATGACCTTGAGGGTCGTCGTGGCCATCTACTGGCAGGCCCTGCGCCTGTGGCTGAAAAAGATGCCTTTTTACTCTCACCCGGACAAGTTGACGCAATGACGCAATCCGACAGGATGATCGATGAATTTGAGACCGGCTCCGCCGGCGGCCTGGATCGTCGGCTCCGCACGCGGGTGCTGTCGCGCCTGGGTTCGGTCGAGCAGGGCAGGCTGGTCATTCAGGATGCCGATGGCGAGTATGCGTTGGGCAAACCCGACGATGCGCTGCACGCCACGGTTGTGATTCACGACCTGCGTTTCTGGCGTCTGATAGCCAGCGGCGGCAGTGTTGGCGCGGCCGAGGCGTGGATGGCCGGTCTGTGGGACAGTCCTGATCCGGTGGCCGTGGTGCAGGTGCTCACCCGAAATCGCCACGTGCTGGACGAAATGGAAACCGGTGCGGCGCGCATCGCCAATCTTGCCCTTGGCCTGTGGCATGCATTCAATCGCAACAGCCTCAAGGGCAGCCGTCGCAATATCGCTGCCCACTACGATCTGGGCAACGACTTCTTTGCTGCCTGGCTTGATCAAAGCATGATGTATTCCAGCGCACTGTACCTGGACGACGGGGAGACACTCGAGCAGGCCCAGTTCAACAAGCTCGAACGAATATGCCGCAAGCTCGCTCTTGGCCCCGAAGATCACTTGTTGGAAATCGGCACCGGCTGGGGTGGCCTGGCCATCCATGCCGCCGAGCACCATGGTTGCCGCGTGACGACAACCACGATCTCGCGTGAACAGTACGAGTTCGCACGCAAGAAAGTGCAAGAAGCGGGTCTGGAAGACCGCATTTCCCTTCTGATGCAGGATTACCGCAAGCTGGAGGGGAAGTACGACAAGATCGCCTCCGTCGAGATGATTGAAGCCGTCGGCCACCAGTATCTAGACACTTACCTGGCGAAAATCGACGAACTGCTCAGGCCCGACGGCCTGGCACTGATCCAGGCCATCACCATCGAGGACTATCGCTTTGAGAGTGCTTTGAAGAACGTCGACTTCATCAAGCGCTATATCTTTCCGGGTGCCTTCATTCCTTCGGTCAGCGCCATCACGCAGTCGATGGCGCGCGCCAGCCAACTGGCCCTGATCGAACTCGCCGATTTCGGCGCCAGTTACGCACGTACGCTGGCGGCCTGGCGCGATCGTTTCGAGGCCCGCTGGAGCGATATCCGCGAGATGGGTTTCGACGAGAGCTTCCGGCGGCGCTGGTTGTGGTATCTGGCCTACTGCGAAGGCGGGTTCAGGGAGCGCGCGATCAGCGATGTCCACGTGCTGATGGCCGGGCCCCGGTGGCGCCCCGGGGCTGAGACGGGACTGACCGGTGGGCCCGCATGAAGCGTGACTTCTGGATCAACCAGGGCCTGTTTCAGTTGAGCTGGCCGGCCTGCGTGGTCGGTGCGGCCTGGGGAATTGCCGGCTGGAGCGGCACGCTGGTGGTGGCCGTTCTTGCCTTTTGGCAACTGCACCCGCGGCGGCGCCACCACAACGACTGGCGCATGATTGCATTGTGCCTGGTCATCGGATTCGGGCTCGATACCCTGTGGCTGCAAACCGGCCTGCTGGCCTATGCGATGCCCTGGCCATCGAGCGAGATTGCACCCTTCTGGATTCTGCTGCTGTGGCTGGCCATGGCCCTGGTACTCAATCACTCGATGGGCGTTTTCAAGCATCAATTACTGTTGATCGGCGTTCTCGCTGCTGTCGGGTCACCCCTGTCCTACTATGCCGGTTCGCGCTTCGGCGCAGTCGAGTGGCTGGCGCCGTCGTGGCAGGTGATACTGGCCACGGGCTTGAGCTGGGCCTTGCTGTTGCCCGCGCTGTTCTGGCTGGCCCGTCGACCCCCTCCACAGCGTGCAGATCGACCGACCCGCGACCCCGATTCACGGAGTGTGATTTCATGAAACCCATCGAACTGGCCGAAAAGGGACTTGTGCCGGACTGGTTGATTCGCCGCGGTATCCGCGCGCTCCTCAGGCGCCGGTTGCGCGAGGAGCATGTCAATGATCCCGAAGCCCAGTCCGCTCGCTACCAGGCCCTGATGGACGAGCTGGCCGAGTCGGCCATTGCCATCGAGACCGATGCCGCCAACGATCAGCATTATGAAGTGCCGCCTGCCTTCTTCGAGCTGGTGCTCGGCGATCACCTGAAATATTCAAGCGCGCTCTGGCCGGACGGAATCGACGACCTTGATGCTGCCGAAGCGGCCATGCTCGAGCGGACCTGCCGCAACGCCGACCTGGTCGATGGGCAGGACATCCTGGAACTGGGCTGCGGCTGGGGCTCGCTTACCTTGTGGATGGCCACGCATTACCCGCGCAGCCAGGTTACTGCAGTATCCAACTCGGCCTCGCAGCGCCGACACATCGAGTCGCGTGCCCTCGACCTGGGGCTGGGCAATCTCCGGGTGATTACCTGCGACGTCAATGCCTTGGAACTCGATCGAGCGTTCGACCGGGTGGTTTCGGTCGAGATGTTCGAACACGTACGTAACTATCGGCAGCTGCTCGAACGCATTGCTGGCTGGATGAAGGAAGATGCCCGCTTGTTCGTGCACATTTTCTGTCATCGCTATCTGGCCTATCCTTTTGAAACCGAAGGGGCGGGCAACTGGATGGGCCGCCACTTTTTCACCGGTGGCCTGATGCCGGCTGCCGACACACTGTTACACTTTGCCGATGATGTCAGGCTGGAACGCCGCTGGTTGTACCCGGGTTCGCACTATGCGCGTACGGCACGCGCCTGGCTGGACAATCTCGATGCCCGCCGGCGGCAGGTTCGTTCGGTGATGCAATCGGTGCATGGTTCGGAGGCCGACCTGTTCAGCCAGCGCTGGCGCATCTTCTTCATGGCCTGTGAGGAACTGTTCGCCTTCGACGGCGGCCGGCAGTGGCTGGTCGGGCATTTCCGCTTCCGCAAAGCCCGATGAAAGCGTTCAATCACATCCTGAGTGGCGGTCTGCGCACGCGCCTGGTGCGGGTGTTCCTGCTGCAGGTGCTGGCGATCAGCATTGCCACGGTTCTCGGTGTCTACGCCGCGGCCTGGGTGGTCGAGCGTGTTCTCGTTCAGGAAGCACTCAACGGCGAAGCCGAACATTTCTGGGACCGGCGTAGTGAAAATCCCGATTTTCCGC
Organism: Wenzhouxiangella sp. XN201; assembly: GCF_011008905.1. Lineage (NCBI taxonomy): Bacteria > Pseudomonadati > Pseudomonadota > Gammaproteobacteria > Chromatiales > Wenzhouxiangellaceae > Wenzhouxiangella > Wenzhouxiangella sp. XN201. Next base: position 474,144 of record NZ_JAAIVI010000020.1, read on the forward strand.
TGCCGGATACCAACAACCTGACCGGTTACCTGGCCCCGGGTGGCGACGTCTCCGCCGTACCGGACTGGCTTCGGGATGAACCGCCCGGCGTCAGGCGAGCACTGCGCGGGCCGGAGTCGGAGCCGGTCGTGCACGTTTCCGAGCAAGGCGGCGACCGGCTCTACTTGGTGTTCGACGAGATGCAGGTCTCCTCGCTGGCCTGGTACTTCGGCATCGCGCCGCTGACCGGCGTGCTGCTGTTGATCTACTTGCTCGCCTGGGTCGGCTACGTCATGTCGCGGCGGGCCGTATCGACCGTGGTGCAGTTGGCCGACGCGGTGCGCACCTACGATTTTCGCTCGGGGCAGCTCGAGGAGCTCAGCGACGAAGATTTCAGTGAGACCAGCGATACCGAGACGCTGGCCCTGATCAACGCCTTCAACCAGTTCATCCGCCGACTGGAATCCTTCATCCAGCGCGAGCGAAACTTCACCCGGAACGCCAGCCATGAACTACGCACCCCGCTGGCGGTGCTGCGCTCCAACCTCGGTCTGCTGCAGAAGCAGACCGATCCCGAGGCCCAGGCGAAGACCGTCGAGCGCATGGAGCGGACGGTGCGCGACATGGAAGCACTGGTCGAGACCCTGCTGATTCTGGCGCGCGAGAGCGAGTCGCGGCTGAACTGGTCCTCGGTGGTGGTCAATGACATGCTCGCCGAGTTGCTCGATCAGCTTTCGGCCACGATTGATCGGCCGCAGGTGAAAACTGCGGTTCGCGCCAACGGCCTGCTTGAGCTCAATGCGCCCGAGCGGGTGCTGGCAATCGTCTTTACCAACCTGCTGCGCAATGCGCTGAGCTACACCGAAGCGGGACATGTGCAGGTGCTGATCGATCGCAATGGTGTGACCGTGCAGGATTCCGGATGCGGGATGAGCGAGGCCGACCTGGAGCGCATGTTCGAGCCTTTCTATCGCGGTCATGACCGCTCCAACGAGGGCTATGGCCTGGGGCTTTCGATCGTGCGCCGCCTGTGCGATCGCTTCGGCTGGACGCTGCATGCCGACAGTGAACTGGGCGCGGGTACTGAGATCCGCGTCGAGTTTCCGCAAGCCAGCTTCAAGCCGTTTGGCGGCTCCGGTTAAGGCTCTGGAGGCCTCACGCCAAGGCACCAAGGCGCCAAGAACGCCAAGAAATCAGGAATAGCTGAGTCACAAACGACCTTTCGCGCCGCTTAGCTTTGTTTAGAAATTGCATTAGTCGTTTCGTCTGAGGCAGACCAACTCTAGAAAATGAGTCAATTGGTTCTTCTTGGCGAATTTGGCGTGTTGGCGCCTTGGCGTGAGGCCAACAGGCACAAGCAACACCGAAGCCCGTATCATTAGGGACTCTCCACGCTTACCGAAGGCAGGGATGTCCGTCCAACAAGCCACCGCGCGAGCCGGGGCGAATATCGCGCTGGTCAAATACTGGGGCAAGCGAGACCAGCAGTTGAACCTGCCGGCGGCCGGGTCGATATCGATCACACTCGCCGGGCTCGAAACCCGCACGACCGTGACGCCGGATCCTTCGCTCGATGCTGATTGCTTCGTGCTTGACGACGCCGAGCAGCCGGCCGGGCGTGTTGGCGCGGTACTTGATCTGCTGCGCGAAATGGCCGGTGAGGCAACGTCCTGCCGGGTGGAAAGCGTCAACAATTTTCCCACCGGTGCCGGGCTGGCCTCCTCGGCCTCAGGATTTGCCGCGCTGGTGACTGCCGCCTCGCAAGCTCTCGGTCTGGAATTGTCCGAGGCAAAGCGCTCTGAGCTGGCCCGCCGTGGTTCAGGTTCGGCCGCCCGCTCGATCTTCGGCGGATTCGTTGAAATGGACGCCGGTCAGCGCGACGACGGCTCGGATGCGGTGGCACATCCGCTGCTGGTCGCGGAGGACTGGCCGCTGGAAGTGGTTGTAGCGGTGACCGATTGCGGCAGCAAGGCGGTTGGTTCGCGCGACGGCATGAATCACACCATGCGCACCTCCCCTTACTACCCCGCCTGGGTGGAGACCGTAGCGGGCGATCTCGACCTGGCCCGAAGGGCGATTGAAGCGCGGAATTTTGAGGTTCTGGCCGAGGTGAGCGAACACAGCGCGCTGAAAATGCACGCCTCCATGCTGGCCGCCCGGCCCGGCCTGGTTTACTGGAACCCCGCCACACTGGCCTGCATCCATGCCGTGCGGGATCTGCGTGCGGCCGGTACGGGCGTGTTTTTCACTGTCGACGCCGGCCCACAGGTCAAGGCCGTGTGCCTCCCCGGCGAAGGCGAGCGTGTCGCCCAGGCGCTGGGTAAGCAGAAGGGTGTGGCCAAAGTGATGGTCACCGGTCTCGGGCCGGGTGCCCTTGTGGTAACCGGGCCGTGACACGCTGGGTCGCTACCGCGCCGGGCAAGGTCGTGCTGCTCGGTGAGTACGCCGTGCTCGACGGTACTCCCGCACTGGTTCAGGCTGTGGATCGGCGCTGCCGGGTGACGCTGGAACCCTGTTCTGCGGCCGGCGCTTGCATCGAGGCTCCGCAACTGGGGATCGAGCCGGTGCAATTTAGTCTCGAACCGGGCGGCCAGGTGCAATGGCCGGATCGCATGCCTGCTGCTTTCCAGCGAACCGCCGCCCTGATTGATTCGGTGCTGGCCCATGTCCGAAACCTGGGTGGCCAGGCGCAGTCGTTTCGCATGCGCATCGACACCTCCGAACTGTTCGATGCCGACGGTGGGCGTCCGGTCAAGCTGGGACTGGGGTCGAGTGCGGCTTCGGCGGTGGCGATCGACGCCGCACTGCATGCGGCCTTTGTGGGGCAGAATGGCCGGGAGTCGGAAGCCCGAACCGTAGCGCGCCTGCTCGTGCCCGGTCGCCAGGCGCAGGGCAATGCCGGCAGCGGGATTGATCTGGCGGCCGGACTTTGCGGCGGGCTACTGGCCTACCGCATTTCCGGCCGTGAGATCGAGATCGCCCGTCTCGCCCTGCCGGAGGCGATCGAGACCTGTTTCGTGTGGGCCGGGGCGCCGGCCTCGACGGCCGATCTGCTGGCGGCCTGGCGCCGCTCGCGCGAGACTTCGCCCGACGCCCACGAGCGATTGCTCGGCCGGATGCAGGCCGTGGCGATTTCCGGCCTGGAAGCCGTCGAACGTGGCGAGGCGGCCAGAATCCTGGACTGCTGGTCGGAATACGGCCGATTAATGGGTAAAATGAACGATTTGGTCGGCCGCGAGATCGTGACGGCTGAACACCGGATCGCAGGCAGCCTGGCCGAGCGCCTGGGCGGCGTTTACAAACCCTGCGGTGCCGGAGGCGGCGATCTGGGTCTGGCCGCTTCGCTCGATGCGGGCTTCTGTGATCGCTTGCAGCGCTCGTGCCGGGAGGCCGGCCTGAAAGTCCTGCCGATCCGGCCGGCCGCCGAAGGCGTGTGCGTAACCAGAGAGTGACGATTTGATGGACCGATCCCGAATTCCGCGTTTCTACAAGATGTCCGTGCCCGAGCGCGTGCGCATGGTGCGCGATCGCGGTCTGCTGACCCCCGACGACTACAAGGATTTGCAGTCCGGGGCGCACACCCTGTCGGTGCAGCTGGCCGACAAGATGATCGAGAACGTCATCGGCGTCATGGGCCTGCCGGTGGGCCTGGGCCTGAACTTCCTGATCAACGACAAGGAATATGTCGTGCCGCTGGTGGTCGAGGAGCCCTCGATCGTCGCCGCCCTGTCCTCGGCGGCCAAGCTCGCGCGCGAATCCGGCGGCTTCACGGTCGAGAGCATGGAGCCGCAGCTGATCGGCCAGATTCAGATTGTCGACGTGGCCAACCCGGCCCGGGCCAAGGCCGCCCTGCTGCAGCGCAAGGATGAGATTCTCAACCTGGCAAACAGCCTGCATCCCAAGATGATCGCGCGCGGCGGCGGGGCCAAGGACCTGGAAGTCTTCATCCATCCCTCGCAGGGGCCGGGCGGCGACATGGTGGTGGTTCACCTGCTGGTCGATACGCGCGACGCCATGGGTGCCAACCTGGTCAACACCATGTGCGAGGGTGTGGCCTCACTGGTCGAGAACATGGCCGATGGCCGGGTCTTTCTGCGCATTCTCTCCAACCTGACTGACCGGGCGCTGGTCAAGGCGCGGGTCCGGATTCCGGTGGACTCGCTTACCGTCAAGGGTTTCGACGGCGCGCAGGTTCGCGACGGCATCATCGTGGCCAACGATTTCGCCCGCATCGACCCGTACCGGGCAGCCACCCACAACAAGGGCATCATGAACGGCATTGATGCCGTGGCGCTGGCCACGGGCAACGACTGGCGTGCGATCGAGTCGGGCGCGCATGCCTTTGCTGCCCGCGGCGGTCGCTACGCGTCGCTGACCCAGTGGTACAAGGACGACAACGGCGATCTCATCGGTGAGCTCGAGATTCCGATCAAGGTCGGCACCGTCGGCGGCCCCCTGCAGACCAATCCGACGGTGGCGCTCAACATGCGCCTGCTCGGCGTCGAATCGGCCCGCGAACTGGCCGAGGTGATGGGCGCCGTTGGCCTGGCGCAGAATTTCTCCGCCATTCGCGCGCTGGTCACGGAAGGTATCCAGCAAGGTCATATGACCTTGCACGCGCGTTCGGTGGCGACCGCCGCCGGCACGCCGCCGGAGTTGTTCGATACCGTGGTCGAGCGCCTGATTGCCTCCGGCGAGATCAAGATCTGGAAGGCCGAGGAGATCATCACCGAGGTGCGCTCGCAGAGCGAGCCGCCGACGGTTACGGCACGGGAAAACGAACAGCGGGACGATCAGCAGACGCTCGAGGGCGAGAAGCTCGGCGCCGGTCACGGCAAGATCATCCTGCTCGGCGAGCATGCCGTGGTCTACGGCCGCCGTGCCATCGCAGCGCCGATTCCGCTGGCTATCCAGGCCCGCGTCGAGGACGCGCGCGAGGGCGTGGAACTGATCATTCCGCGCTGGGGGGTGGAGCAACGCCTGGATTTCACGGCCCGGCATCCGCAGAGCTTCGCCCGCTCGCTGGCGGGGGTGCTCGAGGCCCTGGGTCTGAGTGGCCGCGGCATGCGCATCGAGGTCTTTCCCAATGTACCCCGTGCGATGGGCCTGGGCGGCTCGGCGGCGCTGGCCGTGGCCGTCATTCGCGCCATGGACGGGCATTTCTCGCTCGGTTTGAACGACGAGCGCATTAACGAGCTCGCCTTCGAATGTGAGAAAGTCGCTCACGGCACACCTTCGGGAATCGACAACACCCTGGCGACCTGGGGCGAGTTCATGCTGTTCCGTAACGGCGAGCAGCCGCAGCGTGAAGTCATCGAGGTGTCCGAGCCGCTGCCAATCGTGATCGGCATGAGCGGGGTCGAGAGCCTGACGGCACGCACTGTCGCGCGGGTGCGCGAGGCCTGGAAGAAAAACCCCGCCCTCTACGAGCGCATCTTCGACGAGATCGACACCCTGGCCGGAAATGGCCTCGATGCACTGAAATCCGGCGACTATGACACCCTGGGCGAGTTGATGAACGTCTGCCAGGGTCTGCTCAATGCCATGCAGGTCTCGAGCTGGGAGCTCGAGGAGCTCCTGCAGGTGGCGCGCAACAATGGCGCCGTGGGCGCCAAGCTTACCGGCGGCGGTGGCGGCGGTTCGATAATCGCGCTGTGTCCGGATGACAGCGCGCGCGTCGCTCGCGCCATCCGTGCAGCCGGCTACAACGCGCTCGAGGTGCAGATCGGTGGCGCTTGATCAAGCCGGGCCGGCACGCGTGGTGTCGTCCGACAGCGAGGAACTGATCCTGGTCGACGACGCCGACCGGGCGATCGGGACGCTTTCGAAGGGCGCCTGCCACGATGGCGACGGGATTCTTCACCGTGCCTTCTCGGTTTTCCTGTTCGATGAGGAAGGTCGGCTGCTGATTCAGCAGCGCGCCGGCGACAAGCGCCTTTGGCCGTTGTACTGGGCGAACAGTTGCTGCTCGCACCCGCGCGCTGGTGAGGAGATGAACGAGGCCACCGTGCGGCGCACGCGTGAAGAACTGGGGGTCTCGGCCGAACTCGAATTCATCTACAAGTTCCAGTACCAGGCCAGCTACGAAGGGGTGGGCGCCGAGCACGAACTGTGCTGGGTCTATATCGGGCTCACACGCGAAGACGAAGTGCGGCCCAATCCGTCCGAGATCGCGGACTGGCGGTTTCTCCCGCCGGAAGAGGTGGACGCCCTGATCGAAAACCCGGACGCCGACGTGGCGCCCTGGTTCCGCATGGAGTGGCGCGAGTTGCGGCGGGCGCACTGGGATCGGGTGGGGCGGCTCCTCCAATCCAGAACGAAGGCGCCGTAGGTCGGGAATGTAACCTCAACCTACGCGGGTTCCAACCAGCCAACAAGCGAACGCGCTACGCCTCTTCCGGCGTCGCCAGCTTGAACCCCATCCCCTGCACGGTGTGCAGCAGCTTGTGTTCGAACGGGCGATCTATGCCCTTCCTGAGGTTGTAGACGTGGCTTCTGAGCGTGTCGGAATCGGGCAGGGTGTCGCCCCAGAGCTCGTTCTCGATCTGTTCGCGGCTGACCACGCGGGGTGATTCACGCATCAGGACCTTCAGGATGCGCATGGCCGTGGGCGAGAGCGTAATGCGCTGGCCGGCGCGTTCGACGCGCATCAGGCGCGGGTCGAACACCAGGTCGCCGACCTTGAGCTGGCCTTCGCCGGTCTCGCCGCGGGCGCGTCGGATCAGGGCGCGCAGGCGGGCGATCAATTCCTCGGTGGCGAAAGGCTTGACGACGTAGTCGTCGGCGCCGGCGTCGAAGCCCTCGATCTTGTCTTCGAGCTGGTCGCGGGCGGTCAGCATCAGGATGGGCGTTGATACGCCGCCGTCGCGCAGTTTTTCGGCCACCCGGATGCCGTTGACCCGGGGCAGCATCAAATCGAGAATGATGGCGTCGTATTCATTATCGGCCACCAGGTTGAGCGCAATCGCTCCGTCGGCAGCGAAATCGACGGCGAAGCCGGCGTCTTCCAGCCACGCACCGATGGTCGCGGCCAGGTCGTCGTGGTCTTCGACCAGCAGGATGGTTGCCTGGGGCAGTGCTTCTTCGGACATTGTCTCGCTCCTTCACATCTGTGAATGGAGCCAGTTTAGGGCGGGAATGTCAACGGAAGGTGAAGGGTAGGGCCGCTACACAAAATCCTCAGATTGGCTGGCCATAGAGAATGTTGGCTGGTTCGCTGGTTTGCTGGTTCGCTGGTTCGCTGGTTCGGCACCTGCCGGGTTTGCGGGGCGGCTTCGCCGCGAAATCCCGACGGCCAACCAGCCAACCAGCCAACAGCTTCTAGCCGCGCAGGCCTGCCAGCTGGCATGAACGGAATTGTCGCCCCCTCAACCCGGAAGCGGCCTCACCGCTTCATATAGTTGAAGAATTCCTCGTTGGTCTTGGTGACCTTGAGCTTGTCGAGCATGAACTCGATCGCCTGGGCCTCGTCCATGGGATGCAGGATGCGGCGCAGGATCCAGGTTTTCTGCAGCTGGTCATTGCCGATCATCAGCTCCTCGCGGCGGGTGCCGGAGCGGTTGATGTCGATGGCCGGGTAGACCCGCTTCTCGGCAATCCGGCGGCTCAGGTGGATCTCCATGTTGCCGGTGCCCTTGAATTCCTCGTAGATCACCTCGTCCATCTTCGAGCCGGTATCGACCAGCGCAGTGGCGATGATGGTCAGGCTGGCGCCGTCCTCGATGTTGCGGGCCGCGCCGAAGAAGCGCTTGGGCCGTTGCAGGGCGTTGGCGTCCACGCCGCCGGTGAGCACCTTGCCCGAGGAGGGCACCACGGTGTTGTAGGCGCGCGCCAGGCGGGTGATCGAGTCGAGCAGGATGATCACGTCGTGTTTGTGCTCGACCAGGCGCTTGGCGCGTTCGATCACCATGTCGGCGACCTGCACGTGACGCGTGGCCGGCTCGTCGAAGGTGGACGAGATGACTTCGGCGTCGACGCCGCGTTCCATCTCGGTGACTTCCTCCGGGCGCTCGTCGATGAGCAGGATGATCATGTGCGTTTCCGGGTTATTGGCCCGGATCGCCGTGGCGATGTTCTGCAGCATCATGGTCTTGCCGGCCTTGGGCGGGCTGACCACCAGGCCGCGCTGGCCCTTGCCGATGGGCGCGATCAGATCGATGATTCGCCCGGTTATGTCCTCGGTGGAGCCGTTGCCGCGCTCAAGCACGAATTGCTCGCGCGGGAACTCCGGGGTGAGATTTTCGAACAGGATCTTGTTCTTGGTGTTTTCGGGCTTGTCGTAATTGAGATCCTCGACCTTGAGCAGGGCGAAGTAACGTTCCGAGGACTTGGGTGGGCGAATCTTCCCGGAAATGTAGTCGCCGGTACGCAGGTTGAAGCGGCGGATCTGCGAGGGTGAGACGTAGATGTCATCGGGCCCGGCCATGTAGGAGGCCTCGGCCGATCTGAGGAAGCCGAAGCCGTCCTGCAGGATCTCGAGTACGCCGTCGCCGTAGATGGCATCCTTTTTCTGGGCCTTGGCCTTGAGGATGGCAAAGATGACGTCGTGCTTGCGCGAGCGCCCCATGTTGTCGATGCCGAGTTCTTCGGCCATCTCGACCAGTTCTTTGGCGGATTTCTTCTTGAGTTCGGTCAGGTTCATCGCTTTGGGTGTCTTTACGGAAGTATTTGGTCGTACCGCGGGCGAACAGAGAAGTTCGCCGGTCGCGACGACCGGAAAAGGATCATGGCCAGGTTCTATCGCATATTGCCCCGGAGGTCCGGGAAAGGTAATGGGAATTTAAGGAACTGCCGGACGGTGACCCGCCCCGATTGGCCGTAAAGTTAGCACCAATCGAGGCGCGAGTCCAGTTGCCGCCGGCAATCCGTCAAATCGCGAATGCGGCGGGGTTCAGATGGTTTCCTCGACGAAGGTCTTGAGCGCCGACTTGGTCAGCGCACCGACCTTGGTGCCCTGGTGCTCGCCGTTCGCGAAGACCATCAGAGTCGGAATGCCGCGGATCTTGTAGCGGCTGGTGACTTGCTGGTTCTCGTCGATGTTGAGTTTGGCGATCTTGAGGCGGTCGCCGTACTCGTCGGCGAGTTCGTGCAGGATCGGGTCGATCATCTTGCACGGGCCGCACCATTCGGCCCAGTAGTCGACCAGCACGGGGCCGTCGGCCTTGAGGACGTTTTCTTCGAAGTCGCTGTCGGTTACGTGGATGATCTTGTCGCTCACGGCTTGTCTCTCTCCTTCGGGAACAGGGGCGCGGCGGCGAATCGCGGCCGCGTCGAGCAGGATTGCGGTTTTGCCAATATACTATGCCACGCCTGCACGTGCGGTCACGACTGCGTGACGAAATGAAAGTCGGCAGGTTCGAGCGCCGGCCGACACACGTCAGGTCTAGGCAGTCAAACGAAATTTCAAGGACAAACGCATCTCCGTGACCGACAACACTGGCGCCCAACAGGTGCTGACAGATACCCGCTTCGATTCCTTCGATCTTCATCCCGATATTCAGCGAGGACTGGCCGAGGCCGGCTTCGAGTACTGTACGCCGATCCAGGAACTGACGCTCCCCTTGGCGCTCGCCGGCCGTGACGTTGCCGGCCAGGCGCGCACCGGCACGGGCAAGACGGCCGCGTTCCTGCTGCAGGTCTTTCAGCGCCTCCTCTCACCCGACTCGATCGGGCCGGGCGCGAATCCGCGCTCGATCATCATTGCCCCGACGCGCGAGCTGGCGATCCAGATTCACCGCGATGCCGAACTGTTGGGCAAGTACACCGGTCTTAGGTCGGTGCTCACCTACGGCGGTGTCGATTACCACAAGCAGCGCGAGCAGATCGCCGCCGGCGTCGACATTCTGATCGGCACACCCGGTCGCCTGATCGACTATCTCAAGCAGGGGGTCTACAACCTGAACGTCATCGAGGTGGCAGTGCTCGACGAGGCCGATCGAATGTTCGATCTGGGGTTCATCACCGACATTCGCTACCTGTTTCGAAAGATGCCGGCAGTGGACAAGCGCCAGACCCTGATGTTTTCGGCCACTTTCCCGCTCAAGGTCACCGAACTGGCCTACGAGCACATGAACGACGCCGAGACCATCCGCTTCGAGGAGGAGCAGGTCACGAGCGACCGCGTAAAGCAGGTGGTCTACTACCCGGCCAATCCCGAGAAGCTGCCGCTCCTGGTTCAGTTGCTGCGCGGTATGGAGGACGGTCACGTGATGGTCTTCGTCAATACCCGGCACAATACCGATCGGGTGGCGCGCACCCTCAAGGCCAACGGCTTCAACGCTGCCATGCTGGCCGGCAACGTGCCGCAGAAGAAGCGGCAGACCCTGCTCAAGCGCTTCCACGACGGCGAGATCGACGTGCTGGTCGCCACCGATGTGGCTGCCCGCGGGCTGCACATTCCCGATGTCAGCCACGTCATCAACTACGACCTCCCGCAGGAAGCCGCCGATTATGTCCACCGGATTGGTCGCACGGCGCGGCTCGGCGCCACCGGCGACGCCATCAGCTTCGCCTGTGAGGACTACGCCTTTCACCTGCCCGAAGTCGAGGAATACATCGAGATGTCGCTGACGGTCGAACAACACGACCCCGACAGTCTCCCGGAACTCGAGCGCCCGGCACCGCCACCGCGCAAGAGCGGGAAGAAGCAGGGCGGCCGTCGTGGCGGTGGTGGCAGAGGCCGGGGCGGACCGAACCGGGGCGGTGGCCGGCGACATTCCGGCTGAAGCGGGCCTCAACCGGCTTAGCAGCCAACCAGCGAACAAGCCAACCAACGTTCCTCCCCGTCTGTGCTAATCTCCCGCCAGATGTCACCCTGGAGGCGAACTGCCTGTGTCCGCCATGCTCTCACCCGCTTGGTCATCGCGACTGGCCCTGTCGATCAGCGCGATTCTGGCGCTGGCGATTGTATGGCTGGTGGTGCGGGCGGCCTGGCTGCTGATTGGCGGTGTTTCGGTGACCTCGGCGCCGGCCCCGGCCGTGCCGCAGATCGAAACGGGCTCGAGCGTGCAGGGGGAGTTCCGCTGGAACCTGTTCGGACGCTCGGCGTCGGCGCCCAGGCAGCTTCGACCGACCCCCGTCTCGGACAGTCGACTTCGGCTGAAGGGTGTAGTCGCCGGGCAAAACGCCTATGCCATCATCGCCGATCCGGGTTCGGGCGAGGACGTCTATCGCAGCGGTGATCCGCTGCCGGGCGGCGGAGAAGTCGAAACGATCGAATCACGCCGGGTCGTCATCGTGCGCGACGGCCGACGTGAAACGCTCGAGCTCGATCCCGACGCCGCCACTTCTTCCGCCGGCGAGCGTGGGTCGCCCGGCCAGTTGTCCAACTCGGACGGTGCCAGACCGCGATTGCCGGGTATCCGGGGATTCGAGGCGCCGGAGGGCGCCAGCGTGGCGTCGCTGCCGCAGGCGGCCCGTTCCCTCGGTCTGAACGCGGGCGAGCTTTCCCAGGCGATTTCGGCCATGCCGGTTTCCGGTGGCGGCTTCCGGGTTCGACCCGGCCGCAATGCCCGCCTGTTTTCCGAACTGGGGCTGCAGGTCAACGATGTGGTCGTCGCCGTCAACGGCCAGCCGCTGGAGTCGGCGCAAGCCGTGCAGGGCCTTTTTGCCGACGTGATGTCGCGCGGCGAAGTGGCCATTACCGTCCGTCGCGACGGCCGTGAGTTGACCCTGCGGCCGGATCTCGAACAAGTCATGGGGAGTCTGCAATCACAATGATCCGTTCCATTCGACTGGGCCTGATCGCCCTGATTTTCTCGCTGCCGACGGCAGCACAGGACGACAACGGCCACGTACTCAATTTCAAGGACGCCGACATTCGTGCGCTGATCACCACGGTGGCCGACATGACCGGGCGCTCGATCATCGTCGACCCGCAGGTTTCCGGGCGGGTGACGGTCATCTCCTCCCAGTCGCTCGACGACGAAGAGGTCTGGGATGTGTTCCAGTCCATCCTGCGGGTTCACGGCTACGCCGCGGTAGGTGACGAGCAGACGGTGCGCATCGTGCCCGACGTCAACGCCCGCCAGGACGGGCGCGTGCCGGTCGACGACATGCGCGGCGGTGGCGACGAGCCGGTCACCCGCATCATCCCGCTCGAGCACGTCAGTGCCAGCGAGGTCTCGCAGCTCTTGCGTCAGCTCCTGCCGCAGTCGGCTTACATGGCGCATCACGAGGGCAGCAACAGCCTGATCATCAGCGACCGGGCGACCAACATCCGGCGCATCGAACAGATCATCGAGCGCCTGGACGCGGCGGTCGACCAGGAAGTCGAGGTGATTGCCCTTTCGCATGCTGATGCCGCAGAAGTCGTGCAGTTGATCAACCGCATCTACCCGGCCACCGACGGTGGAGAGTCGGCGGTCGCCGACGAAAGAACCAACACCGTCGTGCTCAGCGGTGATCCCGGTCGCCGCTTGCGGCTGCGTACCCTGATCAGTCACCTCGACACGCCGTTGCAGTCGGAGGGCAGCACCCAGGTCATTTACCTGCGCTATGCCACGGCCGACACCCTCGTGCCGGTGCTCGAAGGCATCCTTGAGCTTGACGAGGAGGACGGTCGCCAGGCACGCATACAGGCCCACGCCGACACCAATGCGCTGGTCGTCACGGCGCCGCCTTCGGTGTTCCGCAGTATTCAGTCGGTCGTGCGCCAGCTCGACATCCGCCGTGCGCAGGTGCTGGTCGAGGCGATCATCGCCGAGGTCGCAATGGATACGAGCAAGGAGCTGGGCATTCAGTGGCAGGCTTTCGAGTCGGGCGACGAGGGCTTTTTCGGCGGCACCAATTTCAATAGCGGTGGGCGCAATATCATCAATCTCAGCGCCGGACTGGGCGGGGAAGAGGGCGGTGGCGTCCTTCCCGGCCGCGGCCTGAACCTGGGCTATGTCGGCGGCCGCACCAGTCTGCTGGGTATCGAGATGCTCGAGATCGGCGGCCTGGCCCGCGCCCTGGCCAGCGACTCGAACACCAACGTGCTCTCGACGCCTTCGGTGGTGACTCTCGACAACCACGAGGCCAGCATCAATGTCGGGCAGGAAGTGCCCTTCCTCTCGGGCAGCTATTCCACCCAGGGCGTGTCCACCGGCGAAGGCCAGGTCAACCCCTTTCAGACCATCAATCGCGAGGAAATCGGCGTCAAGCTCAACGTCACGCCGCATATCAACGAGGGTGACACCATCCTGCTCAATATCGCGCAGGAGGTCTCGACCCTGGCGCCATCGACCGGCGCGGTCGACCTGATCACCAACAAGCGCACCATTTCGACGCGCGTAATGGTGCCCGACGGCGCCGTCCTGGTGCTCGGCGGACTGATCAGTGACGACCTGCAGGAAGGGCGCGAGGAAGTGCCGGGGCTGGGGCGCATCCCGCTGCTGGGCGAGCTGTTCCGCTATCGCAGCTCAAGCAAGGTCAAACGTAACCTGATGGTGTTCATCCGGCCGCAGATCCTGCGCGACGAGGCCCTGATGGACGATGTGACGCGCTCGAAGTACACCCGCATTCGAGACCTGCAACTGGAGCAGCGCGACCGGGTCAAGGGATTGACGCGCAAGGAACAGATGCCGCTGCTGCCGGAACTGGAAGATTTCCTGCAGACGCCGCCCCCCGATGAGCGCTAGAGTCCGATGAACGGCGAATTTCGTCCGGCCTACGGCTTTGCCCGCAAACGCGGGGTGGCGGTCGCCGGTCGCGACGGCGACGGCTCCGTGCGCCTGGCGGTGCGCGAACCGGTCGATGTGGCCGCGGTGCAGGAAGTTCGCCGCCGGCTTGAAGATCGGGTTCGCGTCGAGCGCCTGCCGGCGGCGGATTTCGATCGCCTGATCACCGAGCTCTACGAGGCCGACGACGCCGCTGCCAGGCACGCCGCCGAGGACCTGGGCGAGGACTTCGACCTCAATCGGCTGGCCGAAGACTTACCCGAGCCGGCCGACCTGCTCGAAAGCGAGGACGATGCGCCGATCATTCGCTTGATCAACGGCCTGCTGACCCAGGCCATTCGCGAGGGCGCCTCAGACATTCACCTGGAACCGTTCGAGGAACGCCTGTCGATCCGCTTCCGGGTCGATGGTGTGCTGCGGGAGGTGATGGCGCCGGCACGCGGTCTGGCCGGGCTGATCGTCTCGCGCATCAAGGTCATGGCTCGGCTCGACATCGCCGAAAAGCGGGTGCCTCAGGACGGTCGCATCGGGCTGCGCATCGCCGGCCGGCCGGTGGACGTGCGCGTATCCACCTTGCCGTCCAATCACGGCGAGCGCGTGGTACTCAGGCTGCTCGACAAACAGGCCGGACGTCTCGACCTGGCCGAGTTGGGGATGGACGAGGCCACCTGCGAGCGCATGGAGAAGCTGATTCATCGTCCGCACGGCATCCTGCTGGTTACCGGACCGACCGGGTCGGGCAAGTCGACCACGCTGTACGCGTCGCTGCTGCGGCTGAATGACCGCAGCCGCAACATCATGACCGTCGAAGACCCGATCGAGTACGACCTCGACGGCATCGGCCAGACCCAGGTCAACCCCAAGGTCGACCTGACCTTTGCCCGCGGCCTGCGCGCCATCCTCCGCCAGGATCCGGACGTGGTCATGGTCGGCGAGATCCGCGATCTGGAAACCGCACGCATCGCCGTCCAGGCCAGCCTGACCGGCCACCTGGTGCTCTCGACCTTGCACACCAATACTGCGGTCGGAGCCATCGCACGCCTGGTCGACATGGGCGTCGAACCCTTCCTGCTGGCTTCGAGCTTGATCGGGGTGCTGGCCCAGCGCCTGGTGCGCGTTCTCGATCCGGAAATGCGCGAGCAATACAGCCTGGATGTCGCCGAGCTCGAACGCCTGGGCGTCAGCGCCGGTGAGCCGGCCACGCTTTACCGGCCGCGCTCCGAGCTGTCGGAAGGCGAGTCCGGCTACCATGGCCGTACCGGCATCTACGAGCTGGTGCCGGTCGATGAGACCCTGCGCAAGCTGATCCACGACGGTGCCTCGGAACAAGCGCTCGACAACCGGGCCCGTGAACTGGCGCCATCAATCTTCGAGGATGGCTGGCGCAAGGCACTGGCGGGGACGACCAGCCTGGAAGAGGTGCTGAGAGTGACGAGAACGGCTTGAGAAGAGCAAATTCGAAATTCGAAGCACCAAATCCGAAACAAATTCGAAATCCGAATGATTGAAACGGCTGCCTATTCAATGATCCCAGGCTGTGAGCGAGTCGCTTTCACGAGGCGGCCCTGGCCGTCGGCGGCCGTTTCGAATTTGGTGCTTCGAATTTCGAATTTCGGCCCGAAATTGACTGCCTTGCAACCAGCTGCCCTGACCGGTTGCACACCCGGCCCCACGCGACCAGCTGGCACACCCTGATGCAAGCATACGAATACCAGGCCCTGACTGAAGCCGGCGCCACCACCCGCGGGGTGGTGCAGGCCGACAGTGCCCGGGCGGCGCGTTCGCAACTGCGCGATCGCGGGCTGCTTCCGCTCGAAGTCAGCGCCGTCGAACGCGAGCGGCCGGGTTTCGGAGCTGCGGGCGGTCAGGGTCGTGAACGGGCGCTGCTGCTGCGCCAGATGAGCACCCTGTTGGCTGCCGGCCTGCCGCTCGAGGAAGTGCTCTCGGTACTGGTCGAACAGGCCGACCAGTCCCGCTCGCGGCGCCAGCTCGGGGCGATTCGCGCCCGTGTGATGGAAGGGCAAAGCCTGTCGGCGGCCATGGCCGAGCATCCGCGCCTGTTTCCGCCACTCTACAGTGCCTCGGTAGCTGCCGGTGAGCGCGCCGGGCAACTCGATATCGTGCTCGAACGCCTGGCCGGTTTCGCCGAACAGCGCGAGGAGATGCGGCGCAGCTTTTCCCTGGCCCTGGTCTACCCGGTCGTGTTGACGGTCATTGCCATTGCCGTGGTCACCGGCCTGATCGGCTTTGTCGTGCCGCGCGTGGTGGGCGTGTTCGAACAGGCCTCGCGCGAACTGCCCTGGCTGACGCGCAGCCTGCTGGCCCTGTCCGACGGCATCGCCAACTGGGGCTGGCTGATGATCGTGATCCTCGGCGCATCTGTAATGGCGGCGATCCTGGCCCTGCGGCAGCCGCATCTGCGCTTGCGCTTCGACGAGTGGCTGCTGCGCCTGCCGGTCCTCGGGCGCCTGGCCCGTTCGCGCGAGACCGCGACCCTGATGCGCACCCTGGCGATTCTGGTGGGGAGTGCCGTGCCGCTGGTCGATGCCCTGCGCGTGGCCGGCGAGGTGGTGGTCAATCGCCGTATCCGGGCCGACGTGGAAGCGGCCAGCGCGCAGTTGCGCGAGGGCATTTCACTCACCCGCGCCCTGGGCCAGTACGACTGGCTGCCGCCGATGGCGCGCCGTCTGCTCAGTGGCGGTGAGCGCAGTGGCGAGCTGGCGCCGATGCTCGAGCAAGCCGCTCGCCTCCAGGAGCGCGATTTGCAGGCCGCCAGCCAGCTGCTGCTGGCCGTGCTGCAGCCGCTGTTGATCCTGCTCGTCGGCGCGGTCGTGCTCTACATCGTGCTGGCGATCATGCTGCCGATCATGAGCATGAGCCAGCTGTTGTCGGCATGATTCGATTCGAGCAGGTCGCCAAGCGCTATCCCGGCGGAATCCAGGCCCTGGCCGACGTCAGCTTTGAGCTCGAACGCGGCGAAATGGTATTTCTCACCGGCCGTTCCGGGGCCGGCAAGTCGACCCTGCTCAAGCTCATCGCCCTGCTCGAGCGGCCGAGCCGCGGGCGGGTGATCTTCGAAGGACGCAATGTCGGGCGGATCTCGCGCCGGCAGATTCCCTGGCTGCGGCGGCAGATCGGAATCGTGTTCCAGGATCACGCCTTGCTGTCGGATCGGCGGGTGTTCGACAACGTCGCGCTGCCGTTGGTGATCTCCGGCGTGGCCTACCCGGAGATTCGACGCCGGGTGCGCGCCGCGCTCGACAAGGTGGGGCTACTCGACAAGGAAAGGATGTACCCGCCCATGCTTTCCGGCGGGGAGCAGCAGCGTGTCGGCATCGCGCGCGCCATCGTCGGCAAGCCCGCCCTGCTGCTGGCCGACGAGCCGACCGGCAATCTCGATCCGGAGTTGTCGGCCGAACTGATGCAGTTCTTCACCCGCCTCAATGAAACCGGCACCACGGTGTTGATCGCCAGCCACGATCTCGACCTGATCAAGCGCCTCGGGCGGCGGGTCATGGTTCTCGGCGAGGGCCGCCTGGTTGATGATGTTCGCGTGGCGGAGGGTTTGTCGTGAAGCGGCAGGGGAGCCTGCGTGCCTGGTCGCGGCGGCATGCCTACAGCCTGCTGTCCTCGCTGGGCGCACTGCTGCGCCAGCCGGTGGCCAGTCTGATGACGGTTATCGTGCTGGCCATAACGCTCAGCCTCCCGGCCGGGCTGCATCTGTTGCTCGACAGCGCCGACCGGGTGTCGGCCAACTGGCAGCGGCTCGATACCTTGTCGATCTTCCTCGATGAGGCGATCGGGGAGTCGGATGCCGTGCGCCTGAGTTCGGAGTTGAGCACGTGGCCGACAATCGCGACGGTCGATCCGATCAGCCCCGAACAGGGCCTGGCCGAAGTGACCGGACAGCTGGGGCTGGACGGGGTCGCTGAGCGCATCGAATCCAATCCGCTGCCCTGGGTGCTGGAGATCAGCCCGATTGCCGATGCCGATCCCGGGTTACTGGCCGGTCGCCTGGAAGCGCTGGACGACGTCGACCGGGTCATCGTGGACCTGCAGTGGCTCGAGCGGTTCCGGGCCATCGTCGAGTTGCTCGAGCGCCTTGCGGCCGTGCTGGCCGTGCTGTTTGCCGTGGCCGTGGCCTTCATCGTCGGCAACACCATCCGGATGGATATTCACAACCGGCACGAAGAGATCCGCGTGCTGGCCCTGGTCGGCGCCACAGATGGATTCATCCGCCGGCCGTTCCTGTACTCGGGGTTGTGGTACGGGATGGCCGGAGGCGCACTGGCCTGGTTGCTGATCGAGGTCGGGCTGGCCCTGCTCGCTGGGCCGGTCGGCCGGCTCAGCGATAGCTACGGCAGCGATTTCGTGCTTTCGGCGCCCGACCTGGACCTGATTGCCGTGCTGGTTGTCGGCAGTGGCCTGCTGGGCATCCTGGGATCCTGGCTGGCGGTGGGTCGGCACCTGCGCCGCATTCATCCGAGCTGAATCCCGGGGCTGATCCAGTCTGCACGAAGCGTCGGTGCAGATTTTCTCAAAGGGCCCCTACAGCGGTTGACTTGCCTGTCGCGATGGGTGAAAATTGCGGGCTTCGTCTGGAAGCCCGGTAATCCGGGATCGGCATCGATCGAACGAGCGAGGATTTTCCGGAGGGGTACTCAAGCGGTCAACGAGGGCAGACTGTAAATCTGCTGGCTTAGCCTTCGCAGGTTCGAATCCTGCCCCCTCCACCAGAATTCGAGGTTTGGGAGCAGTTGGTTGTTCCTTCAGGCGGGTGTAGTTCAATGGTAGAACCTCAGCCTTCCAAGCTGATGATGTCGGTTCGATCCCGATCACCCGCTCCAGATTTGAGAACGCCCACGTAGCTCAGGCGGTAGAGCACTCCCTTGGTAAGGGAGAGGTCACTGGTTCAATTCCAGTCGTGGGCACCATGATCATCGATAACCGGAAAGCAAAACAAAACGGAGTTTTGAGGCATGTCCAAGGCAAAGTTTGAACGCACGAAGCCGCACGTCAATGTGGGCACGATTGGTCACGTTGACCACGGCAAGACGACACTGACGGCGGCGCTGACGAAGGTTTGCGCGGAAGCCCGCGGTGGCGAGTTCCGTGCATATGACCAGATTGACAACGCGCCGGAAGAACGCGAGCGCGGTATCACGATTGCCTCGGCCCACGTCGAGTACGAGTCGGACAAGCGTCACTATGCCCACGTGGACTGCCCGGGTCACGCTGACTACGTGAAGAACATGATCACGGGTGCGGCGCAGATGGACGGTGCGATTCTGGTGGTTTCGGCCGCTGACGGCCCGATGCCGCAGACGCGCGAGCACATTCTGCTGGCCCGCCAGGTGGGCGTGCCGTGCATTCTGGTTTACCTGAACAAGGCCGACATGGTCGACGACGCCGAGCTGCTCGAACTGGTCGAGATGGAAGTTCGCGAGCTGTTGAGCGACTACGACTTTCCGGGCGATGACACCCCGATCGTCACCGGCTCGGCGCTCAAGGCGCTCGAAGGCGACGACAGCGACATCGGCGTGCCGTCGATCCTGAAGCTGGTCGAGGCGCTGGACGATTACGTTCCCGAGCCCGAGCGCGACCTGGACAAGGAATTCCTGATGCCGATCGAGGACGTGTTCTCGATTTCGGGTCGAGGCACGGTGGTAACCGGTCGTATCGAGCGCGGCGTGATTCACGTTGGCGACGAGATCGAGATCGTGGGTATCAAGGACACGACGAAGACGACCTGCACGGGTGTGGAGATGTTCCGCAAGCTGCTTGACCAGGGTCAGGCCGGCGACAACGTGGGCGTGCTGCTGCGCGGCACCAAGCGTGACGATGTCGAGCGTGGCCAGGTGCTGGCCAAGCCGGGATCGATCACCCCGCACACCAAGTTCGAGGCGGAAGTTTATGTCCTGAGCAAGGACGAAGGCGGCCGACACACGCCGTTCTTCAAGGGCTATCGCCCGCAGTTCTACTTCCGCACGACCGACGTGACCGGATCCTGCGAGTTGCCCGAGGGCACCGAGATGGTGATGCCGGGCGACAACGTTCAGATGACGGTGGAGCTGATTGCGCCGATCGCCATGGAAGATGGCCTGCGCTTCGCGATTCGCGAAGGCGGTCGCACCGTGGGCGCCGGCGTGGTGTCGAAGATT
>NZ_JAAIVI010000021.1:0-46112 GCF_011008905.1 Wenzhouxiangella sp. XN201
TTTTGGTGACTTTTGTCGCGACTGACAAAAGTTACTCGCCCAAAGAGCTTGCGAAGCAAGCCGGGCGAAACCGCCTTTGACTTGTCGAGGCCCGCCAACCCGGCGGTAGCGACACACAGCCTAGCGACAGAGCAGCAGACGAACCACCCGCTATCAGCCCGCGAAGCGGGCGGGCGGAACCGCCTTTGACGTGTCGAGGCCCCCACGGCAACCCGTGGCAATGACCATTCCAGCACCCGCACCCCGTGCGCACCCGCCAACCCGCAGGCTACAATGCCTCACCCCCCAAAATGAAAAAAGAGCAATGCCAGATGACCTGATTCGCGGCAATCGCCGCTGGGCGGAAGGAATCCGCGACGAATCCCCCGACTACTTCGAGCGCCTGGCCGCGGTCCAGAAACCGGACTACTTCTGGATTGGCTGTGCCGATTCGCGCGTTCCGGCCAACGTGGTCACCGGTCGGGATCCGGGGCGGATTTTCGTGCATCGCAATATTGCCAACGTGGTCCATCCGGCCGATCTCAACCTGCTCTCCTGCCTGGAGTTCGCCGTCGAGGGCCTGGGTATTCGCAATATCGTGGTCTGCGGTCACTACGGCTGCGCCGGGGTGCGTGCGGCGACTGAGGACATGGTGCACGGCCTGGCCGATCACTGGGTCGAGCCGATCCGGCGCGTCGCGCGGAAGAAGGCCGACGAGCTCGATGCGCTGGGTGACAGCGAAAGTCGCTTGGACCGGCTGGCCGAGCTCAATGTGATCGAGGGCGTCAGCCGGGTAGCCGAAACACCGATCATCCAGCGCGCCTGGTCGCGCGGCGACGACATCGCCGTGCACGGCCTGATTTACGGCCTCAAGGATGGCCTGCTCGAGTCCCTCGATTGTTCCATCCGTCGCGAATCCGCCTGAACGGCGTCAAACAAGGCCGCGTTCGGCCAGTGACACCACTTCACCGTCGCCGACGATGAAGTGATCGAGCAGGCGGATATCCACCAGCCCCAGCGCATCGCGCAGCCGTCGTGTGATCGCCAGGTCGGCCTGGCTGGGCTCGGCGATGCCGGAAGGGTGGTTGTGGGCGACGATCAGGGCCGCGGCGCGGCGCGACAGGGCCTTCTCGACCACCACGCGTGGATGCACGTGGGCCGAGTCGATGGTGCCGGCAAACAGTTCGTCGAAGGCGATGACCCGGTGGCGGGTGTCGAGGTGCAGGGCGCAGAAGACTTCGTGCGGTCGGTCCCTGAGGGCGGCGCGCAGGTATTCGCGCGTGGCCTGCGGGCTGGTCAGCGGCCGGCCGCGTTCCAGGTTCTCGCGTAAGTGGCGCCGGGCCAGTTCGAGAGCGGCCTGCAGCTGGGCATACTTGGCCGGGCCCAGTCCCGGCGTATCGCAGAAGACTTCGCAGTCGGCCTCGAGCAGACCGCGCAAGCCACCATGGCGATTGATCAGGTGGCGGGCGAGATCCAGCGCCGAGCGTCCGCGCGCGCCGGTGCGCAGCAGGATGGCCAGCAGCTCGGCATCGCTCAGCCCAGTCGGCCCGTTGTCCAGCAGGCGCTCGCGCGGTCTTTCGGTCATTGGCCAGTCGGCGATTCGCATGGCATCGTTCCACTTGTCGGTCGGAACCGTTATTCTGGGCAGCGCCCGGCCCCAAAGACCATCGCCAACTGACTCCGAACCCGGTAGGAAATCGACTCAAGCGACCATGAGCAGCCTTGCAGGAAGACAGGTCCTCGTCGGCGTAACCGGCGGTATCGCCGCCTACAAGACGCCGGAACTGGTGCGGCGGCTGCGCGAAGCCGGCGCGGAGGTGCGCGTGATCATGAGCGCCGGTGCCGAAGCCTTCATCACGCCCTTGACCCTGCAGGCGGTCAGCGGCCACCGGGTGCGAAGCGATTTGCTCGATCCCGAAGCCGAGGCCGGCATGGGCCATATCGAACTGGCGCGCTGGGCCGACGACATCCTTGTTGCCCCGGCCACCGCGCACGTCATTGCCCGCCTGGCCCACGGCCTGGCCGACGATCTGCTGGCCACTCTGGTGCTCGCCAGCGAAGCACGGTTGTGGCTGGCGCCGGCGATGAATCGCGTCATGTGGGATGCCGCGGCAGTACGCGACAATGCCGCCCGGCTGGCCGAACGCGGCGTGCGCCTGCTCGGCCCCGGCTCCGGTTCCCAGGCCTGTGGCGAGGAAGGTCAGGGCCGCATGCTCGAACCGGCTGAACTTGTTGCGGCGTTGTCAGCGGTCGGCGCGGAGGGTCCGCTGGCCGGTCGCCGTTTTGTCGTCACTGCCGGACCGACCCACGAACCGCTCGATCCGGTGCGCTTTATCGGTAATCGGTCTTCCGGACGAATGGGTTTTGCCGTGGTTGCCGCACTGGCCGAGGCCGGTGCCGATGTCGACCTGGTGGCCGGGCCAAGCACCCTGGCCACGCCGCCGGGAGTGCGGCGTGTGGACGTTCGTACGGCCATCGAAATGCGCGAGGCTGTGATGGCCCGTATCGCAGGTGCCGACGGCTTCGTCGGCGTGGCGGCAGTGGCCGATTACCGGCCGGCGGAAGTGGCCGGCGACAAGATCAAGAAGTCGGACAGCGCGCTGCGGGTCGAACTGGTACCCAATCCCGACATCCTGGCCGAAGTCGCGGCCCTGGCTGAACGCCCGGCCCTGGTGGTCGGATTCGCCGCCGAAACCCGGGACATCGAGGCGGCCGCGCGTGGAAAGCTCGAGGCGAAGGGGCTGGATTTGATCGCGGCCAACCAGGTCGGTGATGATCGCGGTTTCGAGCAGGCCGACAACGCACTCGAGATCTACGCCGCCGACCGACACTGGTCGCTGCCGGCTCGCCCCAAGCCGGAGCTGGCGCGCGAGCTAGTTGCTATCATCGCCGAACGAATGCCGCTGAGGGAGCAGCACAGCCAATGAATGACCTCAAGGTGAGGATTCTCGACCCGCGCCTGGGCCGCGACTGGCCCCTGCCGGCGTACGCCACCGAAGGCTCGGCCGGGATGGACCTGCGCGCCTGCCTGGATGAAGCGCTAACGCTCGAGCCGGGCGAGACGGCCCTGCTCCCTTCGGGCATGGCCATTCACCTGCAGGATCCCGGTCTGGCAGCAGTGCTGTTGCCGCGCTCGGGCCTGGGTCACAAGCAGGGCCTGGTGCTGGGCAACCTGGTCGGGCTGATTGACAGCGACTATCAGGGCGAAGTCAGGATCTCCTGCTGGAACCGCGGCCGCGAATCGATCCGGATCGAGCCTGGCCAGCGTGTCTGCCAGCTGGTCGTGGTGCCGGTGGTCCAGGTGCAACTCGAGATCGTTGATGCCTTCGAGGTCAGCGAGCGCGCCGAGGGCGGGATTGGCCACACGGGAGTGCACTGACATGACTCAGTTCGGGCCGACAGATCGAAAGGAGACGGGTTCATGAACCAGCGAAGGATCGGTGTCGCCGTTGTGTTTGTGGGCGCTGCGGTGCTGCTGGCGGGCGTTTTGCTGGCCGGAGTGAAGTTCGTTTCGGGCGGTGGCTCCGAGCTGCCCCCGCCCGAGAGCGTGGACGCCATGGAGTCGGCCATCGATCAGGCCCGTCAGATTCTGCAGGATCCGCAAGTGATCGAGGCGGCTCGCTCGGTACTGGCCGGCGGCAGTGCCGAGGCCCTGCGGCGGCCCCTGCGTTCGGCGGGTGCGGCCAACGTGATCGATGCGCAGGTTTATTCACCGCCGCTGGAAGACATCGCGCTCGGCAGCTATCCGGAGCCGGATTTTGCCGTGCTTCACATGCTGATCGAGGCGCGGCGGCAGGGGTTGGCACCGGCCCAGGTGCATTATTCGGGCACGGCCAACGAGAACCTGGTCCTTGCCGCGGCTATCCCCGAGGCGGGAGTTGATGCCGATGCGCCGGCCGGTTACCTGCTCGTGCGACTGCCCGTCAGCCTCGTTGCCCGCCGCATCGGCGAGGCGGCCGAGCGGCAGTGGCTGGCATTGCAGCAGGATGACAGCATCATCGCCAGCGCGGGTGAACTGCCGGAGGAGATCGAAGCCGACAATGAATTCCCACTGGCCGGATCACAGTTGCGTCTGCTGACGGGACGGACCGGAGTGCTGGACGGTATCGCCTATCCGATGGTCATGGGTATCGCCGTCGGTGGCGTATTGCTGCTGCTGATTGGACTGTGGGTCTGGCGCAAGCCGGACTCGCCGACCGTTCCGGCGCCGCGACAGGAAGGACAGAAATCGACCGCGCGGACACCGGACGAGCCCAAGCCGGTAGCGGAGGGCAAGAAGGCGGCCGAGCCGAAGCAGGATCTGCCCGACTGGATGCTCGACGAGGAGCGGGCTGAGGAAGCGGCCGGGCCCTTTGCCGACATGCCGAAGCCGGCCGAGCAACCGGAGGATGCTCCGGCGAAATCGACGGAAGCCGGGACGAGCAGCGACGATTCGCTGCTCGACGTGCCGGATCTCGACACCATTCTCGAACAGATTGAATCCGAGGGGGTGGAGCTGGACGAGGAGTCAAGCCTGCCCCCCGATGCAGAGCTCGCCGCCGAGTCCGAGCCGGAACTCGATTTGGATCTGGACGAGAGCGATGCCGGGCTGCTGGGCGAGGAGCTCGATTTCGACGATGAGAACCCCTTCGAGGATGAGGGTGCCATCGGTGCGGACGAGGGGGCGGATACCGAGGCCGATGAGGTCGAGGAAGCTCCGGCCGCGGACGCTCCGGACAAGGAACGGGTCCAGGCGCAACCAGGCGACGCCGCCGAAGACGATGATCTCGATTTCACTGCCGAACAGGTCGCCGAGATCCCGAGCGACGATGATTCGGAGCAGGCGTCGGAAAAATCCTCCAGCGAACTGGATCTGGACTTCGCCTTCAGTAGCTCGATCACCGAAGATGAACGTGGCCACGAAACGTCGGAAGAATCCGAGCCGGAACCGACGGCGGCGTCGGCCGCTTCAACCGAGCCTGAGCTTCCCGAAGCGGCGGCAACAGAAGACGCGCCGGAAGACCTGCAAACAGCCGTCGAGGCACCCGGCGGCTTGTATCGTTCCGGCAGGATCACCGGCACCTTCGAGCAGGATCTGACCGCGGCATCGGCCACGGCCATCGGCCGCGCGCTCGGTGCCATGCTGCATGAGCGCGGCCAGGGTCGCATCGCCGTGGCGCGCGACGGGCGGGTCAGCGGCCCGATTCTGCTCTCGGCCCTGATCCGGGGCCTGCGCAACAGCGGCATCAATGTGATCGAGACCGGGGCCGTGCCCACCCCGTTGCTGTGGTTCGCCGCCGCCGAGCTTGCCGACGGCTGTGGTGCCATGGTCACCGCCTCGCACGAGCCGGCTGAGCGCAATGGGTTTCTCATCCACATTGGCGGTCGCCCGCTGGACGCGGCTTCAACGAAAGAACTGGCGCAGCGCGTCGAACAAGGGGACGTCGCCGAGGGTCGCGAAGAGGGCGACTACGAACAACAGGACATCCGCGACCGTTACGCCGAACGCTTGAGCGCTGAAGTCCAGCTTGAGCGCTCGATCAAGGTCGTGATTGACTGCGGCAACGGCATCGGCGGCACCGTTGTTCCCGAGCTTGCAGAGGCCATCGGGGCTGATTTGATTCCGCTCTACTGCGACGTCGACGGAAGTTTCCCCAATCATTTGCCCGACCCGATCGCGTCCGAGGCGCTCGAGGACCTGCGCTTGTGCGTGCGCAACTTCCATGCCGATCTCGGCATCGCTTTCGACGGCGACGCCGACCGGCTGGTACTGGTGGCCAACACCGGCGAGATCGTCTGGACCGATCGGATGCTCATGCTGCTCGCGCGGGACGTGCTCGGTCGGCACCCGGGTGCATCGGTGGTCTTCGACGCGCGCTGTTCGGGTCACCTGACGCGCTGGGTCGAGCAGCTCGGCGGACAAGCGGTCATGACGGCCGTCGGTGAGCTGCCCCTGGCCGAGAAACTCCAGGCACTCGAAGCCCCGCTGGGTGGAGAATGGGACGGACATGTCATCGTCGCCGACGGCTGGTATGCCTTCGGCGATGCCATCCATGCCGCAGCGCGATTGATGGCCCTGTTCGCGGCCGACTCCCGTTCGGCCGACGAGATCGTCGACGAGCTGCCTGAATTCACGGGCAGTCCCGAGCTGGCGGTTCTCACCGAATCAGAACAGAGTCGGCAACTGCTTGACCGACTGGCGCAGGAGGGCGAATTCGGTGATGCCCGCGTCACGCGGGTTGGCGGCGTGCGGGTGGACTGGGAAAATTGCTGGGGGCTGGCGCGCGTCGACCTCGAGACCGGTCACCTGCTGCTGCGTTTCGGCGGCGACGATGCTGCCGCGCTGGGCCAGGTTCGCAGCCGCTTTCGCGAACAGCTGCTGGCGCTCGAACCGACCTTGAAACTGCCGTACTGACGATCGCGCTTCAGTCGCCTTGTTCTAGTAGGCGTATTCGCGAAACAGGCGGGTCAGGTCGCCGTCCCAGCGGTGCTCGAATGCATCGAGCTTGACCTCGGCCGGCGTGGTGCCACGGTCGACCACCTTGTGCAGCGAGTTGAGAAAGCCGCCCTCGTGATCGCCCGAGCCGTCGAGGCGCTGGCGGCGCGCCAGGCCATTGCGGGCCAGGTCGAGCAGTTCGCGAGCAATTTCGAGCACGCTGCGGCCGTGGATTTCGGCCTTCAGTCCGATGCGGGCAACATCGTCGCGCAGGCGCTGGCGCTCCTCGGTGCTCCAGTCGCGGGTCAGTTCCAGGCAGGCGGCGAGGTTGTCGGCGTCGTAGAGCAGGCCGACCCAGAATGCCGGCAGGGCGCATAGTCGCCGCCACGGACCGCCGTCGGCGCCGCGCATCTCCAGAAAGCGCTTGAGCCGCACCTCGGGGAAAGCCGTGGTGAGGTGGTCTTCCCAGTCGGCCAGGGTGGGCTGCTCGCCCGGCAGGGCCGGCAGGCGACCGGCCAGAAAATCGCGAAAACTCTGCCCGGCACAGTCGATCATCCGGTCGCCGCGCTTGACGAAGTACATCGGTACGTCGAGCATCCAGTCGACATAGCGCTCGAAGCCCATGCCCGATTCGAACACCCACGGCAGCATGCCGGTACGGTCGGGATCGGTATCGGTCCAGGCCTGGCTGCGATAGCTGAGATAGCCGCTCGGGCGCCCCTCGACAAAGGGCGAGTCGGCGAACAGGGCCGTGGCGATTGGCTGCAGGGCCAGTGAGGCGCGGAACTTGGCGACCATGTCGGCTTCGCTGGCGTAGTCGAGATTGACCTGCACCGTGCAGGTCCGTTTCATCATGTCATGACCGTGGCGCCCCACTTTCGGCATGTAGTTGCGCATGATCACGTAGCGCTTCTTGGGCATCCAGTCGATGTCGTCGAGCGTGGCGGTCGGATGAAACCCCATGCCAAGAAAGCCGATGCCGAGCGGTTCGGCCACGGCACGCACCTCGGCCAGGTGGGCATTGACCTCGTTGCAGGTCTGGTGCAGGTTATCGAGCAGTTCGCCGGACAGTTCCAGCTGGCCGCCGGGTTCGAGCGTGACCGAGCAGCCGTCCTTTTTGAGTGCAATCGGCAGGCCGTCTTCGAGCACCGGTTCCCAGTCGAAGCGCTCGGCCAGGCCTTCGAGCATGGCGCGAATCGAACGCTCGCCGGCGTAGGGCAGCGGCTTGAAGCTTTCGAGGCAGAAGCCGAATTTCTCGTGCTCTGTGCCAATGCGCCAGTCCGATTCCGGCTTGCATCCGGATTCGAGCCAGGCGGCGAGCTCGCGCTTGTCGGTAAGAATGGTGTCGGGCTTCAAGGCGGGACAGCCGGCTAGAATGAGGCGCCAATTATCCCTTTTTTGTTTCCGTGCTGCATGAGCGTCCGGAACAAATCTGGAACCACGGAAAACACGGAAGTCACGGAATGATGGATTCTGAACCAACGCTGGAGCGAGGGTCGCCATTCCCGAGCATGGCGTATCGCTGCGGGGAGCAAGGCGTCTTCCAACGCTTTCGTTCCGTGCTTTCCGTGTCTTCCGTGGTTCCAGTCTTCTTTGTCTTGATGCTCGCCGCCAATGCGGCAACAGCCGCCACGCTGCACCGTGGCGTTGGGCCGGAGCCGGACTCGCTCGACATCCACACCGCGCAGACCCTGTCGGCACTCAACGTACTGCGCGATCTGCACGAAGGCCTGATCACCTTCGATGCAGGCGCCGAACTGGTGCCCGGCGTGGCCGAATCCTGGACCGTCAGTGAGGATGGGAAGACCTGGACCTTCCGGCTCGACCCCGAAGCGCGCTGGTCCGACGGTGAACCGATCGTTGCTGCGGATTTCGTGGCCGGCTGGCGCCGCGCGCTGAACCCGGCGACCGCCTCGCCGACGGCCGCTCTGCTCGACGTGGTCACCAATGCCCAAGCCGTTCGCAGTGGCGAGGCCGATGCCGAGTCGCTCGGCGTCGAGGCGGTCGACCGGCACCGGCTGGAGGTGCGTCTGGTCCGTCCCCTGGCCTGGTTCGACGAGCTGCTGACCCATCCCGTGACCTACCCCTGGCCGGGTGATCGCGGCGAGCGCTACAGCGGGGCGTTCGTTCTGGCCGAGCGGGTCCCGGGAGCACACCTTGAACTACTTCCGAACCCCGCCTGGCGAGCGGCCGACACGGTCGCGCTCGAGGGCCTGATCTGGCACGTCATCGAACAGCCCAACGTCGAGTTGGCGCGCTACCGGGCCGGCCAGCTGCACGTCACCGAGACGATTCCGCCCGGGCGGGTCGACTGGCTGCGCGAGCAGTTCGGCGAGGAACTCAGGATCTCGCCTTATCTGGGAAGTTTCTATCTGGGCTTCAACCTGGCGCGCGAGCCGTTTGCCGAATCACCCGGACTGCGGCGCGCACTAAGCCTGGCCATCGACCGGGAACTGATCACCGAGCGGGTTCTGGGTTCGGGTGAAATCCCGGCCTGGGGACTGGTGCCGCCGGGCATGCCCGGCTGGTCCGAAGGCCGCCAACCGCCGTTGCCGGCCGCCGAGCGCCTGGCCGAGGCCGAGCGTCTGTATCGCGCCGCCGGCTACGGTGAGCACCGGCCGCTGAAAGTGGAACTGCGTTTCAACACCTCGCTCACCCATCGGCGCATGGCGGCTGCCATCGCCGCGATGTGGAAACTGCACCTGGGCGTGCAGACCCGCCTGGTCAACGAGGAATGGAAGGTATTCGTCACCAACCGTCGCCAGGGTCGCCTGACCGAAGTGTTCCGCGGCGGCTGGATCGCCGACTGGCGCGACGCGGCCAACTTCCTGCAGTTGTTCGTCAGTGATCACCCGGGCAACTACACCTTCTTCGACGATCAGCGCTATGACGAGCTGATGGGCCGGGCGACCCGGCTGCGTGGGCCCGAAAGGCTGGAGATGCTGCGCGCGGCAGAAAGCCGGCTGCTCGAGGAACAGGCGATCATTCCCCTGTACTACTATGTCTCCAGGCATCTGGTGAAACCCGAAGTGAGCGGATTCAAGGACAACCCGATGGACGTGCACCTGTCGCGCTGGATGACGCTGCCGTGAGGCGGCTGTTGCCGGCGCTTTCGCTATTACTGCTGGCTGCGTGCAGCGGCGGATCCGGTGAATCCGAGCCGTTGCCGGCGCCGGAACTGTCGCAGCCGGTCGAGGTGGTCTTCGACGAATCGGGTCAACCGTTGCCCGAAGTGCTGGCAGAAATTCAGGTGGTACACCGCGGCAACGGCGATGAACCGCAGACGCTCGATCCGCACCTGGCCGAGGGCGTCCCTTCCGCCAATATTCTGCGCGATCTGTTCGAGGGCCTGACCACGACCGCACCGGACGGCCGCGTCGTGCCCGGAGCGGCCCGGCACTGGGACATCAGCCGCGACGGTCTGACCTACACCTTCTTTCTCGACCCGGCCGCTCGCTGGAGCAACGGCGAGCCGGTCACGTCCGAGGATTTCGTCTGGTCATGGCAGCGTGCGGTCGACCCGGAAACCGGCGCGTCCTACAGCCGCATGCTCTCGCCCGTGCGCAATGCCGAGGCGATTTTTTCCGGCGAACTGCCGCCCGATGAGCTGGGCGTGACGGCGCTCAGTGAAACGACCTTCCAGGTACAGCTATCGGATCCGACGCCTTATTTTCTCGGCCTGCTGACCCATCCCACGACCTACCCGGTCTGGCGGCCGTCGCTCGAGGCCCATGGCGACAGCCATGTCCGCCCCGGCAATCTCGTCTCCAACGGCGCCTTCGAGCTGGCCGAGTGGCAGGTACGCTCGCGTATCGAACTGACGAAGAATCCCCATTTCCGGGCCGTCGACGACGTCATCGTCGAGCGCGTGGTCTACTATCCCTTCGAGGACGAGAATACCGAGTTCAATCGTTTTCGGGCCGGCGACCTGCACTGGACCTACCAGTTGCCATCGGGGCAGTTCGAATGGCTGAAGCGCGAAATGCCCGAGGCGCTGATGGTCGCGCCCTGGTTCGGCACGTACTTCTTCTCGTTCAATCTGACGCGCGAACCTTTCGAGGAAAACCTGGCGCTCAGGCAAGCGCTGACCCTGGCCATCGACCGCGAGATTCTGACCGAACGGGTCAGCCGCTACGGCGAAATCCCGACCTTCAACCTGATTCCGCCGGGTTTGCCCGACTACGAATCGCCACAGCCCGAGTGGGCCGACTGGACCCAGCAGGAACGCGAGGAAGAGGCCCGCCGCCTCTACCGCAAGGCCGGCTACGGCGAGGATCGGCCGCTGGAGGTCGAACTGCGCTACAACACCTCGGAGAACCACCGCCGCATTGCCGTGGCGATGTCGGCCATGTGGAAGCAGGTGCTGGGCGTGCGAACGCGGCTGGTCAACGAGGAATTCCGGGTCTTTTTGCAGAACCGCGCTCAGCGGCGCGTCACCGAAGTCTTCCGCTCGGGCTGGATCGGCGACTACATGGACGCCTTTACCTTTCTCGAGCTGTTCCACTCCGAGCACGGCCGCAACGACGCCGGCTTTGACAACGCACGATACGATCGCCTGCTCGAGCGCATCGCGTCCGAGCGAATTCCGGCTAGCCGCCGCAACCTGATGGCCGAAGCCGAGCGCATGATCCTGGCCGAGCAGGTCATCCTTCCCGTCTACCACTACGTCACCAAGCGCCTGATCGACCCGCGCCTGAAAGGCTGGGAAGAAAATGTCATGGATTACCATTTGACGCGCTATATGTACCTGGTGAGGTCCCGAGAGGTCGGGGCGGAAGAGGCTTCTGAGGAGTCTGATCGTGCGGAGTAGGTTTGCCTCACGCCAGGGCGCGAAGGCGCCAGGGTCGCCAAGAAGACCTGAAGAAGATGTAATAGTGAGTGCTGCAGTCGATGAGGCTGTGAAGATTCATCGCGATCTGGGGCCTGGCCTTCTTGAGTCGGTATATGAAGCTGTATTGGCCAAGCGGCTTACAGATCAGGGAATGCAGGTAAAGAGGCAAGTCTCCGTCCCCCTCGTCTATGAAGGAATCAAATTCAAGGAGGCTTTCCGAGCGGATATCGTCGTCAATGAGAAGGTAATACTTGAATTGAAGGCGGTCGAGAAATTGACTCGAGCGCATAAGAAGCAGTTGCTCACCTATCTCAAGCTCTCGGAGTTGCGCGTGGGCTTGTTGCTGAACTTCTCCGAGGAACTCATGAAACACGGAATCAGCCGAGTGGTTAACCAGTTCGATGAATCTTGATTTCTTGGCGAACTTGGCGCCTTCGCGTCTTGGCGTGAGGCAAGTCAGCGCTCCATGGAGGCGCTTGTGCTGAAGTATTCGCTCAGGCGCTTGGGGTCGGCGGTTCCGACGCTGTTTCTGCTAATCACTTTCGCGTTCTTCCTGATTCGCGTAGCTCCCGGTGGGCCGTTCGATTCGGAGCGGGCGCTGCCGCCGGAGATCGAGGCCAACCTGGCGGCCAAGTACCATCTCGACGAGCCGCTGGTGTTTCAATACGGGCGCTATCTCTGGCAGATCGTTCGCGGCGATCTCGGGCCTTCGTTCCATTACCGCGACTGGACCGTCAACGACCTGGTCATCCAGGGGGCGCCGGTTTCGTTCACGCTTGGCCTGGCGGCGCTGGTACTGGCATTGCTGTTCGGTGTGACCATTGGCGCCTGGGCGGCGCTCAGGCAGAACCGGCCGGCTGATTACACCGTGATGAGCATCGCCATGATCGGAATATCGGTGCCCAATTTCGTCATGGCGCCGCTGCTGATCCTGCTGTTTGCCATCACGCTCGGCTGGCTGCCGGCCGGCGGCTGGGAGTTCAGTCTCGATCGCATGGTACTGCCGGTCGTGACCCTGGCCCTGCCGATGATTGCCTACATCGCCCGCATCACGCGCGGATCGATGATCGAGGTGCTGCACTCGAGTTTCATCCGGACCGTGCGCGCCAAGGGCATGCCGGAAAATGAAGTGATCTTTCGCCATGCCCTCAAACCGGCCCTGCTGCCGGTCATCTCCTATCTCGGGCCGGCGGCGGCGGCCATCCTGACCGGTTCGGTCGTGGTCGAGCGCATCTTCACCATTCCCGGCATCGGCTCGTATTTCGTGCAGGGTGCGCTCAACCGCGACTACACCCTGGTCATGGGCGTGGTCATTCTCTACGGTGTGCTGATCATCCTGTTCAATTTCATGGTTGATCTGCTCTATGCCTGGCTCGACCCGCGCATTCGCTACGACGACGGTGAAACCGAATCATGAATGAGACCACCCGCGATGCCTTCGATCAGGCGCTGGACACGCGCGACGTCCGCGGGCGCTCGCTCTACGTCGATGCCTGGCACCGCCTGCTCAAGAACAAGGCGGCGGTGGCGGCCCTGGCCATCCTGATCGTGCTTATCGCCCTGGTCACTTTCGGTCCGATGTTGTCGAACTGGGACCACGAGATCCCGGACTGGGACAATTACTCGACACCACCGTCGCTGGAGAAGGGCCACCTGTTCGGGACCGATGCGCTGGGACGCGATCTGTTCGTGCGCACCTTGATTGGCGGGCGGATTTCGCTGCTGGTCGGCCTGGTCGCCACGCTGGTGTCGTTGATCATCGGTGTCACCTGGGGAGCCTTCGCCGGCTATGTCGGTGGACGGGCCGACAACGTGATGATGCGCATCGTCGACGCGGTCTATGCCATGCCCTTCATGTTCTTCGTGATCCTGTTGATGGTGGTGTTCGGGCGCAACATCTTCTTGATCTTCATCGCCATCGGCGCAATCAACTGGCTCGACATGGCGCGCATCGTGCGCGGCCAGACCCTGAGCCTCAAGAACAAGGATTTTGTCGAGGCCGCGCGCGCCTGCGGCGCGACCGAATGGCAGATCATCCGGCGCCACATCGTGCCCAACCTGCTCGGCGTGGTCATCGTCTACGTCACCCTGACCATTCCCCAGGTGATCCTGGTCGAATCCTTCCTGAGCTTTCTCGGCCTGGGCGTGCAGGAGCCGCTGACCTCCTGGGGCGCACTGGTCAATGAAGGCGCCCAGGAACTCGAAACCGCCCCCTGGTCGCTGCTCTACCCGGCCACGTTCCTGGCGGTGACCCTGTTTGCCTTCAACTTCCTCGGCGACGGACTCAGGGATGCGCTGGATCCGAAGGATCGGCTATGAGGAAGCACGAAATTCGAAATACGAAATCCGAAGGAATGTGCCATGGCCTTGCTTGAAGTCCGCGACCTGACCGTCTCCTTCGACACCCCCGACGGCGTGGTGCACGCGGTCAACGGCATCAGTTTCGATCTCGAGCCCGGCGAGACCCTGGGCCTGGTGGGCGAATCCGGTTCGGGCAAGACGCAGACGGCGCTGGCCCTGATGGGCCTTTTGGCGGAAAACGGACGCGCCACCGGTTCGGTGAAGTTCCGCGGCCAGGAACTGCTGGGTATGTCCCTGTCCGAGTTGACGCGCGTGCGTGGCTCGAAGATCTCGATGATCTTCCAGGACCCGGTTTCCTCGCTCAATCCCTATCTGACCATCGGCGATCAGCTCGTCGAGGTGCTGACGCATCATCGCAATCTCAAACGCAAGGAAGCGCGTGCGCGCGCCATCGAGATGCTCAGGCTGGTGCAGATCAGCGATCCGGAGCAGCGCATGCGCCAATATCCGCACGAGCTTTCCGGCGGCATGTGCCAACGCGTGATGATTGCCATGGGGCTGCTGTGTCAACCCGACCTGCTGATCGCCGACGAACCGACCACGGCGCTGGACGTGACCGTGCAGTCACAGATCAATTCACTGATGGGCGAACTCTCGACCCAGTCGTCGACGGCGATTCTCCTGATCACGCATGACCTGGGCGTCGTTGCCGGCCTGTGCGATCGCGTGCTGGTGATGTATGCCGGCAAGGAAATGGAGCTGGCCGGCATCAATGAATTGTTCGCCGATCCGCGCCATCCTTATACCGAGGGTCTGCTCGAGTCGGTGCCGCGCCTCGACCGCGACCAGTCCGGCATCCTGCACGCCATTCCGGGCAACCCGCCCAACCTGCTCGAAGTGCCCGAGGGCTGTCCCTTCCGCGATCGTTGCTCCTACGCCTGGGACAAGTGCCGTGAATTGCCGCCTTTCGAGGAAGTCGTCGAAGGCCGCTTCAAGCGCTGCCACCTCGACGCCCTGCCGTCGAAAAAGGAGGCCGGCTGATGCGCAATCCGGTACTGCAGGTGCGCGATCTGAAGGTCAGTTTCCGGGTCGACACCGGCTCGATCTTTCGCCACGACTACCATCAGATCCGTGCCGTCGATGGCGTGAGCTTCGATGTCTACCCGGCCGAAACCCTGGGCATCGTCGGCGAGTCGGGCTGCGGCAAGTCGACCCTGGCCCGTGCCCTGCTCGGCCTGCAGCGCTCCGACAGTGGCGAGATTCTGTGGCTGGGCGAGGATCTGGCCCGGGCCAGCGAGGAGACGTTTCGTCGCAAGCGCCGTGAAATCCAGTTGATCTTCCAGGACCCGCAGGGCTCGCTCGACCCGCGCATGACCATCGGCGACATCATCGCCGAACCGCTCAAGACCTTCTTCCCGTCGATGTCCCGGCTGCAGATTCGTGAGCGGGTCAGCGGCATCCTCAAGATGGTCGGTCTGAGCAGCAATCAGATCAACCGCTACCCGCACGAGTTCTCCGGCGGGCAGTGCCAGCGCGTCGGCATTGCCCGGGCGCTGGTGGTCAATCCGCGCCTGGTCGTCTGCGACGAGCCGGTCAGCGCGCTGGACGTGTCCATCCAGGCGCAGATCGTCAATCTCCTCAAGGATCTGCAGCAGAAGCTGCAACTGTCCCTGATCTTCATTGCCCACGACCTGTCGATCGTGCGCCATGTTTCCGACCGCGTTCTGGTGATGTACATGGGCAAGGTGATGGAGCTGGCCGATCGCGAGAGCATCTATCACCAGCCGCGCCACCCCTATACCCGGGCGCTGATCGAGTCGGTACCGATTCCCGATCCGGTGCGCGAACGGGCCCGTGCCCGGCGCGCGCTCAAGGGCGACATGCCCTCGCCGCTCAATCCACCCAAGGGCTGTGTGTTCAGCACGCGCTGCCCGTTTGCCACCGAGCGCTGCGTGCGCGAAGTACCCGAGCTGGAAACGCTCGACGACGGTCACCAGGTCGCCTGCCATCACCATCGTGAACTGCCCGAGGGCAACCTGCCCGAGCCGGAGGCCTCGACCGAGTCGTGAGCGACGAGCGGATCGGCCAGCGCCTGATTGCCGGACTGGGTGAACTCGGACTCGAGCTAGACGATGGCCAGGTCGGGCAGCTGCTGGCCTACCTCGAACTGCTGGCGCGCTGGAATCGGGCCTATAATCTCACCGCCGTCGACGAACTGCCGGCGATGGTCGATCGTCACCTGCTCGATAGCCTGAGCATCCTGCCGTGGATCACCGGTGAAGTCATTGTCGACGCCGGCACCGGCGCCGGACTGCCCGGGGTGCCGCTGGCCATCGCCTGTCCCGATCGGCACTTCGTGCTGGTCGACAGCAACGGCAAGAAGGTCCGCTTCCTGCGCCAGGTGCGACGCGAGCTCGGACTGGACAATATCGAGCCGGTGCAGGCCCGTCTCGAGGAATTCGTGCCGGAAACGGTACCGGACGAGATCGTGGCACGTGCCCTGGCGCCCCTGCCGCGGCTGCTCGCGCAGCTCGGACGCTTCATCGACGATGGTGCGCGCCTGCTGGCGATGAAGGGCCGACTGACCCCGGAGGAGTGCGCCGCCGTCGGGGATGCGTACAATGTCGATCGAATCGAACTCAAGGTGCCCGGAGCGGACGGTGTCCGCAGCCTGGCCATCGTGGAACGCCAATGACTCAAAGACGGGCCCGCATCGTGGCCGTGACCAACCAGAAGGGCGGCGTGGGCAAGACCACCACGGCGCTCAACCTCGCCGCCGGGCTGGCCGAGCTCGAGCGCCGCGTCCTGCTGGTCGATATCGATCCGCAGGGCAATGCCACCACCGGCTCGGGGGTCGAACTCGAGGACGGGCAGAACACGCTCTGCGAGGTGCTGCTCGGTGAGTGCAGTGTCACGGAGGCGACCGTGCACGTCGAGGCCATGGGCTTTGACCTGGTGCCGGCCAACGGCGACCTGACCGCCGCCGAAGTCGCGCTGATGGACGAAGACGATCGCGCCACTGTATTGCGTGCCGCCCTGGCCAACGCGGCTTCGCGCTATCACCACATCATCATCGATTGCCCGCCGTCGCTGAGCGTACTTACGCTCAATGCCCTGACCGCGGCCGACTCGGTGCTGATTCCGATGCAGTGCGAGTACTACGCGCTCGAGGGCCTGACCGCCCTTTTGAGCACCATCGAGCAGATCCAGGACTCGGTCAATCCCGAGCTCGAAATCGAAGGCCTGGTTCGGACCATGTTCGACGTCCGCAACAATCTCTCCGGCGCGGTTTCGCGCCAGCTCTCGGAACATTTCGGCGACAAGCTCTACGCCACCGTGATTCCACGCAACGTGCGCGTGGCCGAAGCGCCGAGCTACGGCCAGTCGGTGATTCACTACGACCGTGAATCGCGCGGCGCCGTGGCCTATCTCGGCCTGGCCGGCGAATACCTGCGCCGCATGGGCGAGGCGGCGCGCGGGGCGCCGTCATCCACCCCGCAGGACCTGGCTGCCGAAAGCGGCAGCGCCTGATACAGGATTCAGACATGGCAGCGTCACGCAAGAAGAAACCCCTGGGCCGCAACCTCGATGCCCTCCTGGGCAAGACCCGGGCCGCGGCCGAGAAGGCCAGCCCCGAAGGCGAGCTGACCGGGCTGAAGGAGTTGCCGCTCGACGTGATCGAGCCCGGCCGCTACCAGCCCCGATCGGCCATGGATCCGGATCGCCTGGAAGAGCTGGCTGATTCGATCAGGGAACAGGGACTGGTGCAGCCCATCGTGGTGCGCCCCCTGGCGAAGCAGGGGCGCTACGAGCTGATCGCCGGCGAACGCCGCTGGCGCGCCTGCCGGATGGCCGGCATGGAGACCATCCCGGCGCTGGTGCGCGAGATTGCCGACGAGGCCACCCTGGCGCTGGCCCTGATCGAGAACATCCAGCGTGAGGACCTCAACCCGCTCGAAGAGGCCGTCGCGCTCAGGCGCCTGATCGACGAGTTCGGCCTGACCCACGAACAGGCGGCCAGGAGCGTGGGCCGCTCGCGTACCTCGGTGACCAACTTGCTCAGGCTGATGGAGCTGGCCCCGGAAGTACGCGAGTTGGTCGACAGCAAGCAGATCGACATGGGCCACGCCCGCGCCCTGCTCACCCTCGAACGCTCCGACCAGATTCGCGCCGCGCGTGAGGTGGTCGACAAGGACCTGTCGGTGCGCCAGACCGAGGCCCTGGTGCGACGCCTGCGCGAAGGCACTCCGGCGAAAAAGAAGACGACGTCCGACAAGCCGGCCGATATCGAGCGGCTCGAGCAGGAGCTGACCGAAACCCTGTGCGCACCGGTGAGCGTCAAGCACTCGGCTTCCGGCAAGGGCCAGGTCACCATTCGCTACACCAGCCTGGACGAGCTCGACGGCCTGCTCGAGCGATTCAGGCGGTAGGGTTCCGGGATTGTCGGCGTTCCCGAGCCGGGGACGTTTCCGGATTGCGTCGCGCGCGGAATGCTGCTAGCTTATTAGGTTGATTAGAGAACGCTCATTTATCCCCACTGCAGGGAGATTTCTAGATGAAAAGGCTTCTGACGCTGATTTTCGCGGTCGCCGCCGCCCTTTCGAGCAGCTTTGCTGCGGCCCAGACGATTGATCTATCGATCGACGGTAACGAGGCACATGCGCGCATCGAGCTGGTCGGTGTCGCGACTGCCGATCTGACCATCCGGTTCGAGAAAGTGGTCGGGTTGAGCGAGCAGAGCCTCGGCCTGTCGGTCTCCCAGGTCAATCCGCTGTCGCCGGCCTTGCTTGGCCGGCTGCCGAATGCCACCGAGATCACGGTGCCGTCCGGGTTTCCCCTGATGATCACCATCGATCCCCCGGTGGACGGCGGGCTGAGCTTCGAGGGCGTCGCCGAGGTCGAGATCTACACCACCGCGCTGCACTACTCGCCTGCTACACCGTTGCGGCTTTTCAAGAGCAGCAATGGCGCGCCGTTTCGGGACATCACGGATGAAACCGCGGCCGGCAGCTATCGGGTCAGAGGCAGTGGCGGCCAGTGGTCGGACTTCCTGATCCTTGCCGACACACGGCTGCTGGATCAGACCATCGAGGACAAGTTCGACGGTCTGCAGGACACCCTTTCGGATGCCTCGGGTGATCTCGATTCGGGCACTTTCGGTGACTTGCAGCTCCTGGTTGATGATGCCTACGCTGCCTGGCTGCTCGACGATGTCTCGGGAGCGGTTCAGAAACTGGTTCAGTTCGAAGCCGCAGTCCGGTCGGCCGCCGATGCCGGACTGGTGCCCAAGGTGTGGCGCTCGGCTCGAGACCTGGACAACCATGAGGGCATGCTGCGCGCTCGCGCCAGCACGCTTCGCTACAGTCTCGGCCTTGCCGGCTAAGGACGAGCGCTTCGATCACGACGGGCTCTGCCTGACCGCTTTCCTGCCCGGGCAGCCCGGGCAGTTGCACTGGCTCGAGCCTGGCCGTCGATATGCCGTTGGCCGCTCGCCCGACGCCGACGTCTGTCTTGATCACGCCAGTGTGTCGCGTATTCACCTGCTGCTCGAGGACGCCGGGAGCGGCTGGCTGGCAACCGACCAGGTCAGCAAGAATGGTACCCGCCTGGACGGCCGCCCCATAGACCGGGCCGTGATTTCGTCACCCGGCTGGCTCGAAGCCGGTGGTATTCCCTTGCTGGTCAGGCCCGCGGCGGCAGAATCGGGCGATGCCGGACGCTCCGGTCACGGCGACGGCGGTGTCGAACCCGGGCCCGACTGGGGCAAGTCGAATTCCGACGCGCTCGATCACACCGTACGGGAACTCGCCCGGCTTTCGGGCTGCGAGCGGGCCGGTCTCTGGCAAGTTTTGGAAGATGGCGGATGTCGACCTGTCGTGCAGCTGGGCGATGCCGAACCGGCCCCGAGCATGACAGCGATTCGCCGCGCGGCGATCGAGGGCATCAGTGAATTTTGCTCCGATACCGACGGCGCCCGGGCGCTGGCCGGTAGCGAGAGCATTTCGACCGGAGGAATCCGGGCCCTGTTGGCCATGCCGATTTTTCGGGGCGAGCAAGTCATCGCCGTTGCCTACGCCGACAGCCTCGAGCCCGGCAAGCTCTTTACCCGGCACGACGCCGATCTGCTGGAGGCCGTCATCAGGCAGCTGAAACTGCTTCTGGATACGGCATGGGTACGAGACAACATACACGCCATACAGCGGAGCCTGTAAACGCGTGCCGCCGGGCCGTACCGCTTGATCGGCCGTGCCGTTTGGCTGTAACGTGATCCTCAGTCGGGGAAAGGGGCGGGCGAGCACCGGAGATTGCGCTCGATGAGTGACAAAAAGGACGATCTCCGGCAAACCGAAACCCGTACCATGACTGGTACGCGCCGAATGCTGCCTGCCGGCACGCTTCTGGACGGCCGTTATCGGATTGTCGAAGTGCTGGGCGTCGGTGGTATGGGGATCGTCTACCGCGCCCACGACGATTCGCTCGATACAGAAGTTGCGCTCAAGCTGTTGTCCGAGCAGCTGGCGGCCGATCCGGTCGCGCTTGAGCGGTTTCGTCGCGAGATCAGGCTGGCGCGCCAGATCAGTCATCCCAACGTCGTTCGCATCCACGATATCGGCACCGATGGGGACCTGGTCTTCATGACCATGGATCTGGTGCCTGGCCGGACTCTGGTAGAGCACCTTGCCGATGGCCCGCTGAGTGCCGACCAGGCCGTCGGGATCGCGATCCAGTTGTCCGGAGCGCTTGCGGAAGCGCACCGCCACGGTATCGTCCACCGCGACATCAAGCCATCGAACATCCTGGTCGACCACTCCGGCAGGGCGTGGTTGACCGATTTCGGCATTGCCCGGGCGCTCGACCAACAACAATTGACCGAAGCCGGCCAGACCATCGGCACGGTCGCCTACATGGCACCCGAGCAGGTTCGGGGAGAGGCTGTGGATGCGCGCGCCGATCTATATGCCCTGGGCCTGGTGCTGTGGGAGATGCTCACGGGCAAGACCCCGTTGAAAGGCGAAACGCGAGACGAAACCATCGCCCGGCGCATGAATCCGGCCGCGCCGGTTGTCCTCCCCGGCGAGGAGTCCGTTCCGCGCAGCCTCAGGCGCACCGTGCGTCGCGCGCTGGAGCCGAATCCGGACAACCGCTACGCCGATGCAAAAGCCTTTGCCGATGACCTTACCCGGGGCCAGACCCGTCTGAACTGGCGCCGCACGGTGCGCCGGTCGGCCTGGGCGGTACTTATTGCTGGCCTGGTCGGTGTGGCGGCAATGTATTTGCCGGATTTCTTGGATTCCCACACTCCGATGCCCGCTGCAGCACCCAGTGTGGCCATTCTCCCGATCGTCAACGGAACCGGCAGCGAAGACTTTGATTGGGCAAGAAACAGCCTGGCCGAAATCACCGCCGGGCGGCTGGCGGAAAATCGCAATCTGATGGTGGTGGAACCGTTACGGGTTCGACGCACACTGGCCGATTTGCGCCTGACCGTCGCCGAGCTTGACCAGGGCCGGCTGGCGCAGCTCGCCGAGTTGCTGGGTGCTGACTGGATCGTGCAGGCTGCACTGCTCGGCAATGCACCCGAATTGCGGTTTCAGGTCAATGTATTCGACTCGGCAGATGCAGATAGCTCAGAGTTCCAGATCAAACTGGAACCCGATGCAATTCTGGACGGTGCGGACCAGGCCGTGCAGCGTATCGTCGCTTTGCTGGAGGTGCCCGCGGGCGGTGATGCAGAGCGATTGCCCATGTCGAACGATCTCGACGCCCTGGCCCGGTTCGACGACGGCATCGACGCGCTGGCACGCAGCGATCATCAGCGCGCCCTCGATGCCCTGGAGCGGGCCGTGGAAATGGACGACGCGTTTGGCATGGCCTGGGCGCGCCTGGCCGATGCGCGCGCTGCGGCCGGGTACTACAACGAGGCGCTGGATGCCGCTGAACGCGCGGCCGAACTGCTGGAAGGCCAGGGTGGTCGCGCCGAGGCCTGGGCAAGAGCCCGATTATCGGCGCTGGCTGGGCAGACCGAGCGAGCGATTGAGCGTTTCACCCGCCTGGTCGAACAATACCCGTCCGACACGGACGCCAAGCTGGCATTGGCCGAACTCCTGGCCGATCAGGGCCAGCTCCAGGAGGCAGCCCGGCTGGCCGAAGAGGTTTCGGAGATCGACGCCAATCACCCGCGCGCATGGTTCCTGTTGGGCAAGTTTGCCGTGATGTCCGGCAATGTGCAGCGCGCAGCGGAAGACTACTTCGTCAAGGCGCTGGTGATACAGAACCGGCTCGCCAATATCGAAGGTCGGGCCGAGGTGCTCAACGGATTGGGTATCGCCCACGAACGACTCGGTGAGCTCGATGTCGCCAATGATTACTACGGTGATGCGGCGGAGCTGCGCCAGCAGGCCGGCGATCGGCGCGGCCATGCCGCCAGCCTGTCCAACGTCGGTCGTCTGAACATGATTCGCGGCCGTTATGACCTGGCCCGGGATGCCATCGACCGGGCGCTCGACATCCGTGAAGAGATCGGCGACCTGGCGGGGCTGGCGCGAACCTACAACGAACTGGGCGTGCTGGAAGAGGAGGTCGGCCACTACGATGCAGCGCGCGGCCACTATCGGGATGCATTGCGCACATTCGAGCAACTGGGAAGCGGTCACGCCACCGCCGGCGTTCGCACCAGCCTGGCATTCATGCACCTGATGCTGGGTGAGTACGAAACGGCCGAAGCCTTCGCGCAACGCGCCAAGGAGCAGCAAGCCGAAGCGGGCGACTCGCAGGGGTTGATGTCGAGTCTGCACGTTTCCGGAGAACTGGAAATGGCGCGCGGCGACTGGAGCGCAGCACAGGCCAGCCTGCTGCGCTCACTGGAGATGGCGCGGGAGCTCGGCAACCCGTTCGGCGAGGCGACGGCGCACGGCTCGATCGGCTTGCTGGCAGGCTATCAGGGCCGTATCGATGCGGCGCTGGACGCTTTCGATACCGCCATCGAACTGCTCGAGCCGCTGGATGACCGGCGCGGGCTGGCCGAGTACCACTTGCGGACGGCCGAGGTGCTTGCGTCGCTCGATTTGTTGGCGCATGCCCGGCCGCAATGGCAGCGAGCCCAGGAATACTTTGCCGACCAGGCCAACCTGTCGCAGCGTGCCAGGTTGGTGCGCATCGAAGCGGCCTTGCGTGCGCCCGAGGATGCATCGGGGGCGGCCGCGGTTTTTGACGAAGCGCTGCAACTGGCGCGTTCCAGCGGCAGCGAACCGACGGCGCTCATGATCCGGATCAGCCGCCTGCGCCGACTGGGCGGCAATCCGGCCGATTTCGAGGAATTGGCGACCAGTGCCGAGCAACTCGGACACCGCCCGATGCAGCTTCAGGCGCTGACGTTGCTGGCGGACAATCAGCTCGAGTCCGGCAGCGTGTTGCAGGCGCAGCAAACCGTATCGCAGGCGTTGCGGCCCCCGCTGGAGCTCGACCCCTGGGTGGGTAACTGGCAGCTTCATGCCATCCTGGAACGGACTGAAAGCCCGTCGGAAGCGTTGTCGGAAGGCGATTCCCTGTCCCGGACCCTGCTGCTCGAGCTGGCC
This sequence comes from Wenzhouxiangella sp. XN201, assembly GCF_011008905.1. Taxonomy (NCBI): domain Bacteria; kingdom Pseudomonadati; phylum Pseudomonadota; class Gammaproteobacteria; order Chromatiales; family Wenzhouxiangellaceae; genus Wenzhouxiangella; species Wenzhouxiangella sp. XN201. Next base: position 23,102 of record NZ_JAAIVI010000021.1, read on the forward strand.
AGTCAGATGCCACCGGAGTTACAAACGGCTTTCCGGGAGATGCATGGCTTATGATCGACCCATGGCACACTTTCACGGCCTATTCAGCAGGCGTCGGCGCAAGGATTCCCTGCAGGAACGTGTCGAAGCGCTGGCACACGAAAACCAACGCCTGTTTTCCGAGCTGGAGGACATGCAGCGGGATTTCTCGCACTTGGCGCGAAGCACCTGGCGAGTCCAGGAGGACGAGCGTCGTCATCTGGCGCGGGAGCTGCACGACCATCTCGGCCAGATGCTGACCGCACTGGTGCACAGCCTGGAGCGCTCGCCCGAAGACCGGGCTCGAAGCGTGGAACTGGCGCGCAAGGCGCTGGAGGACACGCGCGAGCTGTCGAGGGTGCTGCGACCCCAGGTGCTGGACGACCTGGGGCTCGGTGCCGCGCTCGAATGGCTGGGGCGTCGCGCCGGAGAAACCGCCGGTATCGAAGTCTCGGTGTCGGTTGAAGGCCTGCCCGAGGAAAGCCGGGACGCCGATCTGGAATCCCTGCTATTTCGCATCTCGCAGGAAGCCCTGAATAACGTCGTCAAGCACGCCCGCGCCAGCCAGGCCAGTTTGTCGCTGACCCGCTCGGGCAACTCCCTCGAGCTTCGAATTCGCGATGACGGCGTTGGCTTCGAACCCGACCGGAAGGAAGTTGACGAAGAACGCGGCATCGGCCTGGCCGGCATGAGCGACCGCGTCCGGCTGTTTGGCGGCCAACTGGCGATCAGCAGTGCCCCCGGGCGAGGCACCGCCATTACGGTCACGGTGCGTCTCGATTCACAATCGTCGATGGACGCTGGCAGCCCATGAAACCGATCCGAATTTTCCTGGCTGACGATCACACCATCGTCCGTGACGGTCTCAAGGCGCTGCTCGAACAAGACGATTTGTGCCGGGTCATCGCCCAGGCCGGCGACGGCATGGAGGCGATTGCCAAGGCGCAGGAGCTGCCGCTGGATCTGGCCATAGTCGATTTGAGCATGCCTCGGCTCAATGGCCTGGAAGTGGTGCGTCGGCTCGCCGAGTCGCTGCCGGAGTTGCGCATCCTGGTTCTGACCCATCACCATGAACCCGAGTATGTGTTGCCGCTGGTTCGTGCCGGTGCTCATGGCTATCTGGTCAAGGACACGCCGGGCGAGGAACTGCGCCGCGCGGTCGAATGCGTGGCCTCGGGGGGCAGCGTGTTTGGCCCGCAGGCCGCGGCAGCGCTGGCGCGCGCACAGCGCGAGCCGCGTGACCAGGCGATCGAGGATCCCTATCAGTCGCTGACCGCGCGCGAGCGAGAGGTCATGCACCTGGTGTGTGAGGGCAAGAGTACGAAGGAAGTGGCGCGCACGCTGGGGATTGGCGTCAAGACCGCGGAAAACCATCGCGGCCGGGTGCTCGACAAGCTCGATGTCAGGAATACCGCCGAACTGGTGCGCTACGCGGCCCGCCGGGGGCTGATCGACTAGGAAGCCCCCCCCCCCCCGAGCAAATCTGCATGGCGTGATGCCGTCGCACCGGATCCCTGAGGGTTTTCCCACTGGAATGAATGGGAAATCCCGGATTTCCCCGCGGCGCCCGATCGGTTCTCCTGTCAGGATTCGACATCTGACGGAGGATCAACATGTTCAATCCATGCCGAAATCACCCAAAGAGCCCGTGGCGCGCGTTGCAAGCGTTCGGGCTGCTGGCCTTGCTGGCAGTCTCCCCGTTCAGCCTTGCCGCGACCATCGGCGAAAGCCTGCTCGACTCGATCGAGCACAGCGATGCCGACGATCGCCTGGAGGTCATTGTCAGCTTCGACGGCCAGGGCCCGCTGGATTCGGGGCAGGTCGCGACCCTGGCGCAGCACGGCCTGGATGGCATCTACTTCCAGGCCCTGCCGATGGCCGGAGTGCTGGCCACGCCCGAGCAGATCCTGGCTTTGAGCGAGGTCGAGGACGTGCGCTCGCTCTGGCTCAATGAACGCCTTGAGCTGACCAACGATGAAGCGCGGGCGCTCACCGGCGTCGACCGGGCGCGCACCAATGCCAATCTGCGCAATGACATGGGTTTCCCGTTTTCGGGCAAGGGCATCGGCGTCATGGTCAACGACTCGGGGATCGATGCCACGCACCCGGACCTGATGCTGGGTGAGCAAACGGTACAGAACGTGTTCGCCACGGCCAATCTGAACGCGGTCGACGGCATGCTCCCGATCACCTGGGTGGAAGACGTGCCCGATACCGATATCGGCAGCGGCCACGGCACGCATGTGGCCGGTACGGTCGCGGGCACCGGCGCGGCTTCGGGCGGCGACTATGCCGGCGTGGCACCGGGTGCCCACCTGATCGGCTACGGTTCCGGCGGCGTGTTGTTCATCCTCGACACGCTGGGTGCCTTCGATTATGCGCTGGTCAACCAGTTCCGCTACAACATTCGTGTCATCAACAATTCCTGGGGCAGTCCCGGCGATACCGGTACCGATTTCAACCCGGATGATCCCACCAATATCGCCACCAAGATGCTGGCCGACCGGAACGTGGTCATCGTATTCGCTGCCGGAAATTCCGGTTCGGGCGAAGACACCATCGGCGGCAACTTCATCAAGGCGCCGTGGGTGGTCACTGTCGGCGCCGCCAACAAGAACGCGACCCTGGCCGACTTTTCCTCGCGCGGCAAGCGCGACGGTGGCGGCACGGTGGCGGTCGACGGCGAGACGTTCGAGTGGCATGACCGTCCGAATGTCGCCGCCCCGGGCGTCGACATTCTCTCGACCATGTCCAATACCAACGCCCTGGCCGATCCGGTCACGCTCGATTACGGGTTGATGAGCGGCACCTCGATGGCGGCCCCGCACGTGGCCGGGATCGTGGCGCTGATACTTGAAGCCAATCCGCGCCTGCACTGGTCGGAAGTGATCGAGATTCTCGAGGCGACCGCCACCAACATCCCCGGCCGCGAGGACTGGGAGGTCGGTGCCGGCATGGTCAACGCCCACGCCGCCGTGGCCATGGCCGCCGGCGCACGCGACGACTACGGCCAGACGGTCAACATGCTGCGCGAGTTCAACGCCAACGTGCAGCAAAGCCGCATCGAAGGTCCGGACTTCGAGCTGTACTTCGATCCGCTGCTCGAGTCTGACGAAGAGACCTTCACGGTCGCCGAAGGCCTGTCGACGGTGATCGCCAGTGCCAACGTCTCGGAGAACACCGTGGCCCTGGTGCTGACCGACCCCGACGGCAACCGCTTCGGTTCGGCCATCTCGCTGCCGCTGCTGGGTCCGTCGATTGCCGTGACCGCCCCGGCTCGCCCCGGTGAGTGGACCATTACGGTGCGCGGTATCGGTGCGGTCTCGGGTGTCACGCTCGACCCCCTGGGCGTGACCAACGGCACTGCCGTGCCCGGCACGATCGACGCCGATGTCGACTTCATGCGCGTCGACGGTTTTACCGGTCTGGATGATGTCGACGGCCACCCGGCCCGGGGCATGATCGAGTTCGCCGTGGCCAACCGCCTGGCCGACAGTCGTGCCGGCGGTGTGTTCGAGCCGGATGCGTCGATCACCCGCGCCGAGACGGCCGAGTACCTGACCATGGGTGCCGGCATGCGCCAGTTCCGTCCCACCGACGGGACCGACAGCTTCTTCGACGTGTTCGGTCTGGACCTGGCAAGCGCCGAGGCCGGTGCGGCCCGCGGCGGTGCGCTCAAGGACATGGTCCAGGTGCAGGATCCGGTGGTGCTGGCCGACGCTTCCGGCCAGTTCGCGCCCGAGGGCGTGGTGCTGCGTGCCGAGCTGGCCTACGGGCTGATCCAGTCGCTCGGTCTTCAGGCCGAAGCCGCCGAGGTTGAGGCTGCGCTGGGCAGCGATCCGATCACGGTCGCGGTCAACGGCGAGCGCATCGCGCTCGAAGACGATGCCGAGGTGCCGGCGGGCTTCCGCGGCCATGTGCAGCTGGCGCTCGACCTGGAGGTGATGGGTGCACGCTTCGAGCTGGAGCAGGGTCCGTTTGACCTGCAGCCGACGCTCAAGGCCTGGTTCGATCCGCTTGATGCGGTCAGCCGCGCCGGCTACGCCTTCGCCAAGGTCAACTTCTTCGACCGCTATCGCCAGGGCCAGTGAGGCCCGTTGGAAGGCCCCGGGCACGGCCCGGGCCTTCCTGCCATCCGCTCCGGCCGTCCAGGGCATGCCTCGACGATGGGCTGGGGGTTTTCCCCGCCAGTCCATGAGGAAAGTCCCGGATGGCTTCCCGATCCGCGATCACGTCTCATGACGATACGTCAACTGACACTTGAGAGGAGTTATCCATGAACCCCCTTCCACGATCCATTTCAGGCCTGCTGGCCGTCTTGCTGATCACCGTGCTGGCATCGACCCCGGTGACGGCAGCGGTCATCGGTGACAGCCTGCTTGACCGGCTTGATTCCGCTTCGCTTAATGACGGCATCGAGGTCGTCGTCAGCTTCGACCGCGCGCATGCCGGCGAACCGCAACGGATGGTCGACACCCTCGCCCCGGTCGGCGTGAGCGGTCTGGCCTTCCAGGTTCTGCCCATGGCCGGCGTGGTGGCCACCCCGGAACAGGTGCTGGCAATCGCCGATCTCGACGGCGTTCAGTCGGTGTGGCTCAATGAACGGCTGGAATATGACAACGCCGACGCCCGCGACCTGACCGGGGTCGACCGGATGCGTACCGATGCCAACCTGCGCAACGCCACAGGCTTGCCCTATTCCGGCAAGGGCATTGGCGTGCTGGTCAACGACTCCGGCGTCGACGGCAACCATCCGGACCTTCAGTTCGGTGAAAAGGTGGTGCAGAACGTCGCCGCCCAGACCAACCTGAACGCCACCGACGAAATGCTGCCGATCACCTATCTCGAGGGCGTGCCCGACACGGATATCGCAGGCGGACACGGCACCCATGTTGCGGGAACCGTCGGCGGCACAGGTGCATTCTCAGGCGGCGACCACGCGGGCGTGGCCGTTGGCGCCGACATCATCGGCTACGGCTCGGGCGCCGGCCTGTTCATTCTCGACACGCTGGGCGGCTTCGATTATGCCCTGGTCAACCAGTTCCGCTACAACATCCGCGTGGTGACCAACTCGTTCGGCAGCCCCAGTGACACCGGTACCGACTTCGACCCGGATCACCCGACCAATATCGCCACCAAGATGCTTGCTGACCGCAACATCGTGGTGGTCTTCTCCGCCGGCAACTCCGGCTCGGGCGAGAACACCATCACCGGCAACTTCAAGAAGGCGCCGTGGATCGTGCGCGTTGCGGCCGCCAACAAGAACGCGACCCTGGCTGACTTTTCCTCGCGCGGCAAGCGCGACGGCGGCGGCACCGTGGAAATCGACGGCGAGACCTTCACCTGGTTCGACCGGCCCACGGTGACCGCGCCGGGCGTCGACATCGTATCGACCCAGGCCAAGACCGACCCGCTGGCCACCACCGACGGCAATCTGGGCTACACCTCGCTCAGCGGCACCTCGATGTCGGCCCCGCACGTGGCCGGGATCGTGGCGCTGATACTCGAAGCCAACCCGCGCCTGCACTGGTCGGAAGTGATCGAGATTCTCGAGGCGACCGCCACCAACATCCCCGGCCGCGAGGACTGGGAGGTCGGTGCCGGCATGGTCAACGCCCACGCCGCCGTGGCCATGGCCGCCGGCGCACGCGACGACTACGGCCAGACGGTCAACATGCTGCGCGAGTTCAACGCCAACGTGCAGCAAAGCCGCATCGAAGGTCCGGACTTCGAGCTGTACTTCGATCCGCTGCTCGAGTCCGACGAAGAGACCTTCACGGTCGCCGAGGGCCTGTCGACGGTGATCGCCAGCGCCAACGTCTCGGAGAACACCGTGGCCCTGGTGCTGACCGACCCCGACGGCAACCGCTACGGTTCGGCCATCTCGCTGCCGCTGCTGGGTCCGTCGATTGCCGTGACCGCCCCGGCGCGCCCCGGTGAGTGGACGATCACAGTGCGCGGCATCGGCGCGGTCTCGGGTGTCGTGCTCGATCCGCTGGGCCTGACCAACGGCACGGCTGTGCCGGGCACGGTCGATGCCGATGTCGACTTCATGCGCGTCGACGGCTTTACCGGTCTGGATGATGTCGACGGCCATCCCGCCCGGGGCATGATCGAGTTCGCCGTGGCCAACCGCCTGGCCGACAGTCGTGCCGGCGGCGTGTTCGAGCCGGATGATTCGATCACCCGCGCCGAGACGGCCGAGTACCTGACCATGGGTGCCGGTATGCGCCAGATCCGTCCCACCGACGGGACCGACAGCTTCTTCGATGTGTTCGGACTGGACCTGGCAACCGCCGAGTCCGGCGCGGCCCGCGGCGCTGCGCTCAAGGACAGGGTCCAGGTGCAGGACCCGGTGGTGCTGGCCGACGCTTCCGGCCAGTTCGAGCCCGAGGGCGCGGTACTACGCGCCGAGCTGGCCTACGGGCTGATCCAGTCGCTCGGTCTGCAGGCCGAAGCGGCCGAGGTCGAGGCTGCGCTGGGCGACGATCCGATCACGGTCGCAGTCAACGGCGAGCGCATCGCGCTGGAAGACGATGCCGAGGTTCCGGCGGGCTTCCGCGGCCATGTGCAGCTGGCGCTCGACCTGGAGGTCATGGGCGCACGCTTCGAGCTGGAGCAGGGTCCGTTTGACCTGCAGCCGACGCTCAAGGCCTGGTTCGAACCGCTTGATGCGGTCAGCCGCGCCGGCTACGCCTTCGCCAAGGTCAACTTCTTCGACCGCTATCGCCAGGGTAATTAATCGGCCGGGGGTCGTGCCCTCTAGCCCGGCCGGTTGGCCGGCCTCCACTCGGAGGCCGGCCTTTTTGTGAGGGATTTCCCCCAAGCTGAATGAGGGAACCCCCGGGTTCCCGGCCCGATGCAGATCTGTTCTCCTTTCGGGGTATGCATGAATCCATTTGGAGGGCCCGACCATGAAGCGTTATCTGTTGCTGCCGCTGCTGTTGCTCCTCGGTGCGAAAGCGCTGGCCGCGATCTCGATCGACCCTGAACTGCGCACGGCCGTCGAGCAATCGCCGCTCGACCATCATCCTGTCGTGATCACCTTCGAACACCAGCCCGGCGATGCCACGCTGCTGGATCTGCAGCTGGGCGGCATCATCGATGGCTACGTGCTCGAACAGCTACCCATGGTGCTCACCCATATCAACGCCAGCCAGTACGAGTGGTTGCGTGATCATCCGGACGTGGTCTCGCTCTACGGCAACCGCATTCATCAGCCCTACACCAACGCCAGCCGGGAATTCATCGGCCAGGCGGCCTTGATGCGCGACCGCGAGGTCACCGCCGACAACGGCGGCATGCCGGTCAGCGGCGCCGGCGTCGGCGTGGCCGTCGTCGATACCGGCCTGGACGCCACCCATCCGGACCTGCAGCTGGGCAACAACGTCGTCCAGAACGTCTACTTTCCGCTCGCCGACGTGCCGCTGAGTCCGCCCTCCGGACTGGTTCCGCCGGCGGCCCTTGAGGATCAGCCAATGACCGATATCGAGGGCGGCCACGGCACCTTCGTCAGCGGCGCGGTTGGCGCTACCGGCGCCGCATCGGGCAATTTCTACGGCGGCGTCGCGCCCGGTGCCGATCTGATCGGTCTGGTCGCCGGCAACGATGCCGGGCTCTCCACCTTTGCCATCGTGACTGCCTACGACTGGATTCTGGTCAACCAGTTTCGCTACAACATCCGGGTGGTCAACAACTCGTTCGGCTCCGATCTCGGAAGTGCTGAGAACTACGACCCCTACGACCCCATCAACGTCGGCACGCGCGAGATGCACGACCGTTTCATCGCCGTTGTCTTCGCCGCCGGAAACAGCGGCGATGTGCCCGGCGCGATCAACCGGCTGGCTGTGGCGCCCTGGGTCATTTCCGTGGCGGCCGGGGAAAAGGAAGGATTGGGCACGCCGGCGAGTTTCTCCTCGCGCGGTGAGGACAACGGCAGCGGCGTCGATTCGGCACCGCACCCTGCCGATCCGGACCAGGCGCCCAACCTGCGCCCCGACATCACCGCGCCCGGCGCGAACATCAAGAGCACCCGCTCGAAGGGCGCGGGCGTCACCAACCTGGCCGGTACCGCCCTGCTACAGGACAATGACATTCCGCCCGGATTCCTGCCGTTCTACACCACCTCGCAGGGCACCAGCTTCGCCGCACCCCACGTGGCCGGGGTGGTCGCCCTGATGCTCGAGGCCAATCCCATGCTCACGCCACAGGAGATCATGGAAATCCTGCGAGATACCGCCATGCCGATGCCGTTCGAAGAACGCGTGGTCGGCGCCGGGTATGTCGATGCGCACAATGCGGTCCGTAGCGCCATGGGCCTTTCAGCCGTGGAAGCCCCGGCGAACCTGATTCCCGGCCCCGACACTCCCGAGATCGTCGATTCGCGCAACGACCAGATCGGCACCCAGGCCCAGGACATTCTCAATGGCCGTTTCCGATTTGACGATGGCAGCGAACGGTTGCTGTTCGAACTCGAGATGGGCGACCTGTCCGAGCGCACGCCCAATTCGCGTTGGACCCAGAGTGCGCAATTTGGCGATACCCGGGTATTTGTATCGTCGAACGTCACCGAAACCGGTGAGCTCGAATACACCTACGGCACCATCGCGCCGGACCCGGATACCGGCGTCAATACCCAGACCAACCTGGGTCCGGCCGACGCCGGCCGCGTCACGGGCAACCGCCTGGTGGTTGAACTGGCGCTCGATCGCATCAGCGCAGCGGTTGGTTTCGACGTCTTCGGGACGACGGCGACGAGCACCGAGGCCAGTGCCCAGATCCTGATCGGCAGTAGCCTGACCGGCGGGTTGCTGCTCAATGCCGATTCGGCATCCGGGCGCGATTTCGTGGCCGGCCCCGACTCCCGGGACGAAGGAGACGACAGCGAGGCCGATCCTGGCGACGGCGCAGTGGGTGCGGATTGTTCCGCGGGCTTCAAGGAGCGCTGGGCGGGCCTGATCGAGCCGGGCGCCTCGGCGTCCATCCCGTTCCAGCAGGCTTGTGCCGGTTTCTCGGCCATTCTGACTTACCATCCCGGCAACCAAGACATTGGTATTGCCTTGCATGATGCAGACGGCCAGCGTATCGAGACCGCTGAAACCGGGAATCGACGCCGGCTGGAAATGGAAGGGCTGAGTTCGGGTGACTATGAACTGCGACTTTCCGGACCGCAGGATCGCGCCGTGGACTACGTCGTCCAGGTGCACCAAAAGGATTAACAGACTGGCGAGTGATGCCAGAAAGATCAGTTCGTTAATTTGGTCGAACCTGCGGTGAATACCAAACCAATGCGCTGCCGTAGGTATTGGCGGTACTGGCGGCGGCTTCTCAGTAGGGTCTTCAATGAGGAGCGGGCCTTTGACCGGCTGCAGTCATTTTGGCCGTCATCCGACGCCTTGTTGTTGACGGGGTGTTGCCTGATCGCGCTTTTGGGCATTACATCGTTTGCGGCGATCAAGTGGACTCAGGGTGGGCTCGATTGGATCCTGATCGGGATGCTCCTGCTGGTGCTGTTTTTTGCCGGTGCCGCGGTTTTCGTGCGGCAGACAAACCGTATCCATCTGACGGGCATGGCTGTGGCCGTGGTGGCCAGCGCAGCCGTCACCATAGCCCTTGCGCTCGATTCTAACGGCCTGCCGGGTGCCTGGGCTCTGGCCATTCCGGTGATCATGGCCAACTTCTTCGTCACCCATGCGCGGCTGGCTATCGTGCTCGCAGCCATCATGGTGGTGTTCCTGGTACTGGACACTCCTTCCGCGGTGGTGGGCAATGAAAAAATCGCCTTCGTGATGGCATTAATCTGCCTTGTCCTGTTGTCGCTCCTATTCTCGTGGCACTGGAATCGTCAGCATTATCAGCTGGACATACTGGCGCGCCGTGATGCGCTGACCGGTGCCGGTAACCGGCGCTCACTGGAGCTGGATATTCAGGTTCGGGTGGCAAGCCGTGCTCGTGGAGAGTCGTGTGCCATTGCGTTGCTCGATCTCGACAATTTCAAGCACTTGAACGATTCGTTCGGGCACGAATTTGGAGACCGGGTCCTGGTCAGTGTGGTCGAGATGGCCGGTCAGGCCCTTCGTTCGGGCGATCGCATCTATCGATTCGGTGGAGACGAGTTCGCGATCGTGTTCCCGGGGACGCCGCACGAAGGCGTCGCGGCAGCCCTGACCAAGCTGCACGCCGCACTGGCCCGGGGCTTCGAACAGCTGGGCCAGTCTGTGACGGTTTCGACCGGGGCGGCCTGCCTCGAACCTGGGGAAACGGCCGACAGCTGGCTCCGACGCGCCGATCAGGCACTGTACCGGGCCAAAGCCGCCGGCCGGGACTGCTTCCGGGTTGATGAACCATTCAAATCGGTGAGCGCAGAAGGTATTTCTCACTGTTCGCTCGCGAAGCAGGCCGGCCGCGTAGGCAAAGGGCCGGGCGAGCGGCTCAAATAGTCAATTCTGGAAACGAGGCGGTGCCCCTGAAGTGGCCCGTTAACCAGCCAACACTCGATTCTCTTGCGACCTTTTCGCCCGCCCGGGCGTCTATACACCGACATGAGCCTCTCGAGCCCCATTGACGACCTGGCCCTGGCCGCCCTGAAGCGACGCTGTCGGCGCACGCAGGAGCGGGTCTACCGCCAGTACTCACGGCCGGCGTGGACGCTTGCGGTCCGCCTCAGCGGCTGCGAGGCGCGGGCCTGGGATGCGGTGCAGTCGGCCTTCGTGCTGGCCTTCGAACGCGTCGGCCAGCTTCGAAACGCCGAGCAGTTCGGCTTCTGGCTGCGCCGCATCCTTGTCAACCAGGTCATGGATCAGCATCGACGCCGGGCGAGCGAGCAGCCGGAAATCGAGGAGGCGGGCGCATTTCGCGATCACGATTCGGCACTGGACCTGGAGCGGGCCCTCGCGGAACTCGACGCGCTCGACCGCCAGGTGGTCTGGCTGCACGACGCCGAGGGCATGAAGCACGCCGAGATCGCCGAGCTGGCCGGGCAGACCGTGTCCTGGTCCAAGTCGCGGCTGGCGCGGGCAAGGGAAAAGCTCAGGAAGCAATTGACGGCCGGCGAAGCGCCGGTCAGGAGCATGGAACATGGATGAGCGCATCGACTTCACCCGAATGCAGCAAACCGGTCCGCCCGAGGACCTTTGGCCGGCGATTGCCGAGGATCTCGACCGGCGCGGGAAACAGCGTTTCCTGCGGCGCTTCTCGGCGGTGGCCGCGATGGTCGCCGTGGTCGTGCTGGCCACGGTGATGGTGGAGATGCCTGCCCCACCTGCGCCAGGTGATGGCCCGACCGCACAGCCCGCGGGCGTGACGCTTGCCGACCTGCAGGCGACGTCGGCGCAACTCGAATCCCGGCTGGCCGACCAGCGCCAGAGCGTGGTCGAGGGCATCGAGCTGGAAGCACTGCTCTGGCTCGAGACCGAACTGGCCTGGCTCGACGAGCAGCTGGCCGATTCGCCGGCCGACCGTGATCTCTGGCGGCAGCGGATCGTGCTGCTGCAGGAGCTCAACCGGCGCTACGCCGAAGGCGACTGGCGGCACGACCTGCTGCTGGCCAGCGTCTGAACCGACCTGAATTCAACCCACAGAGGTACCTGAAAATGCGCACACTTTTAATTGTATTGATTACCCTGATGTTGGGCGTTCCACAAGCCCTCATGGCCCAGACGGAGGAAGATGCCCAGGCCGTTGCCGAGGAAGAACGTGTCGAGCACGAAGCGCTGAGAGCGGAGCTCGAACAGGCGCGCCGCGAGGTGGCCGAAGCGGCCCGAAAAATGGCGCGTATTCAGCGTGAGCTGGCCGATACCAAAGCCTTCGATATCCGCGCCGAACGGCTCGAGGCTATCGAGGGCCTGGAAGGCGAGCTTGCCGGCATGGAAGAGCGCATCCATCGCGAAGTCATCAGGGGTCTGCGCTTGACTCGGCCCCGCCTCGGTGTATTGCTCGGGGATGACGCCAGTGAAATCACCGGCGTCACGCCCGGCAGCGGGGCCGACAAGGCGGGCATCGAGGCAGGAGATCGGCTGATCTCGATCAACGGCGAGGTGGTCGATGGCAAGAACCCCGAGACCCTCCGCGCGCCAATGGAGGGCCTTGAACCGGGCGACACGGTCCCCGTCGAGATCGAGCGCGATGGCAGTCGCATGACCTTCGATGTGGAACTCTCTTCTCCGGCTCGCGATTTTCGCGTGATTACGCATAACATTTACGGGCCGCCACACGCGCCGGGTGCCCCGGATGCGCCCGCCATTGACCGGGAAGTGATCGTCCTGGAAGGCAAGGGCCCCCGGAGTCCGGCACCGCCGCTGCCACGGCGCCTGGCTGGCCTGGGCCGTCACAGCGACATGATCAGCAATCACGCCGGCCTCGAACCGTATTTCGGCACGGCCGAAGGCGTGGTTGTGCTGCGCATCGACGCGGACAACCCGCTCCAGCTTCAGGACGGCGACGTCGTGCTCAGCATCGACGGCGAGTCGGTTTCGCGTCCGGTGGAAATTGGCCGGGCCCTGCTGGGCCAGGGCGGCGAGACCGTCACGCTGGAAGTCATGCGCGACGGCGAGCGCATCACGATCGAAGCCGATCTGCCCGAGCCGAAGGCGGTATCGGCTCTGATGCAGACCCTCCTGCCCGGCTTTTAAGCCCTCGAATGCCGACCCGGGCCCGCCAGCTCCGCGGGCGGGCCCCTTTTCTCCGGCCCATGCGTCATCGAAACGGGCTCAGTCTTGCCGCAAAAAGCAATCACCTGCTATAATTGATGCGATTTGGACGAGACGGAGCGTAGGTCACGTGAGTTCGGACGGCCTGATCGATGTCCGGACGCTGTGGGCCGCTTCAATTGGCCAGCTCGCTGTAGTCGGAACGGTCTCTGCGATGGTTGCGGGGGCAGAAGCGGTCATCGCGGTTCTGATCGGTAGCGGCATCTGTCTGATTCCAACTTTACTTGCCACCGGGCGATACAGAGCCTGGCGGCTGGCCGGACGGGAAGTCACCGTCGGCCGCATGCTTGCCTGGCACGCCGGCAAGTGGATTCTGACCGCCGCGTTGTTTGCGGCGGTTTTTATTGGTTACCGGGACGTGATGGTCTTGTGGCTGATTGGCGGCTTCATAGCCGCGCAATTGACCACGCTGGCCGTCCTCGCCCGACACCGTTGAACCTGATTGTCCGGGAAGCAGGACGCCCGGCCTGAACGACAGTCTGGAATGGATTATGGCGGAAGCCGGTCAGACCACTAGCGAATACATCAAGCACCACCTGCAGAACCTTACCTACGGGCGTCATCCGGACGGTTCGTGGGGCTTCGCGCATAGCGCCGCTGAAGCCAAGGAAATGGGATTCTGGGCCATTCACGTGGATTCCATGTTCTGGTCGGTGGGGCTGGGCGTCTTGTTCATCGCCTTGTTCTGGCGGGTTGCCCGGCGGGCGACTGCAGGCGTGCCCGGTGGCGTACAGAACGCGGTCGAGGCCGTGGTCGAATTTGCCGACAACACCGTGCGCGAGTCCTTCCACGGCAAGAGCAAGCTGATCGCGCCCCTGGCGTTGACCCTGTTCGTATGGATTCTGCTGATGAACGTGATGGACCTGGTGCCGGTCGACTGGCTGCCGGTCCTCGCCCAGGTGCTGGGCGCCAATGTGCTCGGGCTCGACCCGCACCATGTCTACATGAAGGTGGTTCCGACCACCGACGTCAACGTCACGATGGGTATGTCGCTGACGGTGTTCGTGCTGATCGTTTTCTACAGCCTCAAGTTCAAGGGCGTGTCCGGCTTTGTCGGCGAACTGACGCTGCAGCCGTTTTCGGCGAAGAACCCGATCATCAAGATTCTGTTCATGCCGATCAATCTGATCCTGGAAGGCGTGGCTTTGCTGGCCAAGCCGCTTTCGCTGGGGCTGCGACTGTTCGGCAACCTGTATGCCGCGGAACTGATTTTCATCCTGATCGCGCTGGTCGGGCTGTGGCAGCTGCCGTTGCATTTCGTCTGGGCGATTTTCCACATTCTTGTGGTGCCGCTGCAGGCGTTCATTTTCATGATGTTGACTGTGGTTTATCTGAGCCTGGCGAGCCAGGAGCACTGACTGGTGTTCGGAAAAACTGGAATTTCTTGACCCGTACGTTTTGACAATTATCTGGAGATTACTATGGAATTTGTAGTGGGTATGACTGCCATCGCAGTTGCACTTCTGATCGGTCTGGGTGCCCTCGGTGTAGGCATCGGTGTCGGCATCCTCGGTGGTCGACTGCTGGAAGGCACGGCTCGCCAGCCGGAGCTTGCGCCCATGCTTCAGACCAAGTTCTTCATTGCCATCGGCCTGCTCGACGCCGTGGCCATGATCGGTGTCGGTATCGCGCTGTACTTCACCTTCGCCAACCCGTTCGTCGCCATGGTGGCGGGCTGACCGATCGCGACCGACTGGATACGGAGGCAAGGGCATGAACATTAATCTCACCCTGATCGGCCAGAGCATCGCGATGCTGGTGTTCGTGTGGTTCGTGATGACCTATGTCTGGCCGCACATCACCGCCGCTTTGCAGGAACGCCGCAAGGCGATTGCCGACGGCCTGGCGCAGTCGGAAGAAGCCGAGCGGGCCCTGGAGAAGGCGAATGCCGAAGCCGACGAAGCCATTCGTGAAGCGCGGCGCAAGGCTGGCGAAATCATCGAACAGGCCAGCGTGCGCGGGAATCAGTTGGTCGAGCAGGCCAAGCAGGATGCCATCGCCGAGCGCGATCGCCAGGTTGCCGCAGCCGAGGCGGAGATCCGCCAGGCCACCAATCAGGCGCGAGAAGAGCTGCGCGAAAAGCTTGCCGGCCTGGCAGTCTCGGGCGCCAGCCGCGTGATCGAGAAAGAAATCGACACCGAGCGTCATCGCGAAATGCTCGACAAGCTGGCGGCGGACCTCTGACGGTGTTTAAGCCATGTTGAATCGAACCACACTGGCGCGGCCGTATGCCCGGGCCGCCTTCGAGGCGGCGAGCGCCGACAATACGCTCGAACGCTGGAGTGATGCACTGACCTTTGCCGCCACCATGGTGGGCACCGAGGAAATGCATTACCTGGTGGGCGATCCGCGAATGGGCGGCGAGCGCGTACTGGAAGTGTTCATCGAAGTGGGCAAGGATCGCTTCGACGAGGCGTTTCTCAATTTCCTGCGTATCGCGATCGCCAATGGCCGGCTCGAGTTGCTGCCGGAGATTTCCGAGCAGTTCGAGGAGCAGCGCCGTCAAGCGGATGCGCGAATCAAGGTGCAGGTCATCTCGGCGATGCCGATGGATGATGAGCAGACCGATCGCCTCGCAGACCGGCTCAAGTCCCGCTTCGGCCGCGAGATCGAAATGGACGTCGAAGTGGATGAATCCCTGATCGGCGGAGCGATCATTCGCGCCGGCGATCAGGTGATCGATGGCAGTGTTCGCGGTCGGCTCGAGCAGCTCGGCCGCCAGATGACTGGATAGATGAACCGGTCCCGGCACCAGTGCCGGATCGAAATAAATTGATTGTTCAAGGATGCAATGATGCAGCAGACCCTCAACCCGACTGAAATTTCCGATCTGATCCGCAAGCGCGTCGAGCAGTTCGAAATCTCTTCCGAAGCACGCACCGAAGGCACGGTGGTCAGCGTCTCCGACGGCATTTGCCGACTGCACGGGCTGGCCGACGCCATGCAGGGGGAAATGATCGAATTCCCCGGCGATACCTACGGCCTGGCGCTCAACCTCGAGCGCGATTCGGTCGGCGCCGTCGTGATGGGCGACTACACGCATATCAGTGAAGGCGACACGGTTCGTTGCACCGGCCGCATCCTGGAAGTGCCGGTGGGTGAAGCGCTGCTGGGTCGCGTGGTCGACTCGCTGGGCAATCCGATCGACGGCGGTGGTCCGATCGATACCGACCGCACCGAGCCGATCGAGAAGATCGCCCCGGGCGTGATCGACCGCCAGAGTGTCGACCAGCCGGTTCAGACCGGCCTGAAGTCGATCGACGCCATGGTGCCGATCGGCCGCGGCCAGCGCGAACTGATCATTGGCGACCGCCAGACCGGCAAGTCGGCCGTGGCGATCGACGCGATCATCAACCAGAAGGGCAAGGGCATCAAGTGCGTCTACGTCGCCATCGGCCAGAAGGCCTCTTCAGTGGCTTCGGTGGTGCGCAAGCTCGAAGAGCACGGCGCCATGGAACACACCATCGTGGTCGCCGCCAATGCCTCCGACTCGGCCGCGCTGCAGTACATCGCGCCGTACGCCGGCTGTGCCATGGGCGAGTACTTCCGCGACAAGGGTGAAGATGCCCTGATCGTCTACGACGATCTGACCAAGCAGGCCTGGGCCTATCGCCAGGTGTCGCTGCTGCTGCGTCGTCCGCCGGGCCGTGAAGCCTATCCCGGCGACGTCTTCTATCTCCACTCGCGCCTGCTTGAGCGCGCCTCGCGCGTGAACGCCGAATTCGTCGAGCAGAATACCGGCGGCAAGGTCAAGGGCAAGACCGGTTCGCTGACCGCTCTGCCGATCATTGAAACGCAGGCCGGTGACGTGTCCGCCTTCGTGCCGACCAACGTCATCTCGATTACCGACGGCCAGATCTTCCTCGAGACCGACCTGTTCAATTCGGGCATTCGTCCGGCCATCAATGCCGGCCTGTCGGTTTCGCGCGTGGGCGGCTCGGCCCAGACCAAGATCATCAAGAAGCTCGGCGGCGGTGTCCGCCTTGCGCTGGCCCAATACCGCGAGCTGGCGGCGTTCTCGCAGTTCGCCTCCGACCTGGACGAGTCGACCCGCAAGCAGCTCGAGCGCGGCCAGCGCATTACCGAGCTGATGAAGCAGCCGCAGTACTCGCCGCTGTCGGTCGCCGAAATGGCCGTCAGCCTGTTCGCGGGTAACGAGGGCTACCTCGACGATCTGCCGCTGAACAAGGTATCGGACTTCGAGGCCGCGCTGCGCGACCACATGAATGCCGAACACGAAGATCTGATCAAAAAGATCAACGAGAGCGGCGACTGGAACGACGAGCTCAAGGAAGAGCTGCGAAAAGCCTGCGACGAGTTCAAGAAGACCGGCAGCTGGTAAGCGTCACTGACCGAACTGGAGTTTTGGGAACCGCAGATTACGCAGATATACGCCGATTCAAGTGAGAAAGTACCAATCTGCGGCAATCTGCGAAATCTGCGGTTCCAGGAAACCAACACGAAACTGAGAAGCATATGAGCGGATCAAGAGAGATCGTCGGCCAGATAAAGAGCGTCAAGAACACTCGCAAGGTGACGAGTGCGCTCGAGATGGTTTCGGCCAGCAAGATTCGCAAGGCGCAGGACCGGATGGAAGCCTCGCGGCCTTACGCGCGGATGATGCATCAGGTGATCGGCCATCTGGCCCACGCCAATCCCGAATACCGCCACCCCTTCACGGTCGAGCGCAAGGAAGTCAAGCGCGTCGCCTACATCGTGCTGGCGACGGACCGTGGCCTGTGCGGCGGGCTGAACACCAACCTTTTCCGTACCCTGCTGGGCGAGTTCCGGCAGTGGCAGGAGCAGGGCGTGGAGGTCACCACCGTGCTGATCGGGCGCAAGGCCGCACAGTTTTTCCGGCGTCTGAAGATCGAAGTCTCGGCGGCCACCCAGGATCTGGGTGAAAGGCCGCGCCTCGAGGATCTGATCGGCTCGATCAAGGTGGTGCTCGACGGCTACCGGGAAGAAAAGATCGATCGGGTTTACCTGTGCTACAACCGCTTCATCAACACGATGACCCAGCAGGCTGTGGCTGAACAGGTTCTGCCGCTGCCGCCGTCCGAAGACGAGCCCATGCTGCAGTACTGGGACTACATCTACGAGCCCGATGCCGAGCAGCTGCTCGACGACGTGCTCACGCGCTATGTCGAGTCGCTGATCTACCAGGCCGCCCTGGAAAACGTGGCCAGCGAGCAGGCCGCGCGCATGGTCGCCATGAAGAGCGCCTCGGACAATGCCAGCGACCTGATCGACGACCTGCAATTGGCCTACAACAAGGCACGGCAGGCCTCGATTACGCAGGAGATTTCCGAGATTGTGGGCGGTGCCGCCGCGGTCTGATGGGCTGCTCAAGGTACGTGAAACGAATTGAAAACCCGGCTGTACTCGAACAAGTGCCGCCAAACATATACTGAGGTCGAAGCATGAGTTCTGGAAAGATTGTTCAGATTATCGGTGCCGTCGTGGACGTGGAATACCCCCGCGGCGAAGTTCCCAACGTCTACGATGCCCTGACCGTCGATGACAAGGATCTGATGCTGGAAGTCCAGCAGCAGCTCGGTGACGGTGTGGTACGCACGATCGCACTCGGTTCGACTGACGGACTGACTCGTCACGTTCCGGTGACCAACACCGGCAAGCCGATCAGCGTGCCCGTCGGCAAGCAGACACTGGGCCGGATCATGGACGTGATGGGCAATCCCATCGACGAAGCCGGCGAGATCGGCGAAGAAGAGCGCTGGTCGATCCACCGCCAGGCGCCGGCCTTTGACGAGCAGGCCGCCAGTAACGAGCTGCTCGAGACCGGCATCAAGGTCATCGACCTGATCTGCCCGTTCGCCAAGGGCGGCAAGGTCGGCCTGTTCGGCGGCGCCGGCGTGGGCAAGACCGTCAACATGCTGGAACTGATCCGCAACATCGCCATCGAGCACTCCGGCTACTCGGTGTTCGCCGGCGTGGGCGAGCGAACCCGCGAGGGCAACGACTTCTACCACGAGATGAAGGATTCCAACGTCCTCGACAAGGTGGCGCTGGTGTTCGGCCAGATGAACGAGCCGCCGGGCAACCGCCTGCGCGTGGCCCTGTCCGGCCTGACGATGGCCGAGTACTTCCGCGACGAAGGCCGCGACGTGTTGATGTTCATCGACAACATCTACCGTTACACCCTGGCCGGCACCGAGGTGTCCGCCCTGCTCGGCCGCATGCCGTCCGCGGTGGGCTACCAGCCGACCCTGGCCGAGGAAATGGGGATGCTGCAGGAACGCATCACCTCCACCAAGACCGGTTCGATCACCTCGATCCAGGCCGTCTACGTTCCGGCCGATGACCTGACCGACCCGTCGCCGGCCACGACCTTTGCTCACCTCGATGCCACCGTCGTGCTGTCGCGCCAGATTGCAGAGCTGGGCATTTACCCGGCCGTCGATCCCCTCGACTCGACCTCGCGCCAGCTCGATCCGCTGGTCGTTGGTCAGGAGCACTATGACGTTGCCCGCAAGGTGCAGGGTACGCTGCAGCGCTACAAGGAGCTCAAGGACATCATCGCCATTCTCGGCATGGATGAACTGAGCGAAGAGGACAAGCAGACCGTCGCGCGAGCACGCAAGGTCGAGCGCTTCTTCTCGCAGCCGTTCTTCGTTGCCGAAGTCTTCACCGGTTCGCCGGGCGTTTACGTGTCGCTCAAGGACACGATCCGCGGCTTCAAGGGCATCGTCGATGGCGAATACGACCACCTGCCGGAGCAGGCCTTCTACATGGTCGGCACCATCGAAGAGGCTGTGGAGAAAGGCGAAAAGATGGCTGAGAAGGCGGCTTAAGGAATGGCCTCCACGATTCATTGCGACATCGTCAGCGCCGAGGCCGAGATCTTTTCGGGCGAGGTCACCATGGTGGTGGTCACCGGCGAGGAAGGCGAGCTCGGCATCGCACCCCGGCACGCGCCGCTTCTGACCCGGCTCAAGCCCGGTCAGGTGCGAGTCATGCTGCCCGAGGGTGGTGAGGAGTTCTACTACATCTCCGGCGGCATGCTCGAGATCCAGCCGCACGTGGTGACGGTGCTGTCGGATACCGCCCTGCGAGCCAGTGACCTCGACGAGGCGGCCGCATTGAAGGCCAAGGAAGAAGCCGAGCGTGCCATTGCCGATCGCTCCGCGGACCTGGAAGTGGCACAGGCCCAGGCGCAATTGGCCGAGGCGATGGCCCAGCTTGCAGCGCTGGAACGGCTCCGCAAGCAGCTCAAGCGCTGATCAATCGGCCGCGCCGGCCCAGAATAGCTGATCTTCAGGATGCCCCGGCTGGACCGGGGCATTTTTTTGCCTCGATGCGGTCTATTAGGAAAATCTGGTATTCTGCATGAAAAGGGAAACAGGAGAAGTTCATGACAAGACTGCATTGGGTACTCTTGGTCATGTTTCTCGTCCTGGGGGTCGCGGGTTGCGGCGGCGGTGACGCCCTGCCCGACAACCAACGCCTGATCGAGGCATTTGAACAGGGGCGGACGGGAATCTGGGTCAGCGGTCATGGCACCGTCAACCAATTGATCGGCGATGAGACCGTCGACGGCGAGATTCATCAGCGCCTGGTCGTGCGTGTCAGCGATGGCCTGTCGCTGATCATCCGCCACTCGGTCGAGGCCTCCGACCGGATTCCGCTGCAGCAGGGCGACACGGTTGCATTCCAGGGCCGCTACGAGTGGAACGGCCGCGGCGGCATGCTCGCTCGAACGCATCATGATCCCGAGCAGCCTGGCGGCGGCGGCTGGATCCGCCACAACGGCACGCTCTACGACTGACGCGGCCCGCGCCGCGGAAGATCTGCTCCGCTTAAGGCTCGTCGCCGCTGAAGCTTACCGGCTCGGCGCCGGACACCTCGCCAATGGTCGCGCTTTCGTGCACATAAAGCTGGACTTCGCGCTCGAAGTTCAGCGGCCCCTCGACGCGCACATCGGCGCCGATGATCACTTCCGGCGGGCTGCCGATCTGCAGGCTGAAGCCCGTCGAGCGCTTCATGGTCAGTGGGCCATTCACCTCAGTGCCGGCATCGAGCCGGATGCTGCCATTCTGACTTTGTATGCCCGCCAGCTGCACGCCCGAGAGGCTGATCAGACCGTTGACGCTGACCACTTGTCCGGTAATGACGGTCTTCTCTTCGGCCATGACTGAGCCGTTGACGGTTTCGACATCGCCTTCGATATGAGTGCCCGGCCCCAGGTTAATCTGTCCATTGACGTTCGCGATACCGCCATCGACAGTCACATCTTCGGTCAGTCGAATGCGGCCGTTGACGTTTTCAATGCCCCCCACAGTTGATCCGCCTTCAATGCTGATGCTGCCGTTGACGCTCGAAACCTCGCCGTTCACACGGCAGTCGCGGCCGATTTCCACCGCGCCGTTGACCGCCGAAATGCCATTGTTGAGGACCGAGCCATCCTCGAGTACAAAGCCTTCGCTGAATGGCCCGCAGGCGGCAACAAACAGTCCCGCCGCCAGAAAAGGAATCAGTTGTCGTGTGAGCATGAAGCACCTCCTGAATTGACCCCTCCAGCATGCACTGACACCACTTGTCATGCCAGTGCCTGAAGTCATGCTCCCGTCAGGGCCAGCGACTCGAAGTCGAACAACTCGCGGTCACACAGCTGGGACGGCGCCACCTTTCCCAGGGCACGGAATATGGACATCTTCCGTCCGGGCTGCTGACGTTCCCACTCGGCCAGCATGGCCTTGATCTGCTGGCGCTGCAGATTGGGCTGGCTGCCGCAGAGGTCGCAGGGAATGATCGGATACTCCCGTACTTCGGCCAGCCTTTCCAGATCCGCTTCCAGGCAATAGGCGAGCGGGCGAATGACCATGTTGTCGCCGTCGTCGCTGAGCAGCTTCGGCGGCATGGCCTTGAGCGTGGCGCCGTGGAACAGGTTGAGGAAGAAGGTTTCGACAATGTCGTCCAGGTGGTGACCCAGTGCGATCTTGGTCATGCCGTGATCGCGCGCAAACTGATAAAGCGTGCCCCGACGCAGGCGCGAGCACAGTCCGCAGGTGGTCTTGCCCTCCGGCACGACGCGCTTGACCACCGAGTAGGTGTCCTTCTCGATGACGTGCCAGTCGACGCCAAGCGACTCGAGGTAGTCGGGCAGAACGTGCTCGGGAAAGCCCGGCTGCTTCTGGTCGAGGTTGACGGCAGTCAGCTCGAAATCAATCGGTGCGGCTTGCTTGAGTCCCAGTAGCAGGTCAAGCATCGCGAAGGAATCCTTGCCGCCGGACAGGCAGACCATGACACGGTCGCCGTCGGCAATCATGTTGTAGTCAGTCACGGCCTGCCCGACCTGGCGGCGCAGACGCTTGATCAACTTGTTGGTGTTATATTGCCGTTTGCGCGAGCGTATGTCGGTCGGCTGGTCGTCGACAACGGTCAGCGGCAGGCTGGCGCGGTTCATGGTGGCGCTCCGAAATTGTTCCCAAGCATCTCATTCTAGCGGCAATAGTGACTAAAGACTTCGCCGAAATGACAGCTCGCCTGCACGAGCTCCGCCAGGAGCACCGCGACCTCGACCAGGCAATCGAGCGCATGGCCGACAGCGCCTCCGTCGATCAACTGCAATTGCGGCGACTCAAGAAGCGCAAATTGCGGTTGCGTGATCAGATTGCATGGTATGAGAGTCAGTTGATTCCTGATCTCGATGCCTGATCGGTGGTTGACGCCACGGGTCGCGGCGCGGGCCTCGACACTTCAAAGGCGGTTTCGCCCGGCTTGCTTCGCAAGTTGGGCACTGGACTGGCTGATGCCACTTGTCGCAGTGGAGGCCTCGACAAGTCAACTTCTGTTCCGCCCGCCTGCTTCGCAGGCTGATGGCGGGTAACTTTTTTCCCGCGCGAAAAAAGTCACCAAAAAACGCGCTTAAAAGCAGGCGGTTGCGCCTCAAGATCCTTCAGGCGGAGTGGCTTCACGGACTGTGACTGGGGCTTTGCTTGGGCCCGGCTGCGGAACATGCTGGCTTGCGATGACGCCTGCAGCGGCCCGCATCTGGCACTAAGACTTCGAGTGGCGTTCCAGCCCCAACCACTGTTCCACGATCAATCGAAGCCGACCCCGATCGAGGTCGTGCTGTCTGGGTGCGGGCTACGCCAGGGCCTTATCGAAAACGCCATGTTTCACGACCGAACACTAGCGAAGGCACGAACGGTATCTCCGTTAAGCCCAGGAGCCTTCTGGTCCTGCGGACCAACCGCGTCTTCTAAGAGCGTTTTTGGTGACTTTTGTCGCGACTGACAAAAGTTACTCGCCCAAAGAGCTTG
>NZ_JAAIVI010000021.1:46162-96162 GCF_011008905.1 Wenzhouxiangella sp. XN201
GTCTTCTAAGAGCGTTTTTGGTGACTTTTGTCGCGACTGACAAAAGTTACTCGCCCAAAGAGCTTGCGAAGCAAGCCGGGCGAAACCGCCTTTGAAGTGTCGAGGCCCGCCAAACCGGCGGTAGCAACACCCCGCCCAACGGCAGCGAAACAAACAAACCACTCGCCATCAGCCTGCGCAGCAGGCAAACCGAACCGCCTTTGCCGTGTCGAGGCCACCACCGCGCCCAGCGGCAACAACCAACCCAGTGCTACTCCCCCTTACTGACCTCCCCAGTCAATTCCAATAACTCGGGTGTCACCTGAATAATCGCATGCCGAATCTCCTTGCCCAACACGAGCTTGGCATCGCGCGCGAAGCTCTCGAGATTCGGTCCGAATACCAGACAATTGTCTTCGTTGCGCGACAGGAAGTCACTTTCGAACATCGACTCGATGAACTGCTTGAACAGGGTGCGATCGTAGAATTCCGGCGCCTCGAACTCGTGCAGCAGGGAGATGCGCTGGGCCGACAGGATGCAGAGTTGTTCGAGTTGCCGGCGGTTGAGCTTGCCCGATCCGTTCTTGACCAGCACGGCCATGGTGATGAAGTAGCGTTCGAAGGTCTGCAGCAAGGAACCGCCGAGCAGGCGCAGGTAGTAGCTTTCGTCGCTGCCGCCCGGGGCACGCAGCAGGTACTCGCCCGAACTTCGAAGCAATTGCAGTTCGATCAGGGCTTCGACGCAACGCTCGACCACGCCATCGAGTTCTTCGTTCGACCAGGGCAGGAACAATTCCTTCTGGATGAAAGGGTAGACCGTCCGGCTCAGTGACAGGAGGCGTGCGCGGCGCACGCGCCGGGTATTGAGGAAACTACAGGCGATCCAGGCGCTGATGGCGAGCAGGTGCGCGGTATTGTTGCGGAAATAGGTCAGCAGCACCGCCCGGGTGGCATCGGTCCGGATGATGTTGCCCAGTCGATGCTCGTGGCGCTCGATGATGCCCAGTTCCAGGCCGTACTCGATCACCTGACCGGCCGTCATGCGGGTGACGGTGACGCGGTCGGAGTAACCGGTCAGGGTGACCAGTTCCTTGAGCATCTCGATGGTCTTTTCCAGGTCGTCCTCGTCGAGGGCGTGCTTGCGGCTGGCCAGCAGGGCGGTGGCCAGCAGATTGACCGGATTGACGTCGGCGCTGCGGTTGATGTTGACCATGATGCGTTCGGCCAGGTCATCGACCGTCTTGGCCAGCCAGCGCGGCTTGGCGCCGTTCTGCAGCGCTTCCTCGCGCCAGTCGGGGTTGTGGGAATCGAGCACATCGTCGAGTTGGATGGGCTCGCCGAAGCTGACCGTTACTTCGCCGTAGTTTTTGCGCAGGATATTGATGACGTTGCGCAGGTCGGCCAGGGATTCCGGTTTTTTCTGCCGGCCGGAAAGCTCCGAGATGTAGGAACTGCCTTCGGCCAGCCGCTCGTAGCCGATGTAGACCGGTTGGAACAGTACCGGCCGCGTCGGGTTGCGCAGAAATGCGCGCACCGTGATCGAGAGCATGCCGGCGCGCGGCGGCAGCAGGCGACCGGTGCGCGAGCGCGTGCCCTCGATGAAATATTCCATCGCCACCCCGCGGTCGAGGATGAGGGTCACGTACTGGTTGAAGACGGCCGCGTAGAGCGGCTGCGAGCGAAAGGAGCGGCGCAGAAAGAAGGCCCCGCCGCGGCGCAGCAGTGGCCCGATCAGGGGCATGTTCAGGTTCACGCCAGCGGCGATGTGCGGCGGCACGAAGCCGCGGTGGTAGAGCAGGTAGGACAGCAGCATGTAGTCGATGTGGCTGCGATGACACGGCACGTAGACGATCTCGTGGCCGGTCTGTGCCTCGCGAAACGGACCGAAATGATGGACGACGACGCCGCGGTAAATGCGGCTCCAGAACCAGGTCAGCAGGATGTCGGCAATGCGAATGAAGGCGTAGGAATAGTCCGCCGCGATTTCGCGGGCGTACTTGCGGGCAATCAGTTCGGCTTTTTCCGGGCTGATGTCGTCACGACGGGCCTTGGTGGCGATGGCCTGCTCGACGGACTCCGACCGGATGATCCGATCGACCAGCGTGCGCCGGTGCGACCGGTCCGGCCCGATGGCGGTCGTGCGCACGCGCTTGAAATGCACACGCAAGACCCGGCTGATCCGCCCCAGCGCCTGCGAGCTGTCCTCGGTCTCGGCCAATACCTCGCCGACGTCTACCGGCTTGCCGAACTGCACCATGGTGGCCCGGCCGTTGATCAGGGTCGAGAAGAGGCGTCGAATGCGCCCGGCTGCGCCCCAGTTTTCGGAAAACAGGATCTTGAAGATGCTTTCCTCAGAGTCCGGCGCGCGTCCAATCAGGACAGTGACCGGCACGATCTGAACCCGGGCGAGGTCCTCGGCGTCGGCGCGCTCGAGCAGTTGGCGCAACATCTCGGGATGACGCCGGCGTTGGGGACGCCGAATCAAGAAGCCGCCATACCGGCGCGAAGCGCTGTAGGAGCGTGGCAGGAGGCCGTCGCCGACACGAAATGCTTCGCTCGGTCGCGGCCAGCCGAGGCGGATGCAGGCCTGCTCGGCGATCAGCAGGGAAGACAGGGCGTAGGTATCGAGGACGTAGAAGGTGGGCCGATCCTCATCGATTTCGAGTTCGGACACGTTTTCGGGCAGGATCGTGGATCGCACCCACCAATGCAGCACGCGCCTGAGCAGCTTCAGCCACAAGCCGTAAAGGCGGGCGGGCACGCTGATTGAAGTGCTGGATCCTTGCATGGCGGGGATTCGATTTGGGGCGGCAAGTTTACCACCGGGCCGGGCGGCAGGCGTTGCCAGCGCCAGCAAGAAAAAGCCGGGCCATCCGCTAAGGGAGTGCCCGGCAACCGGACGAACCGGAAAGGTCTATCTTTATTGTTGATCGCAGGGACGCGAAAGAATCACTCCCCTCAAGACAAATCATAGCCTAACGATAGACAATTAATCAAGTCTCTAACTAAAAGAATATAATTAATTGAAATAATTAGATATTTCCTGTTGAATGCCCGCGGCAGCGGCGGCCGGATCGGCGGCATCGCGGATCGGGCGGCCGACCACGATGTAGTCCGCCCCCGCTTCGAAGGCTTTCGACGCAGTCAGCGTCCGTTTCTGTTCGTCGATATTGTCGACCGGTCGAATGCCCGGGCAGACCACAACCAGGCTGTGGTCGACGCTTTCGCGCAGGGCCGGCACTTCCAGCCCGGACGAGATCACGCCGGTGCAGCCCAGCGCCAGCGCGCGGCGGGCGCGCGAGAGCACCAGCGACTCGACGTCGCAGTCGAATCCGAGATCATCGAGATCGCCGCGGTCCAGGCTGGTCAGGGCGGTCACGGCCAGGATGCCCATGCGGCCGCGGTTGGCGACGGCCTCGGCGAGCATCCCGTCGTTGCCGTGGACGGTCAGGAAGTCGACTTCGCGCCGCGCCAGCTGCGCGGTGGCACGGCCCACGGTGGGCGGAATGTCGAACAGCTTGAGGTCGGCGAACACGCGCTTGCCGAGCTGCTTGAGTTCATCGGCCAGCGTGAAGTAGTGTCCGCTGAGAAAGAATTCCAGCCCCAGCTTGTAGAAGTGCACGTGATTGCCGAGCGTATTGACCAGCTCGCGGGCCTGGTCAAGGTCGGGCACGTCGAGGGCGAAAATCAGGCGTTCGGCGTCGGGAATCTCTTGTCGATTAGCAGTCATGTCGGCGGAAATGCTCCAGCAGGGTCGGGGCGATGCGATCGGGATGCACCATGTGCAGATGATGGCCGCCCGGGCAGGCCAGGCTGGCGCGACTGTGGCGCAGAGCGGCCAGGCGCCGTTTGAGCAGGCGCCGGTCGAGCAGGCCGGTGGGCGGATCGGAATGGATGTTGAACACCGGCGCCTCGATGCCGGCCAGCAGGTCGATGACCTGCGGTTCGGTATAGCGGTGGGCGCTCGGCCAGGTCAGCCGCAGATCGTGGCGCCACTGCCAGCCGCCGTCGACCTCGATCAGGCCGCGGCGCCCCAGCAGTTCGGCCGACTCGACCGTGAGGTCGCTGCCGCGCATGCGTGCGCTGATGGCGGCCTTGCGTTCGGCGTGCACGCGCCGTGGACGCAACTTCGAGCCTTCCACCGCGCGGCGCCAGGCCGCGGCGCTGCGATCAGCCGGCGCCGATATCGGACCCAGGCCCTCGATCAGGGCGAGTGAGGCAATGCGCTCGGGCGCGGCCGCGGCCACCAGGGTGGATACCGCACCGCCGAGGGAGTGACCGAGCAGGTGGGCACGTGCCCAGCCCAGGTCGTCGAGCACCGCCAGCACGTCGAAGACGTAATCGTCGAAATGATAGGGCACACCATCCGGTCGATGCGCCGACAGGCCGTGGCCGGGAAAGTCGACGGCCACCAGGTCGAGGCCGTCGAGGTGTCCGGACAGCGGCAGAAAGGAGTGGGCATTGTCGAGCCAGCCGTGCAGGGCCAGGACCCGCAGGTCGCCGTCGCGTCGCGTCAGCGCCGCCACCCGTCCCCGGCACAGTTCGAGCGCGTCCATCAGTCCAGCCGCTCCAGGTTGGCATAGGACAGCACCAGCCATTTCGGGCCGGCCTGCTCGAAGTTGATCTGCACGCGCGCGTTGTCACCGCTGCCCTCGACGTTGACCACGGTGCCGATGCCGAAGCGTTCGTGGCTGACGGTGCTTCCGAGATCGAAGCCCAATCCCGCGCCGGCGTCGCCAGAGCGCGGGCCGAATCCGCCGCCGGTGGCATGCTGGATGCGCGGGCGCACCATCTCGGTCAGCTCCTCGGGCAGTTCGGACAGGAAGCGCGACGGATAAGTGGTGCCGGTGCGACCGTAGAGCTGGCGGGACTCGGCATAGGTCAGATACAGGCGCTGCATTGCCCGGGTCATGCCGACGTAGCACAGGCGCCGTTCCTCGGACAGCCGGCCGGGCTCCTCGGTCGATTTCTGATGCGGGAACAGGCCTTCTTCCATGCCGGCCATGAACACCAGTGGAAACTCCAGGCCCTTGGCCGAATGCAGGGTCATCAGCTGCACGCAGTCCTGCCATTTCTCGCCCTGGTGCTCGCCGGCCTCGAGCGCGGCCTGGGCCAGGAAAGACGCCAGCGGGCTCAAGCCCGCCTGCTCGTCTTCGAGCGGCTGGGCGAAGGTCTCGGCAGCGCGGATCAGTTCGGTCAGGTTTTCCTCGCGGGTCTCGGCCCGG
Organism: Wenzhouxiangella sp. XN201; assembly: GCF_011008905.1. NCBI lineage: Bacteria > Pseudomonadati > Pseudomonadota > Gammaproteobacteria > Chromatiales > Wenzhouxiangellaceae > Wenzhouxiangella > Wenzhouxiangella sp. XN201. The sequence continues at coordinate 51,367 of NZ_JAAIVI010000021.1, forward strand.
TCGGGCGCCTCGCGCTTGCGATACCAGGTGGCCAGGTCGGCGGTCTCGACCACCGCGGCCATCATCTCGCCCAGGCCGGCTTCGCGGGTGCGCTCATCGAGCCGGTCGATCAGGTCCAGGAACTGGCCGACGGCGTTGCCGGCCCGGGCGCTGAGCGCGCCGGCAGTGACCATCTGGCGGGCGGCGGCAAACAGCGACTGGCCGTCGGACCGGGCCTGCTCTCGGATGCCGGCGACGGTCCGCTCGCCGATGCCCCGGGCCGGCACGTTGACCACGCGCTCGAAGGCCGGGTCGTCGTCGCCGTTGTGCACCAGCCGCAGATAGCTCATGGCGTCCTTGATTTCGGCGCGCTCGAAGAAGCGCTGGCCGCCATAGACGCGGTAGGGAATGCCCTCGGCCAACAGCTGATGTTCGAACAGGCGCGACTGGGCATTGGAGCGATACAACACGGCCGCTTCCGTGGCTGCGCCGCCGGCTTCGAGCCAGTCGCGAATGCGTGCGACGACGAACTCGGCTTCCTCCTCGGCGCTGAAGGCGGAAAACACCCGGATCGGCTCGCCCTGTTGTCCCTCGGTCCACAGGTTCTTGCCCATGCGCTCGTCGTTGTGGGAAATGACCCGGTTGGCCGCTTCGAGGATGGTGGCCGTCGAGCGGTAGTTCTGCTCCAGGCGAATCATGGCGGGGTCGAAATCACGCGCGAAATCCGACACGTTCTCGACCCGGGCGCCGCGCCAGCCGTAGATCGACTGATCGTCGTCGCCGACCACGAACAAGCGCGCGCGCTGGCCGGCGATCAGCCGCACCAGCGCGTACTGCAGCTTGTTGGTGTCCTGGAACTCGTCGATCAGGACGTGCCCGAAGCGGTCCTGGTACTGCTTCCGGCGCGCGTCGTTGTCGCGCAGCAGCTCGAGCGTTCGCAGCAGCAGTTCGGCAAAGTCCACCAGGCCGGAGCGCCGGCAGTAGTCCTCGTAGTTGCGGTAGATGTCCACCTGCGTGAGCGCGTGCGGATTGTCGAAGGCCTCGATGTTTTCGGGGCGGCGGCCCTCGTCCTTGTGGTAGTTGATCAGGCCCTGCATCTGGCGGGCCGGATACTCGCCCTCGTCGAGTTCCATGTCGCGGATCACCCGCCGGATCAAGCGGTACTGGTCCTCGCTGTCGAGAATCTGGAAGGTCTCGGGCAGCCCGGCTTCCTTCGAATGCATTCTCAGAATGCGGTGGCAGATGCCGTGGAAGGTACCGATCCACAGCCCGTCGGGCCGCAGCCCCAGCAACTGGCCGACCCGGGAGCGCATCTCGCCGGCGGCCTTGTTGGTAAAGGTCACCGCCAGCAGGCTCATCGGGCTCAAGTGGTGAACCTGGATCAGCCAGGCGATGCGATGCACCAGAACGCGCGTCTTGCCCGACCCGGCGCCGGCGAGTACCAGCACGTGCCCGTCCTCGGCGGTCACCGCCTCGCGCTGGGCATCGTTGAGCTCGTCGAGTAGGTGGCTGACGTCCATGGCGGCTTAACGGGACTCGGGACTCGGGACTCGGGACTCGGTGAAAGGCCGGGACCCGAGTCCCGATCCAAACAACTTCAACAAAGCCCCCATCGATCAGGATCGCCCAATGGCTCGAAAGCCAATATCCGACCGATAGAACGCATCCTCGAAACCGATCTGAGCAATCCACTGGTAGGCACGGGCCTGGGCCTTCTTCGGCGTTTCGCCGAGGGCGCACAGGGCGAGGACGCGACCGCCACTTGTGACCACCTGGCCGTGTTCGTCCAGGCTCGTGCCGGCGTGGAAGACCTTTACGTCCTCGGGAAAGGCCGACTCCAGGCCGGTGATCGGGTGACCCTTGTCGTAGCGGCCCGGGTAGCCGCCGGCGGCCATTACCACCGCCAGGGCCGTGCGCTCGTCCCACTCCGGGCTGAGGTCATCGAGCGTGCCCTCGAGGGCGTGTTCGATGATCTCGACCAGGTCGGATTTGAGCCGCAGCATGATGGGCTGCGTTTCCGGGTCGCCGAAGCGGACGTTGAATTCGAGCACCTTGGGTCCGGTCGCGGTCAGTATCACGCCGGCATAGAGAAACCCGGTGAAAGGTAAATCGTCGTCGGCCAGGCCCGAGAGCGTGGGTTCGATGATGTCCCCGATGATCTTGCGGTAGACGGTCTCGTCGACCACGGGAGCGGGAGAGTAAGCCCCCATGCCGCCGGTATTGGGGCCGCGGTCGCCGTCGTCGCGACGCTTGTGGTCCTGGCTGGAGGCCATCGAAAGGTACTGGGTGCCGCTGGCAACGACGATGAAGCTGGCTTCCTCGCCGATCAGGAACTCTTCTATGACGACCCGCCGCCCGGCCTGGCCGAATGCTTCGCCAGAGAGCATGTCCTCGAGCGTGGCGCGGGCATCGGCTTCTTCCTCGCAGATGACGACACCCTTGCCGGCGGCCAGGCCATCGGCCTTGAGTACCACCGGCAGGCCGATGCCGTGGATCATCTCCATGCCCTCCTCGACATTGTCGACCACGCCGAACGCTGCCGTGGGAATGTCGTGACGCGACATGAACTCCTTGGCGAAGGCCTTGGACGACTCCAGTCGCGCGGCGTCGGCGCTCGGGCCGAAGCACTTGAGGCCGGCGGCTTCGAAACGATCGACGATGCCGGCCGCCAGAGGCGCCTCGGGGCCGACCACGGTCAGCCCGACCGACTCGGATCGGGCCAGCTCGATCAACCCGTCGATATCTTCGGCGCCGACCCCGGCATTGCGCATGCCCGGCTCGCGGGCGGTTCCGGCGTTGCCCGGAGCGACAATGACTTCGCTGACCTTCTCCGATTGCGCCAGCTTCCAGGCCAGCGCATGCTCACGACCACCGCCGCCGACGACGAGGAGTTTCATGGGGTGCTATCCGGATTCTGAGTACCGGCTCATTGTAGCCCGGCTTCGGTCCATTTTCGGGGTGGTAAGGGTTCACGCCAAGGCGCGAAGGCGCCAAGTTCGCCGAGGGTACTTATGATTTTTGATTCCGCGCCGGGTGTGCAGCCGAGCATGCGTCGGCTGCCGCCAAAGACTTTGGTGAATTCAATCGCTTTTTTCTTGGCGCCCTTAGCGCCTTTGTGCCTTGGCGTGAGGCCACCGTGCACCAGAGCCAATTAAAGCCCTAGTGCCGGAAGTGCCTCCGCCCGGTCAGCACCATCGCAATGCCGTGCTTGTCGCAGGCTTCAATCACTTCACCGTCACGCTTCGACCCACCCGGCTGGATCACTGCGCGGATGCCGTGCTCGGCCGCTGCCTCGATGCTGTCGGCGAAGGGGAAGAAGGCATCGGAGGCCATCACTGCGCCGTCCAGGGATAGCCCGGCGGCCTCGGCCTTGAGTGCGGCAAAGCGGGCCGAGTCGACGCGGCTCATCTGGCCGGCGCCGATGCCAACGGTGGCGCGGTCTTTCGCGTAGACGATGGCGTTGGAGCGCACCATGCGAACGGCTGCCCAGGCAAAGCGCAGGTCGTCGAGCTCGGCCTCGGTGGGTGGCCGTTCGGTGACGACTTCCAGATCGGGCAAGCTATGCCAGTCATCGGCCTGCTGCACCAGCCAGCCGCCGTCGATGGCGCGAAGCTCGAGCGGCTGCGGTGCGGCGCTGCCGGGCGTGAGGACGCGCACATTGGGTTTTCTGGCCAGACGCTTGCTGGCCTCTTGGCTGACTGCCGGCGCGATCAACACTTCCATGAACTGCTGCGTCAGGCGCTCGGCGAGTTCTTCGTCGACTTCGCGATTGACCGCGATGATGCCGCCGAAGGCCGAGGTCGGATCGCAGGCCAGGGCCTTGTCGTAGGCCTCGGCCACGGAGCTGCCCTGGGCCGCGCCGCAGGGATTGGTGTGTTTGACGATGACGCAGGCCGGTGTATCACCCAGGCTGCTCACACCCGACCAGGCGGCATCGGCGTCGAGCAGATTGTTATAGCTCAACGGCTTGCCCTGCAGCGGTCGGCAGTTGGCCAGCCCCGTCGGGTTCGCGCCGCGGACACGATACACACCGGCGGCCTGGTGTGGATTTTCGCCATAGCGCAGCGGCTGGACGGCGTCGAGGGCGAGGTTGAGCCTGGGCGGCAGATCGCTTTCGGCATCTTGCGCCGACAGCCACTGGCTGATCTGACCGTCATAGGCGCAGGTGTGGGCAAAAGCCTGCGAGGCCAGTTCGCGGCGCTGGCGCTCGTCGGGCAGTGCGGGCAGGGATTCGATCAGCGCTGGATAGTCATCCGGGTTGCAGAGCACGCACACGTCGCGATGATTCTTGGCCGCGGCGCGCAGCATGGCCGGCCCGCCGATGTCGATGTTCTCGATCGCCTCGTCGAATGTGCAGTCGGGACGTGCCACCGTCTCGGCAAAGGGATAGAGATTGACCACGACCACATCGATGCGCTCGATGCCGTGTTCATCCATGGTCTCGGTATCGGACTCGCGCCGTCCGAGAATGCCGCCGTGGATCCTGGGATGCAGGGTCTTGACCCGCCCGCCCATGATCTCCGGAAAGCCGGTCAGGGTCGACACCGCGGTGACGGCCAGTCCTGCGTCCTCGAGCGCGCGCGCCGTGCCGCCGGTCGAGAGCAGGCCGAAGCCGGCTTGTGCCAGGGCTTGGCCAAGGGGCACCAGGCCGGATTTATCGGACACGCTCAACAGCGCCCAGCGGTGGCTCGCTTGACTCATGGTCGCCTTACTCCAGGCCGTAGCGCCGGATGCGGTTGCGCAGGGTGGTGCGGGTGATGCCGAGCATGTCGGCCGCGCGCGACTGGTTGCCGCCGGTGTGCTTGAGTACGGTTTCGATCAGGGGGCGTTCGGCCTCGGCCATGATCAGCTCGTGCAGGTTGTCCGGCGGAGTCTCGCCCATGTCCGCCAGGTACTTGCGAACAACGCAGCAGACAAATTCGTACAGGCGCAGGTTCTCGTCTGCGGGCTTGTCGGACAACTTATGAGTTCCTCAATACTGCTTGGATGCCGGCTTCGCGCCGAGCAAACAAAGATAACACACTCTTAACTAATGAAAGCGCATCTGAAAGCCCGCCGGATCGCTGGTGCCGATCACGAATTCCAGCACCAGCGGCATGATCCGGCCGGCGGCGAGGCCGCGCTCGAGCGCTTCGCGGTCCTGGATGTACTCCTCGGGCGTCACTCGCCGTACCCCCAGCACCTGCTGGCTGGCGTCGTAGAAGCGAAACTCGATTACCGGGAAGGGAATGGCGGTTTCGGCCTGGTTGCGCAGACTGGTGCTGACGATCACCGCGTCGTCCAGGCTGGGGTGGGGATGCATGTCGCGCGAGACGATCTGGACGGTCTGGTTGGGATCGAGTGCGGCATCGGGCTGGACCGAGGAGCCAAGCCAGCGGGCAATCGGCGAGCCGGGAGTCTGCCACAGCGCCCAGAGCTGGATCAGCAGCAAAACCAGCAGGACCGCACTGAGCGCCGGCCAGAAATGGCGCCGCACGATCGAGTCCCCGCCCGGCGGCGTCGGCTCGGTGAACAGATCGTCGGTCTCGATTTCGTCCGGCACCGGTTCGAACGCCACCGGCAGTTCGGCCTGCCTCAGTTCCACATGCTCGAGCAGCGGCGGCATGCCTTCGCCGCGCAAGGCTTCATCGGATTGATCGGGGCGGTGTTCGAACAACTCCGACAGGCTGTTGAAGGTCTTGCCGCAGCTGCCACAACGCACGACACCGGCCGCTTCGGCCAGCAGCCGGGCCCGCAGTTCGTAGACGGCCTGGCATCCGGGGCAGCGAGTGAACATGCCGGCTTGCTCAGCCGTCATTTTCGGAGCCGGTCAGCTCCCGGTAGCGTTCGAGGTCGGCCATGAATTGCTCCCGGGTTTCGGCCTCGCGCTGCTTGAGCCGCTCCAGTTCACCGCGTAGCCGACGCAGTTCCGCGCGGGTCTCGTCGACGGCCTCGGACAGGTCGGCGGGCACGGCTGTCCCCTTGCGGCTGTAGGGGGCAGCGCGCGCCACAAGGGTCTCGAATCGTCTGTCCATCAGCCCGAGCGCCGTGCGCGTGGAGGTGCGTTGGCTTTCGATTCCGGCCAGTTGCATCTCCATGCCGTCCATCAGGTTCTGCTCGCTGCTGAAGGTGGCAGTCAGCAGGCGGTCGCGGCTGGCCTGGCTGCGGCGCTCGGCCTCGCGTTCGGCCTCTTCAGCGCGCTGGCGCCGACGCTCGGCGATTTCCTCGGGACTGAGCGCCGGTTCGACCCGTTCGCGCACGGTGCCGTCCGGCCCCAGGCGCACGTAACCGTAGTCCTTGAATTCCGGCGGCACCATCTGGCCGTAGTGGACTTCGCCGTCGTCGTCCACCCAGCGATAGTAGGCCTGGGCCAGCGCGGAGGTGCTCGCCAGCAGCAGAGATAGTGAAATGATCAGGATGCGCAGCATGGAAGGAATCATACGCCGTGGCGTTGCCGGTAGCCTATCATGGCATCCAGGCGATCGGGTGCGTGGTCGTGCGTACGCAGCCACTCGATCAGGTCACGCAGGCCGGCAATGGCGACGACCTGCAGGCCCTGGGCGGAAACGGCCTGGACGGCCGAACGCTCGTCACCGGCACCTTTTTCCTCCCGATCAAGCGCGATAACGACTCCGACAGCCTGGGCGCCGGCTGCCATGATCAGCTCAAGCGATTCTGCCACCGAGGTGCCCGCGCTGATCACGTCATCGACAATCAGTACGCGGCCTTCAAGTGGCGCACCGACCAGCTGCCCGCCCTCGCCGTGATCCTTGGCTTCCTTGCGGTTGTAAGTGAAGGGCACATCGATGTCGTGGTCCCTCGCCAGGCTCATGGCCACCGCCGTGGCCAGCGGAATTCCCTTGTAGGCTGGCCCGAAGAGCATGTCGAACTCGAGCCCGGAATCGACGATGGCATCGGCATAGCAACGTGCCAGGGTGTCGATTGCGCGGCCGGTACTGAACTCGCCGGCGTTGAAGAAATAGGGGCTGATGCGCCCCGATTTGAGCGTGAACTCGCCAAAGCGCAGCGCCTCGCGATCGAGTGCCAACTGCAGGAAACGGTCTGTCCAGGGTTTGAGCATGGCGTCATTCTAGGCGATGGTCCGGTTGGCGTCATGCGCACCTGCATTCTTTTGCCCCGCGGTCGGCAGGCAGTGGCCGGGCTTGCTTGGGCTACCATACGACGCTGGCTTCCAGAAAACTCCGGCATGAGAATTATCAGCCTCAACGCCAACGGCATTCGCGCGGCCCATCGCAAGGGTTTCTTCGATTGGTTGAAGAAGCAGGATGCCGATTTTGTCTGCATCCAGGAGACCAAGGCCCAGCACTGGCAACTGGCCGACCGCGACTTCTTTCCAATCGGCTATCACTGCTACTACCACGATGCCGAGAAGAAGGGCTACTCGGGGGTGGCGCTGTATTCGAAGCACCAGCCGGTGCGGGTGGTCTACGGTCTGGGCTGGGAGGATTTCGACCGGGAGGGCCGCTGGCTGCAGGCCGATTTCGAGGACCTGAGCGTGGTCTCGCTCTACCTGCCCTCCGGCACTTCGAAGGACGAGCGTCAGCAGTTCAAGTACCGCTGCATGGAACGTCTCCATCCACATCTTGAAGAGCTGGCCGGCCACGACCGCGATTACGTCATCTGCGGCGACTGGAACATCGCCCACAAGGAAATCGATCTCAAGAACTGGAAGGCCAATCAGAAGAACTCCGGCTTCCTGCCCGAGGAGCGGGCCTGGCTTGACGAGGTGTTCGGACCGGTCGGGATGGTCGATGCCTTTCGCCGGGTCGACCCCAACCCGGATCGCTACACCTGGTGGTCCCAACGCGGACGGGCGCGCGAGAAGAACGTGGGCTGGCGCATCGACTACCAGGTCACCACCTCAGGCCTGGCCGAACGTGCACGCTCGGCCGAGATCTACACCGATGAGAACTTTTCCGATCACGCCCCGCTGATTCTCGATTATGACGACTGAGTCGGCCACCGGCTGGCGGCATGCCTGGGCGGTCTATACCCGGCCGACGGTGCTGCGCATGTTGCTGCTGGGGTTTTCCGCCGGCATACCGTACATGCTGGTGTTTTCCACCCTGACCGCCTGGCTGCGCGACGAAGGGGTATCGCGCACGGCCATCGGCTTCTTCGCCTGGATCGGCATCACCTACTCGATCAAGGTCTTCTGGTCGCCGGTCGTCGACCGTGTGCGCCTGCCGCTTCTGACCCGGGCCTTCGGCCAGCGTCGCGGCTGGATGCTGCTGGCCCAGATCGGCATCATGGCCGGCCTGGCCGGGATGGCGCTGACCGATCCGACCATGCAACTGACCCAGGTCGCTTTGCTGGCCGTGCTGGTGGCCTTTTCGGCGGCCACCCAGGACATCACCATCGACGCCTTCCGGATCGAATCCGACAGCAACGAGTTCCAGGCCGCCCTGGCCGGGACCTATGTGCTCGGTTACAGGATGGCCCTGCTCGCCACCGGTGCCGGTGCGCTCTACATCGCCGACTTTGCCACCTGGACGCTCGCCTACCTGTGCATGAGCGCGCTGGTGCTCGTGGGCGTGTTCGCGGTGCTGATTTCCCCCGAGCCTACCTCGCTGGAGCGGCTCGACATCGAGCAGGATCCACTTGTGATCGGCTACCGCGAACGATCGCGTCTCAGGGGCCGGTTCCAGGACGTCGGCGCCTGGCTGACCGGCGCGGTGGTTGCACCGCTGGTGGATTTCTTCCGCCGCAACGGCTGGATGGCGCTGGCCGTGCTGGCCCTGATCGGCTTGTTCAAGGTCTCCGACATCTCGATGGCGGCGATGGCCAACCCGCTTTACCTGGACCTGGGCTTCAGCTTAAGCGAGATCGCCACGGTCACCAACGTGTTCGGCATCGCCATGACCATCACCGGTGGACTGCTCGGCGGGGTGCTGGTGGCGCGCTACGGTCTGATGCCGATGCTGCTGGCCTCGGCCATCATCGTGGCGGTGACCAACCTGCTGTTCGCCTGGCTGGCGACCATCGGCGCCGAACTCTGGGCGCTGTTCATGACCATCGGCGCCGACAACCTGGCCAACGGCCTGTCGGCTACGGTCTTCATCGCCTGGCTGTCGGCGCTGGTCAGTCGCCGCTACACGGCAACGCAATACGCCCTGTTCAGCTCCTTCATGACCCTGCCGGGCAAGCTGCTGGGCGGCCCGTCGGGCTGGATCGTCGACAACGCCGGCTACGTGTTTTTCTTCCTCTACGCCTCGGCGCTGGGTATTCCGGCCATTCTGCTGATCCTGTGGTTGATGAGCCGTCGTTACGACGCGACCACGTCCTGAACGATCGGGTCATGGCTGCCGGCGGGATGGATTTCCCGCTATTTTTGGTGCCATGGGTGACAGCGCTGTCGTAAAGCGCTACGCTAGTGCGCGTCAAAGGAACACGCTATGTCGATTCAAGCCGCCTCCAACCTGGTCATTTTCGGCGCTACCGGCGACCTCGCCCAGCGCATGCTGCTGCCGTCGTTGTTCGGTCTCGAGCGCGACGGATTGCTGCCGGAAGATCTTCGGATCCTCGGTTGTGCCCGCACCGAGATGTCGCGCGAGGCGTTTGCCGAACTTTGCCGCGAGGGCATCGCTGAGCGCGCAACGGCGGACGATCAGCCTTCTGTTGATCGATTGCTCGAACGGCTGGACTATCACTCTGTCGACCTGTCGTTGGAAGATTCGGTCGAGACATTGACCGGGCATATTCGGCGGCGGCGTGCCGATGGAGACATTCTGTTTCACCTGTCCACGGCGCCAAGCTGGTACGCCACGATTTGCGCGGCCCTGGCGCAGGCCGGGCTCAATGACCCGGGCGCCCGGGTCATGCTGGAAAAACCCATCGGCCACGATCTCGAAAGCTCCATTTCCATCAACGAGGGTGTCGGCGAGGTTTTCGACGAATCGCAGATCTATCGCGTCGACCATTATCTGGGCAAGGATGGCGTTCAGAACCTGCTGGCCTTGCGGTTCAGTAATGCCCTGTTCGAGCCCATCTGGAACGCCCAGCACATCGAACAGGTGCAGATCACGGTGGCCGAAACTGTCGGCGTGGAGGATCGTGCCGGCTATTACGACAACTATGGCGCCATGCGCGACATGGTGCAGAATCACATGCTGCAACTGCTTTGCCTGACCGCCATGGAGCCGCCGTCGCACTTCGAGCCGACCGCGGTACGTAACGAAAAGTTGAAGGTGCTCAATTCGCTTCGCCCCATGACCGGAGAAGCGCTGGACAAGAACACAGTCGCCGGCCAGTACACGGCTGGGGCGATCGATGGTCAGGCGGTTCCCGGCTACCTCGAAGAACTGGGCAAGGACAGTCGAACCGAGACTTATGTTGCCCTGCGTGCTCACATCGACAATTGGCGCTGGTCGGGGGTGCCGTTCTATCTGCGTACGGGCAAGCGCATGCCCCACCGCCTGACCGAGATCTACATCCGCTTCCGGCCCGTGCCCCACTCGATCTACGGCACCGCGGGCGGCGCCATGCAGCCGAACGCGCTGATCATCCGGCTACAGCCCGAAGAGCATATCGCCCTGTGTCTGATGAACAAGAAGCCGGGACTGGACCGTGACGGCGTCCAACTCAGCCAGGTTGCGCTCGACCTGGATCGCCACAACGCTTTCGACCAGGAACACCGGCGCCTCGCCTACGAACGCCTTTATCTCGACGCCATCGAGGGCAACAGCACGCTTTTCGTGCGACGCGACGAAGTGGAAACGGCCTGGGGATGGGTCGACTCGATCTACGAGGGCTGGCAAAAACGGGAGGCTGCGCCAAAGGCTTATCCGGCCGGCACCTGGGGGCCGTCGAGCGCCGTGGCCCTGACCGAACGACACGGCCACAGCTGGCGGGAGTAGGGCGTGGCCGATTTCATCGAACATCCCGATTTCGACACGCTGTGCAATGTGCTGGCGCCGAGGCTCGCCCAGGCGCTTCGTAACGCTGTGGCAGAACGCAGCGCCGCATCCATGGCGCTGGCCGGCGGGTCGACGCCGTTTCCGCTCTATCGCCGCCTCGCCAGCGAAGCATTGGACTGGCCGCGCGTGACGCTGTTGCCCGGCGATGAGCGCTGGGTTGCCGCTGACCATGATGCCTGCAACCTGCGCGCGATCCGGGCGGCCTTCGACGACGTCGACCCTCGTTTCGGCAAGCTCGTGCCCGATACGCCGGGCCCCGAACCGTCGCTGGAAACCGCAAGACGCACGCTGGCCGAAACGCCCGCACCATTCGACGCCTGCGTGCTGGGTATGGGTGCCGACGGACATTTCGCCTCGTTGTTTCCCGCCGCGCCGGAACTCGATGTCGGTCTCGATCCCGCCGGCAGCGAAGCCCTGGTGATCGTCACACCCGACCCGATGCCCGAAGACGCGCCGTTCGAGCGCGTCTCGCTGACCCTTTCGGCGATTGCGGCCAGTCGTTACCTGGTACTGGTCCTGCGCGGTCGGCGCAAGCGCGAGGTGCTGGAATCCGCGCGCGGCGCCGACCCGCGCGACTGTCCCGTCGCCGCGCTTCTGGCGCATAACGGCCCGCCGCTGGAAATACACTGGAGTCCATGAGCATGCATCCGACCATCGAGTCCGTCACCGAGCGAATTCGAAAGCGCTCCGAGGCGAGTCGCTCGAGTTATCTCGAGCGTATTGACGGTGCCGTTGGCTCCGGTCCAGCGCGCTCGCGCGTCAGCTGTAGCAACGTCGCGCACGCCTTCGCCGCTTCCGGCGAGGACAAGCCCGTTCTCAAGGCCATGCAGGCGCCCAACATTGGAATCGTCACGGCCTACAACGACATGCTTTCCGCCCACCAGCCGCTGGAAAAATTCCCCGCGCTGATCAAGTTCGCTGCCCAGAGCCGCGGCTGCAGCGCGCAGGTCGCCGGTGGCGTACCCGCGATGTGTGACGGGGTCACGCAGGGTCAGCCGGGGATGGAGCTGTCGCTGTTCTCGCGCGACGTGATTGCCCAAGCCACGGCCGTGGCGCTGTCGCACAACACCTTCGATGCAGCCCTGCTGCTGGGCGTTTGCGACAAGATCGTGCCGGGCTTGCTGATTGGTGCGCTGGCCTTCGGGCACGTCCCGACCATCCTGGTGCCGGGCGGCCCGATGCCCTCGGGCTTGCCCAACAAGGAAAAGGCCCGGGTACGCAAGGCCCACGCCGAGGGCAAGGCTTCGCGGGAGGACCTGCTCGAAGCCGAATCACAGTCTTATCATTCACCCGGCACCTGCACCTTCTACGGTACGGCCAATTCCAACCAGATGATGATGGAAGTCATGGGTCTTCATCTGCCCGGTAGTGCCTTCGTCAATCCCAATACGACCCTGCGCGAGCGGCTGACCCTGGCCGCGGGCGAGCGCGCTTGCGAAATCACCGCGCAGGGGGATGCCTTTACACCGCTGGGGCGTACGGTCGACGAGAAGGCCATCGTCAACGCCATGGTGGGCCTGTCAGCCACCGGCGGTTCGACCAACCACGCCATTCACCTGGTCGCGATAGCGCGTGCAGCCGGCATTGCCATCGACTGGACCGACCTGGATGAGATCTCCAGGGCCACCCCGCTCCTGACCCGGATCTATCCCAACGGCGAGGCCGACGTGAACCATTTCCACGAGGCGGGCGGCATGGCCTTCGTGATCCGTGAACTGCTGGATGCCGGCCTGTTGCACCCGGATATCAGGACCATCCATGGCGGCGACCTTTATGCGCAGGCGCAGGACCCGTTCCTCGACGGTGAGCGACTCGACTGGAAGCCGGCAGTGGAGCAATCCGGGGACAACGCCATTCTGCGTGGCGCCGAGCGGCCATTTGCCCCGGAAGGCGGAATTCGCCTGCTGCAGGGCAACCTGGGTCGCGCCATCGTCAAGATATCGGCTGTCGAGCCCGAGCACCGGCGCATCCAGGCACCGGCCCGGGTATTCGACTCGCAGGACGAGTTACTCCGGGCGTTTCGCGACGGCGTCCTCGACGGTGACTTCGTGGCCGTCATCCGCGGCCAGGGCCCGCATGGCAACGGCATGCCCGAATTGCACAAGCTCACCCCCACGCTGCAGGTTCTCCAGGACCGCGGCCAGCGCGTCGCACTGCTCACCGACGGGCGGATGTCCGGCGCCTCCGGCAGCGTGCTGGCGGCCATTCACGTGGTCCCGGAAGCGGCCCGGGACGGACTCATCGGTCGGCTCGAAGCGGGCGACGAGGTGATCATCGACGCCGAGATGGGGCGCCTGGACTGCGCCGTCGATGCCGAGACATTGCGCCGCCGCGAACCGCGTCCCCTCGATCTTGCGGCCAACCGGGCCGGGATCGGGCGTGAACTGTTCGGCGCCATGCGGGCGCAGGTCAGCGACGCCGAGTCCGGCGCAAGCATCCTGTTTGTGTCCGAATGAGCATGCATGCCACTGAACTGGTGCTGGTCGCCGACATCGGCGGCACCAATGCACGCTTCGCACTCGCCGACCTGGATCACGGCAAGCGTCCGAAACTGCACGACGAGCAGAAGTTCTCCGCCGACCAATTCGCCAGCCTTCAGCACGCGGCACGCCACTATCTTGCGAGCGTAAACGGGCGTGCACGCATTTCCCGCGCCGCCATTGCCGTGGCCTGCCCCGTGACGGGCGACGAGATTCGCCTGACCAATCGGGCCTGGTCGTTCAGCCGTCGCGAGCTCAAGCAGGAGCTCGGGCTCGAGGAGCTGCTGGTGATCAACGACTTCGGTGCGGCCGCCCGATCGATTCCGGCTCTGCGTGACGACGAGAAGCTGATTCTCCACCATGGCGCGCATTCCGGACCCCTTGCGCCGATCAGCGTGATCGGGCCCGGCACTGGCATGGGGGTGGCCCTGATCACGCAATTCGAGATCGACAATTGGCATGTGATCGAAACCGAGGGCGGCCATGTCAGTTACGCGCCGCAGGGCAGCGAAGAGCAGATGATTCACGACTGGCTCGCCGCACGCCACGGCCGGGTCTCGGTAGAGCGCGTACTGTCGGGAGGCGGTCTCGGTCGCATTCACGCAGCGCTTTCGGGTCGTGAGCCCTCAAAGGCCCAGACACCGAACGATTCCCTGCTTTCGCCGGCCGACATCGTGACCCAGGCCCTGGAGGGCGAGGATGTCGTATCGCGCCGCGCGCTGGCTCGTTTCTGCGCTGTGCTCGGCAGTTTTGCCGGGGATTGCGCCCTTATCCACGGGGCGCGAACCGTGGCCATTGCCGGCGGCATCGCTCCGCGTTTCGGCTCTTTCCTGAATTCCAGCGCTTTCATCGAGCGCTTCCTGGACAAGGGTCGATTTGCCGCCTGGCTCGAAGTCGTTCGCGTGGTGCTGGTCACGCATCCCGAGCCGGGCCTGCTGGGCGCCGCGCTAGCGCTACGCGACGTCAAGCGGCCGGTACCCGCGACATGATTTCCACGCCCGACATGCGCACCCTCGATCAACTGATGGGTGCTGCCCCGGTGATTCCCGTGCTGACTGTCGCCGATGCCGGCCAGGTCGTGCCCCTGGCGAGCACGCTGGTCGACGCCGGTCTGACGGTGCTGGAGATCACGCTTCGGACCGAACAGGCGTTGACCGCCATCCGGCGCATTTCCGAGGAGGTGCCGCAGGCGCAGGTCGGTGCCGGCACGGTCCTTACGCCCGACGATCTGGATCGCGTGGCCGATGCAGGTGCGCGATTCGCGATCTCCCCCGGTGCGACTGCCGGCCTGTACGAACGGGCCAGACGTCTCGGCTTGCCGTTTCTTCCCGGCGTCGCCACGGCTGGAGAAATCATGGCTGGCAGGGAAGCCGGCTGGACGCGCTTCAAGTTCTTTCCGGCCGCCGCCATCGGCGGCGTCTCCATGCTTAGAAGTCTGTACGGCCCCTTCCCCGACGTGGCCTTTTGCCCCACCGGCGGTATTGGCCCGAAGAACTTCCGTGAGTATCTCGCCCTGCCCAATGTGCGCTGCGTGGGCGGGTCCTGGATGGTTCCGATGGACGCCGTCACGGGGGGCGATTGGCCGCGCATCGAGGCGCTGGCCCGCGAGTGCGTCAACCGTGTGAGGCTGGACTGACTCAGTTTGAATAACAAATCTGACTAACGGGATAGATATGAAAAACGCAGACGAAGCAGTAATTGAGGGTGCCGGCAATATAGGGCGGGTTCTTTTTCTGTCGATTGTGGCCGCGATCGGGGGCTTCTTGTTCGGTTTTGACAGTGGCGTGATCAACGGTACGGTTGACGCGCTACAGCTCGCCTTTGACTCCGACGCCGTTGGCACAGGTTTCAACGTGGCTTCGATGCTGTTGGGGTGTGCCGCCGGAGCCTTCTTTGCCGGGAATCTTGCCGACAAGATTGGCCGCAAGCCGGTCCTGATCATGACCGCAGTCGCATTCATCATAAGCGCCTGGGGTTCGGGTATCGCGGCCGATTCCCTCCAGTTTGTTCTTGCCCGGGTTCTCGGCGGATTCGCGGTCGGTGCCGCCAGTATCCTGGCTCCGGCCTATATCAGTGAAATTGCTCCGGCAAAAATCCGGGGGCGCCTGGCCACTCTGCAGCAGCTGATGATCGTGATCGGGCTTTTTGCTGCATTTCTGAGTAATTACTGGCTGGCAGGTATTTCAGGCAGCGCTGGTGCAGTGCTCTGGGGCGGCTTCCAGACCTATCAATGGATGTTCTGGGTGGAAATACTTCCGGCTTCCATCTTTCTGATTGCCCTGTTCTTCATTCCCGAGTCCCCTCGCTATCTTGTTGCAGCCGGCAAGTTGGACCAGGCCAAAGGGGTTCTCCGAAGTTTGTCGGACACGGTTGATGCACAGGCGAAAGTAAACGACATCAGGTCGACGCTCGTCGAAGGCAGCAAGCCCAGTCTGCGCGACATCGTCAGCAAGTACACGGGCAGAATCCATCCGATTGTCTGGGTGGGCGTCGGCCTGGCTGCCTTACAGCAGTTTACAGGCATCAACGTGGTGTTCTATTACGGTGCCACGCTCTGGCAGGCTGCGGGCTTTACGGAAGAGAACGCACTGCTGCAGAACGTGATCAGCGGCTCGGTCAACGTGCTCTTCACTTTCGTGGCGATCGCTCTTGTTGACAAGGTCGGACGCAAGCCACTGCTCCTGGTGGGTGCGTTGGGTCAGGCAGTGATGCTCGGCGTGCTCGCAATTCTCTTCGGCACGGCAGGTGTCAACGCAAGCGGCGGCTTGATGCTGGAAGGAAACAACGGCCTTTATGCGCTGCTGGCGGCTAATGCCTATATCGCGTTCTTCGCGTTCTCATGGGGTCCTGTCATGTGGGTCATGCTGGGCGAAATGTTCCCGAACCAGTTCCGCGGCGCTGCTCTCGCATTCTGTGGGCTGGTGCAGTGGGGTTCGAATTTCCTGATCACCATGACGTTCCCGATCATGCTCGCGAGCATCGGCCTCGGGTTCTCTTACGGAATCTATGCAACCTTCGGACTGATCGCTTACGTCTTCGTCAGGCGTCTTGTGAAAGAAACCAAAGGGCGAACGCTCGAGGATATGTCCAGAGACGCGCAAGCTTGAGCATCGGAGGTTTGGCGTCGACCGGCCAGGAGACAGTCTGTATTGATGGGCCGGTCGATGACGATCTGCTCTTGCCCCGGAAGTAATCTGCAGTCTGACAATTGTTAGCGCTGTCATTTTGCATTATGCTTGCAGCCGAATCAGAATCGCAATGCGAGGACCGGGCTTCGTCTGGGGGCCCCGGCGCGGCTCCGGAGGGACGAAACACATGGTGAATCGACGACAACGACCCAACTCCGGTCGAGTCACGATCAACGAAGTGGCCGAGCTATCGGGTGTATCCATCAAGACGGTCTCGCGTGTGCTCAACAACGAGCCCAATGTTCGTCCGGCCACGCGCGCCAAGGTGGAGAAAGCGGTCGAAGCACTCGATTATTCGCCCCACCCTTCCGCGAGAGGCCTGGCCGGCACCCGGTCGCGGATGATCGGCCTGATCTACGACAACCCCAGCCCCAACTATCTCTTCCAGGCCACCTCCGGCGCACTGCAGGCCAGTGAAGCCGCCGGCTACGGGGTTTCCTTGTTGGCTCCGGAGCAGGATGACCCGGATCTGGCCGGCAGCATTACCCGCTTTCTGTCGCAGTCGCGCGTTGACGGGTTGCTGCTGATCCCGCCCATCGGTGATGTGCCCGAAGTGATCGATGCGCTTGACCGCCTCGATCTTCCTTACGCGCGCGTTGCGCCATTGGACGGCCGTCCGGGTATTGGTGTGGCGATCGACGACCGGATGGCTGCGGCCATGGTGGTCGAGCACCTTACCGGCCTGGGACACGACCGGATCGGTTTCGTGACCGGGCCCGCGAATCACGGTGCGGCCTCGGCAAGACTGGAGGGTTATCGCATGGGCTTGGCGCGCGCCGAAATCGACTACGACCCGGAACTGGTGTTCGAAGGTCGATTCGATCTTGAGTCCGGCCGGCGGGCGGCCGCGTATTTTCTCGATATGACCCAGCGTCCGACCGCAATCTTCGCCAGTAACGACGAAATGGCCGCCGGACTTCTCCAGGTTGCCCTCGACCGGGGCTGCCGGGTGCCTGAACAACTTTCGGTGGCCGGTTACGACGATACGCCGATTTCCCGGGCGGTTTGGCCGGCTCTCACCACCGTGCGTCAACCCATCCGCCCCATGGTCTACCGCGCGACAGAGCTCCTGCTCGACGCCATCGTTCGCCGCCAGTCGCCGCCGGGCCAATCCACGCGCGGCGTGGAGGTTTTCGAGGCGCCGCTGGTGGTCAGGGCGACAACAGCTCCGCCAGGCACCGGGGCCTGAGCCGCTTCGCGCTTTCCGAATTACGAGACTTTTCAGGAGAACAGGATGCCGTCAATTTCTGTACCGAGGATCGGCGTAGCCGCCGTCATGGTCGCGGTGGTGCTTGCCGCCGCTGCGGTTGTTGGATGCCGCGCGTCCGAGGACGTGGACGCCCCTACCAAGGCTTCGTCTGCGCCCATGGAAAGCGAGCCGCAATCCAGTGCCGCTGCCGCGTCGCCCTGGCCGCACATCCAAGCCGAATCCGATCCGGAGGTGGAGCGGTTTGTCGATGATCTGCTCTCCCGCATGTCGCTGGAGCGCAAGGTCGGTCAAATCATCCAGGCCGAGATCAAACACGTGACACCCGAGGAAGTGCGGGGCTATGCGCTGGGATCGGTCCTCAATGGCGGCGGCTCCTTCCCGGGGGGCGACGGGCGCGCAGCCGTATCCGACTGGGTCGATCTGTCCGAGCGGATGCATTCGGCGGCCCTGGAGGCCGGAAATGGAGATCCGGCCATTCCCCTGCTATGGGGCACCGACGCCGTTCATGGCCACAACAACGTTTTCGGTGCCACCGTATTCCCGCACAACGTGGCGCTTGGCGCCACACGTGATGCCGAGCTTGTTCGCGCCATCGGACGGGCCACAGCCGAGCAGGTCGCGGCGACCGGTATCGACTGGAATTTTGCGCCGACGCTCGCGGTATCTCGCGACCTCCGCTGGGGGCGCGCCTACGAATCCTTTTCCAGTGATCCGGCGATCGTCACCGAGCTCGGCCGGGCCGCCATCGTCGGTTTGCAGGGCGAGCCAGGCGAGGCCTGGCTTGAACCCCCCAGGGTGTTGGCGACGGCCAAGCATTTCGTCGGCGACGGCGGCACCTTCGAGGGCGTGGATCAGGGCGACGTTCGCGTGCCCGAAGACGTATTGGCTGACATCCACGGGCGCCCGTACCCGGCCGCCATCGAGGCTGGCGTCCAGACGGTCATGGCGTCGTTTTCGTCCTGGCAAGGTCGGAAAATGCACGGCCACCGTTACCTCCTGACCGACGTGCTCAAGGGGCGGCTGGGATTCGATGGCTTCGTCATCGGTGACTGGAACGGCCACGGCCAGCTACCCGGATGCAGCGTCACCGATTGCCTCGAGGCACTCGAAGCCGGCGTGGATATGTTCATGGTGCCTGAAGACTGGCGTGCCTTCCGCGATAGCTTGCTCGAGCACGCCCGAAACGGCCGGCTGCCGATGGAAAGACTGGATGATGCGGTGCGGCGGATCCTGCGCGTGAAAAAACGTGCCGGACTGTTCGATCAGCCCGTTCCGGCGGGCCGCGATCAGTTGCCCAACGTCGATGCACATACCGCCCTGGCCCGTCGAGCGGTTCGCCAATCACTGGTTCTGCTCAAGAATAACGGCGGCGTGTTGCCCCTCGATCCCGGGTCGAAGATTCTGGTGGTCGGAGACGGTGCCGATGATATCGGCAAGCAGTCCGGCGGCTGGACCCTGGATTGGCAGGGGGTAAAAGACGCCAATGACCGTTTCCCCAAAGGGCGATCCATTTACGCCGGAATTGCCGAACAGGTGGCAGCCGCCGGGGGCGAAGTCCGCCTGGGTGAATCCGCGCTTTCGGACTTCGAGCCCGACGCCGTGATTGCCGTTTACGGCGAAGACCCCTACGCAGAAGGTCAGGGTGATGTCGATACGCTGGAGTTCCAGGCCGGGAGTCGCCAGGCCCTGGACCTGCTCGACCGGCTTGGGGGTCTCGAAAAGCCAATCGTGTCGGTCTTCCTGTCCGGGCGCCCGCTGTGGGTGCATCCGGAAATGAATCGCTCCGACGCCTTTGTCGCCGCCTGGCTTCCGGGTACCGAGGGTGCCGGCGTCGCCGATATGCTCCTGGCCGGTCCGGACGGTGCGGCCCAGCACGACTTCGCCGGGCGTCTACCCTTTGCCTGGCCGGCCGCGCCCACGCCCGCGGCAGACGGTGCCTTTCCCGAACTGTTCGGAGTCGGCTACGGTCTGGACTATGCCAGTTCCTCGGACCTGGGTCCTCTCGACGAAACCGCCATGGCCCCCCGGCGCGACGACCGTGTGCCCGAGTCGGGGGACTGGGTTCTTTTCGACGGCGCTGCGCAGCCGCCCTGGGAGCTCGTCATCGGGCCGGCCCTTGGTGAAAATGCACCGGCATCGACGGTTACGGCCGAACCGGCTGATCGCTACATTCAGGGCGATGCCAGGCGGGTCACCTGGTCCGGCGAGGCGACCGGGGCGGTCACCCTGCAGTTGGCTGCACCGCTCGATTTGGGTGCTTTTGGCAAAGACAACGCTGTACTTCGCTTCGATTTAAGGCCGGAACAGACGCTTCCGGAGGACCTGGCTCTTCGCTTCGACTGCGGTCATGGCTGCGGCGGCGAGATCAGTCTGTCAGCCGCTCTCGAGGACACGCCAGTCGGTGTCTGGCGCACGCTCGACATCGACCTGGCCTGCCTGGTCGAGGCCGGTGCGAATCTCTCGGCCCTGCAGGGCCTGGCGGTGATGGTAACCGCGCGGGAAGCGGTTATCAGCGTGGCCGATATCCGGCTCGTCCGCGATGCGGCCGACACTGCGGATCTGCGCTGTAGTTCCTGATCGAGTTCCGCTTCGGGCGGCAAGAACGCCCGTCAAAAAACTGCAAAAAATGAATTGTCAGCGCTGTCATTTTGAGTTAAGGTGTCCTCAACAAGCTGGTCGCCGTGTCACTCGGTGGCCCGATAGAGAATCTCTTCGAGGGACGAAGAATCTTCAAGAATGCCGGAAACCGGCTCGGACAACGCGGGGTGACCCGCAGAAGCACGGGGTAAGAGAACAATGGGACGACTGAATCTACGCCGAACCGCACTGGCGACCAGTATTGCGTTTGCGCTGCATGCCGGCACCGCGTTTGCACAGGACGCTGAGCAGGAGCAAGGCGCGGACCAGCAGGCCGAAACCAACGAGGAAGAGGATCAGCGCCGGGAATCGGATGCATCTCGCGAGCTGGAGACGCTGACTGTAACTGGCTACAAGGCCAGCATCGTGCGCGCCATGGACCGCAAGCGGAACGCCATCGGCTTCGTCGACGCGGTGACCGCCGAAGACATGGGCAAATTCCCCGACCAGAACCTGGCTGAATCCCTGCAACGGATTCCCGGTGTTTCGATCGACCGCAGCAATAACGAGGGCTCCCGGATCACCGTTCGCGGCTTCGGCCCCGATTTCAACCTGGTTACGCTCAACGGTCGGTCCATGCCCACAGCCGGTGGACGTTCCTTCGACTTCGCCGACCTGTCGACGACGGGCATCAGCGCGGTTGAAATCTACAAGTCTCCTCGTGCCGAAGTGCCCACCGGCGGCATCGGCTCGACGGTCAATATCCTGACGCCTCGACCGCTGGATCGCCCGGGTATGCAGGCCGTGCTCAGTGGCAAGGCGGTGCATGAGACTTCTTCGTCGGACGCCGATGTTGGCGACCTCGACGAGTGGACGCCCGAACTTGCAGGTTTGTACTCGAATACCTTCGCCAACGACACGATCGGCATCCTGATCAGCGGTTCGTTCCAGCGGCGGGACAATCGGGAAGAGAACGCTTCGGTCGATAACTGGGGCCCGAATCTTCAGCTCAACGGCGGCAACATCAACGACAATAATCAGCGGGAAGACGGCACCTGGTGGCATCCGCAGAACGTGGGCTACGGCTGGGGAGACATCTCGCGCGAGCGCATCAATGGCCAGGCTGTCCTGCAGTTCCGCCCGTCGGATCGTCTGACCATGTCGCTCGACTATACCTACTCGGAAGTGGATTTCGAGAGAGATGCCAACAGCGTGGGCATCTGGTTCGAGTGCCCCAACATCGACGCGACGGTCAACGAGCGCGGCTCGGTCACCGAGGTCGCCCAGGCCTGTGGCGACTTTTCGACCAATATCTCCAAGGACCACACGATCAAGGAGAACAATTCCCTGGGATTCAATGCCGAGTGGGCCGTGACGGATGCGCTGGAGTTCACCTTTGACGCGCATTCCTCGTCCTCCCAGTTGCGCGGTGGCGGCATCAACGGCGAGCCGGGCAGCTCGCTCAACCTGATTATCGGCAACACTTCCTGCGATTGGTGCGGCTTCGATCCCAATGCCGGACCTTTCACGGCCACGATCAATGAGCAGCGCGCCTTCTTTACTGGCAGCGGAATTCCGCGCTTTGACGTCGACTTCCGCAGCACCGGTCCGGATGGCGGCCCGCAGGACGGCCTGCTGCGACAGGACATCGGCTCGCTGTTCGGTCAGGCTTTCAATCTGGACCTCGAAAACGATATCGACCAGTACCAGTTGGGCGGCAGCTGGCTCAACAAGCAGGACGGGGCCCTGGCCCACATCGATTTCGGTTTTTCACGCACCGAGCAGGATTTCGATCAACGCAACGCCTACTCGGGCTTGCTGCCGGCCGGCTTCTGGCTGACTTCTGCACAGCACTGGCCGGACGATCAGTGGCAGGAAGGCAGTTTCGACGGCTTGCTTGATGCCTTCTCCAACGGTGGAAACTTCTCCTACGATCACTACTACACCGCGCCGGTGGGCTACCTCATCGACATGTGGGAAACGATCGGCGCCGACAACTTCCCCTGCTGCTACTGGCCCGATGCCGCGTTCTGGGGGCCGGACTTCCAGGACCCTTCGGGTGATCGGGGTCGATTCTGGCCCGGGCCTCTGGGCAACTCGGGTGTTTCCAAAGTGGAAGAGACGGTCAACGCCTTCTATACCCAGGCCACCTTCGAGGATACGTTCAACGGCATGCCGTGGAATGCAGTTGTCGGTCTCCGTTATGAGGAAACCGAGACCGTCTCCTTCGGTCAGGAAGTGCCGGCGACGGCAATCGTGTGGGTCGGCGGCAACGAATTCAGCTATGAATTTGCGAACGAGCCTGAGTTGAGACGCGGCGAAGGCAGTAACGATTTCTGGCTGCCGAACGTTGCTTTCAATCTCGAGGTCGTGCCGGATGTCATTGCGCGATTCGCCTATTCACGCACCATTGCGCGACCACCAATTGGTGCGCTCGGTCCCAACCGGGAGTTCGTCGGCAATCCCACTGTCCGTAACCGCCGCGTGAATACCGGCAATCCGGACCTGCTGCCCTATGTATCCGACAACTTCGATCTGGGTGTCGAGTGGTACTACGCACCGGGCAGCTACCTGTCGTTTAACCACTTCCGCAAGCGGGTCGACAACTTCCTGGTTTCGACCACCGAGGAACGCACGTTCGAAGGCCTGCTTGACCCCTACATCGGGGCTCTGGCCGAACAGGCTCGCGCCGAACTGGTCGATGAGGGCATCAGCCCGACCGACCAGGAGGTCTTCCGCCGAATCAATGAAATCCGTGGTGTGGATCCGACGACGCCGATCCGCGCGCAGGACGGCGATCCACTGGCCGTATTCAGCGTCACGACGACGAGCAACCAGGAAGTCGGCAACGTCTGGGGATACGAGATCGCGGTGCAGCATCTCTTCGGTGACAGCGGCTTTGGTGTCCAGGCCAACGCCACGATCGTCAACGGCGACGTGGAAGCGGACCGGGAAATCCTCAACCAGAGCTTTGCGCTACCGGGGCTGAGCGATACGGCCAATCTTATCGGGTTCTACGAGAACCAGACCTGGTCGGCTCGGGTGGCCTGGAACTGGCGCGACGAGTTCCTGAGCGGCTTCGATCAGTTCGGTGCCCCGGTCTATACCGAGGAATTTGCGCCGGTCGACGTCAACCTGACCTACAAGTTCAACGACAATCTGGACTTCTTCGTCGAAGCGCTCAATGTAACCGATGAGGTACAACGCGTTTACGTTCGGTACCCGGAGCAATTCCTGCGAGGCAACCAGTACGGGACCCGTTTCAATCTCGGTGCTCGATACCAGTTCTGATCTAACCAAGACTCTCTCATTTGACGCCGCTGCTTCGGCAGCGGTACTTTTTTGAGATGAATCGAGGAGGCGATCGGAGAATGCGAGACGTCGTAGTGGTCGGCGGCGGAACAGCAGGCTGGATCACGGCCGGCCTGATCGCTGCGAAGCACGCCACTGGAACGGGTCGGGGCGTTCGCGTAACCCTGGTGGAGTCACCGCAAGTCGGTACCATCGGGGTGGGAGAAGGCACCTGGCCGACCATGCGCAGCACGCTGCGGCAGCTCGGCATTCGGGAATCGACTTTTCTGGCCGAGTGCACGGCAACGTTCAAGCAGGGTACGCGCTTTGTTGGCTGGGTAGACGGTTCTGGTAACGATGCCTACTACCATCCGTTCACGGCTCCCGCCGGTTTTCCCCGCACCGACCTGGCTTCTGCCTGGTGGCACCAGCGCGGGCGCCTGTCCTTCGCCGACGCCGTCAGTTCCCAGGGCATGGTGTGTGATCGTAGGCTCGCGCCCAAGCAGGCTCAGACGCCGGAATATGCCGGTGTGCTCAACTACGCCTATCATCTCGATGCAGGCCGGTTCGCAGCCCTGTTGACCCGGCATTGCACGCAAAAGCTGGGCGTACGTCACATTCAGGATCATGTCCAGGGGCTGGTCAGCACATCCGACGGCGACATCGCTGCGCTGGAGACGGTGGATCAAGGCCGCATCGAAGGCGACCTTTTCGTCGATTGCACGGGCATGCGCGCCATGCTTCTCGGAGATCATTACGGCGTGCCACTGATCGATCAGTCCGACGTCCTGTTCAACGACACGGCCCTGGCCATCCAGGTGCCGTACGCCGACGAATCCGGGCCGATCGAGTCGCAAACCATTTCTACGGCCCGCTCGGCCGGCTGGATCTGGGATATCGGCCTGACCCGGCGCCGCGGCGTTGGCTATGTCTACTCCAGCCGCCACAGCAATGATGAAGATGCACAAGCCGTCCTTGCCCGCTATCTGGCCGACACCGATGTGCCGGGCGATCCGGAAGCGGCGCCGAGAAAGATTTCTTTCACGCCGGGTTACCGTGAACATTTCTGGCACCGCAACTGCGTTGCGGTCGGCATGGCCTCGGGCTTTATCGAGCCGCTCGAAGCCAGCGCCCTGGTCATGGTGGAGTTGTCGGCCCGCATGATCGCCGAGGAGCTGCCGGCCAACAGGCAGCTGATGGACATCGTCGCGCGGCGATTCAACGAGAAATTCCGCTATCGATGGGCGCGCATCATCGATTTCCTCAAGTTGCACTATGTATTGAGCCGAAGAGACGACAGCGACTACTGGCGCGACAACCGTTCGGCCGGGACGATTCCCGACCACCTCGGTGAATTGCTCGAACTGTGGCGCTATCGTCCGCCCGGTCCGTCCGATTTTCCGCATTTCGACGAGATATTTTCGGCCGCGAGCTACCAGTACGTGCTGTTCGGGATGGGATTCGAGCCCGCGGACTACTCCGGCTCGCTCGATGCCCTTAGCGAGCAGGAAACTCAACGCTTGTTCGACGATAATCTTCGGTCTGCCAACCAGCACCTCGAGAAGCTGCCCTCAAACCGGGCGCTTTTGAACCAGATTGCCGAATTCGGCCTGCCGGCGGCGAGCTGACGAACTCAGGCGCCGCCGTGCGCGCTCGGAGACAGATATGGCCCGACACGAACTGCTGGACAACGTTTCCCACCGTGAATTGCGGATTCACCGCGTGTTCCGCCCCGGACATGGTTACGATGCCGGTGTGGCGCGCGTCTTTCCGGCCGAGTTCGAGGCGCTGCAGAACGAGTATCCACTGTTTTTCATGAAGAATCGCGATACCGGGCATTTCGAACCGATTGCGCTTCTGGGGTTTTCCGACGAGGAAAATCTCTACCTCGACAACGGACGCTGGGACGCCTACTACCTGCCCCTGACGATCGAGCGCCAGCCCTTGCTGATCGGATTCCAGCAGCAGGACATCGACGGCATACCCACCGAGGTTCCCGTGGTACACATCGATCTCGACCATCCGAGCATCAGCGAAACCGAGGGTGAGCTGCTGTTCTTGCCGCACGGCGGAGAAAGCGAATGGCTCGAGCGCATGACCTCGGTCTTGATGGAGATCCACGAAGGCCACCAGGCCATTCCCGCATTCTCCCAGACACTGGTGGGACTGGAGTTGATCGAGTCGGTGTCGCTGGATTTGCAGTTTCGCGACGGGTCCAGCCAGAACCTCAAGGGCTTGTATGCCATCGACGAGTCGCGCCTGGCGCAGTTAGGCGGCACAGCGCTGGAAGCGCTTCACAAGAAGGGTTATCTCCGGCTCATTTACATGATGCTGGCTTCCATGCCCAACCTGTCGATACTCACCGAACGCAAGAACCGGCAAGTCATGGCTACGGCCTCGTGATGCGCCCCGAGCGCACCATCGAAGAAACTGAACGTGCAGACGCCTCGACCGTGATCGAATCGGTCAACGGCCGTGCCGAGCCGTTGGTTTTGCGGGGTCTGTGCACCGACTGGCCGCTTGTTCAGGCCGCCGACTCGCCTGACGCAGTCGAAAGGCTGTTGCTTGACCACTACGAAGGCGCACCGGTAACGGCTTTCCTGGGCGAGTCCGGCAACGACGGGCGTCTCTTCTACAACGACGATATCTCGGCGCTGAATTTCAAGCCGACCAGAACCGGCCTCGATGCGGTCCTGTCGCATATTCGACAGGCCCGGGAGCAATCGCCTGCGCCCACGGTCTATATGGGCTCGATGGCCATGGACCATTGCCTGCCCTCGCTCAAGCCCACTCACAGCCTGGCCACCCACGACCTGCCGACGACTGTAAGGATCTGGATAGGAAATCAGTCAAAGGTGGCCGCACACCACGACGTGCTCGACAACATCGCCTGCGTGTGCGTGGGAGAACGGCAGTTCACGCTCTTCCCGCCTGAACAACTGGCCAACCTCTATCTGGGGCCCATCGACATGACGCCGGCCGGGCAGCAGGTGAGCCTGGTCGATCCCGACAATCCCGATTTCGAGGCCTTCCCCCGTTATGCAGAGGCGCTCGAGGCCGGGCTGTGGGCCGAGTTGCAGCCGGGCGATGCCATCTACATTCCGAGCATGTGGTGGCACCAGGTTTACGCCCTGTCGTCCCTGAACATCCTGATCAATCACTGGTGGCGCGACGTTCCCTCTTATATGGGCGCGCCCGGAGACGTCTTGATCCACGGTCTGATGAACTTGCGGGGGCTGCCCAGACGCCAGCGCGAGGCCTGGCGGCACATGTTCGAGTACTACATCTTCGACCCGCCCGAGGACGCCCTGGCGCACATACCGGAATCCAGCCGTGGCGTGCTCGGCGACATGAACGAAGAGCAAGCACGGCAGTGGCGCTCGATGCTGCGTAACAAGCTCAATCGCTAGGGCCGCTGCACGGCCCCGCTCACCGGAGGATCAAGGCGTGGACAAACTCGAGAAAGTCGTGATCGTAGGAGGCGGCACCGCGGGATGGATGGCTGCCGCGGCGCTGGCCAAGACTTTCGGCCCGACCATCAATGTCGAATTGATCGAATCCGATGCCATCGGCACCGTCGGGGTGGGAGAAGCGACGATTCCGCCGATCAGGAATTTCAATCTGCTGCTTGAACTCGATGAGGCTGATTTCCTGCGCGCGGTCAACGGCACCTTCAAGCTCGGCATTGAATTCGAAAACTGGGGAGAACTGGGCGATCGATACTTCCATCCCTTCGCCCCGCACGGTATCGACACCTGGGCCGCTCAGTTTCATCACTACTGGCTGCGCGCCCGTCAGGCCGGTGAAAGCGCCGCGCTGGATGATTTCAGCATGGAAACCTGTATGGCGCGGGCCAACCGATTCGGCAACAAGTCCGGGCGGGCGGCCAATTACGCCTATCACTTCGACGCCACCGGCTATGCGCGGCTGCTGCGCGGGCTCGCCGAGAAGATGGGTGTCGTGCGAAGCGAAGGCAAAGTCATCGATGTCGAACAGCATTCCGAGTCTGGATTCATTGAATCGGTCAGGCTGGAATCCGGGCGTCGAATCACGGGCGAGCTGTTTATCGACTGCAGCGGCTTCCGTGCACTGCTCATCGAGCAAACGCTCGGCACCGGCTGGGAAGACTGGTCGCATTGGCTGCGCAGCGACCGGGCACTGGCCGTGCAGACCGAATCGACGCGTCCGCCGGTACCCTACACCCGCTCGACCGCACGCAGCTGCGGCTGGCAGTGGAAGATTCCGCTTCAGCATCGGGTCGGCAACGGCCTGGTCTATTGCAGCGACTTCATGGACGAGGATCGGGCCGCCCGCACCTTGATGGATAATCTCGAAGGCCGTCCGATTACGGATCCGCGCCCGATCCGATTCAAGACCGGCCGCCGTCGGCAGCAGTGGACCAAGAATTGCGTCTCACTCGGCCTGTCCAGCGGCTTTCTCGAGCCGCTTGAGTCGACGAGCATTCATCTCATTCAGAACAGCATCATTCGACTGATCAAGATGTTCCCGCGGGCCGGAATCGAGCAGGCCAATATCGATCAGTTCAACCGTGAAGTGGAAAGCGAGATCGAATACATCCGGGATTTCATCATCCTGCACTACCACGTCAATCAGCGCACGGACTCGCCCTATTGGACCGAGTGCCGGGAGATGGATATTCCGGATTCGCTGCGCCACAAGATCGACCTGTTTTCGCGATCGGGCGTGATCTTCAGAGAAAACAACGAACTTTTTTCCGAAGTGTCGTGGACGGCCGTGATGATCGGGCAGGGTCTGCTGCCCGCCAGCTATCATCCGGTAGTTGACCGCGTTGATGACGCGAACCTCGCGGCCATGATGGCCAGGGTCAAGGCAGACATTGCGCACGTGGTCAGCGACGGGCCGAGCCACGATACCTATATCCAGCAGCTGCTCGATGCCAGGCGGAGCAATCAGCAGCCCGCCGCTTCGGCCTAGGCTTCGTGGATAACGCCCAACAGGACGGATCTCTCTGCACCTGTCACCGATGCCGTCGCCAGTCGGCTGTTCGTCATCCGCTGCCGCGCCAGCCAGGCGAACAGTACGCCTTCGACGTGATCGGCGGGGAGCCCGAAGGTGTCGCTGTCGGTGATCGGGATGCCGCCGAGGTTGTCGCCAAGTCGCTCGATCAGATGGAAGTTGGCCGCGCCGCCGCCGCAGACGATGACTCGCTCCACGGGAGTGGGACTAGCCGCTTGCAGCGCTTCGGCCAGGCTTTTGACCGACAACTCGGCCAGGGTGGCCTGAATGTCGGCCGGCCGGGACTCGGCCCAGGAAGGCAGGCGCTCTTTCAGCCAGCCCGGGCTGAAGTATTCGATACCGGTGCTCTTGGGAGCGGGCCGGTGGAAGTAGGGATCGCTCATCAGAGCTTCCAGCCAGCCGGAGTCTGATTTGCCGGAGGCCGCCCATCGCCCGCCCGCGTCGAATCTCCCGGCGTCGTGGTGACTTCGAAACCACCAATCCAGGAAGCAGTTGGCCGGGCCCGTGTCGAACCCGATGACCGGTTTGTCCGGTGCGAGCAGTGTGACGTTGGCAATGCCGCCCAGATTGATAACTGCCCGGCATTCGGTTTCGCTGCGAAAAAGCTGCTCGTGCAGCAGTGGCGCCAGCGGCGCGCCCTGGCCGCCGGCGGCCAGGTCGGCCCGGCGAAAGTCGGCCACCGTGGTGATGCCGGTTTGCGCCGCAATGCGATGGGGGTCGCCGATCTGCAGCGTGAAGGGTGGCCTGGCCTCGGCATGGTGGACAACGGTCTGGCCGTGTGAGCCCAGGGCGGCCACGTCGGCCGACGCCAGCCCGGCGGCATCAATGGCGGCCAAAGCCGCTTCGGCGAAACGATCGCCCAGTGCGGCATCCAGCGCGCCGAGCTCGGCTACGGGAAAGCAATCGGGGTCGTGGCGCAGGGCATCGAGCGATCTGCGCAGGCGTTCATCGAAGGGATGCGTCAGGGCGGCGAGCACAATCGGTCGCTCGGAAGCGAAATCCACGACGACGGCGTCGATGCCGTCCATGCTGGTTCCGGAGATCAGCCCGACATAGCGCTCGGCCGGGCGCGCCTTGCCGGGCATTCAGCAGCTGTTGGAGAGCTGTTCGCAGTCCTTGTCGGACTGCGCCAGGAGGGTCACCGGCGGCGCCAGGTTGTCCAGTCGGGCGAGCAGGCCCTGGCCGAGCCGACCGAAGGCTTTCATGTGTTCGGCCGGCAGTGGGTCGGCTGGTGGCAGGTCGACCGTGCGCGGATTGCGATGCACGCCGTTGAGCAGGAACTCGTAGTGCAGGTGAGGGCCGGTCGCCAGGCCGGTCGAGCCGACGTGGCCGATGGATTGGCCCTGGCGCACGCGGTCACCGCGCTTGACCAGCTTCTTCGACAGGTGGAGGTAACGCGTGACGATGTTGTTGCCGTGCTTGATGAAGATGTAGTTGCCGTTGGGCCGGGAGTAGCCGGCCTCGATCACCGTGCCGTCGCCCGAGGCCCACACCGGGGTTCCGGTATTCGCGGCATAGTCTGTGCCGTTGTGCGGTCGCACTCGCCGGGTCACCGGATGCAGCCGTCGCGGATTGAAGTTGGACGAGACCCGGGCGAAGTTCAGCGGCGTGCGCAAAAAGGCCTTGCGCATGGGGCGGCCGTCGGGGGCGAAGTAGTCGGGTCCGTTGCCCGCGTCGTAACGGACGGCCTCGAAGCTCTCGCCGCGATTGATGAAGCGGGCGGCCAGGATGTCGCCGTCGCGCAGGTGCTCGCCCTCGCGCCAGACTTCCTCGTAGATCAACGCGAAGCGGTCGCCGTCGCGGATGTCGAGCGCGAAATCGATGTCCCAGCCGAAAATGGTGGCCAGGCGCATGATCATGCTGTCCGACAATCCGGCTTCGCGGGCGTCCGTGTAGAGCGAAGCGTCGATGGTTCCGGAGGCCTCGACGATGCGGCGTTCCAGATGGCGCGGTTCCGTGCGCGTGAGCAACCGGTCCTGGTCGCGTTCGACGTACAGCCAGGCATCTTCGTCAAGCTCGGTGCGCAGTGCGCGAAAGCCGTCCTCGGGATGAATGTCGAAGGCGAACTCGTCGCCCGGGCGAATTCGCGCCAGGTTGCGAGTTTGCTCGGTCGTCGTGACGATTTCGTGCAGCAGTCCGGCGTCCAGGCCCAGGTCTCGGAATACGCGTTCGAGCGTCTGGCCGGGTCGAATTTCGACGATCTGCCAGTCCTGGGTGGTCGGCTCAGGGTAATCCGCCGGAGCAGCCTCATGGGCTGGCGAAGACGTGTCCGTGGTCGGACCCTTGCGTGCCTCCTCGGCAAATTTCGGCAACTCGAGTGGCTGCACCCGCGCCGCCGGCGATCCTTCCGGGCCGGACGGCACCAGGGAGAACACCAGGCCCAGTGCGACCAGTCCGGTCGCCGCCAGGCTGATATGCGGGCGCGACTTGAATGCCTGGGCGCAGTGGCGGGCCAGAAAGCGCCCCCCCTGGGCAAGCTCGATCCGGACGCTCGTCATCACGCGGTGCGCACGCGTGCGCCCGGAAGTGGCCATCGATTTTCTGGTCATGCACGACGCAATTGGCTGGAAACCCGGTAACATTAACGACTTCCGGGCCGACAAGTCAATCTCGGCAGGCACCGCCGGCAAGCTCTGTTGGCATGAATGACACACTCAGGGACCCCCGAAGTGACGGACATCAACGAACTGACGCGCGGCGCAGCCGAGGTCATTCAGCACGACGAACTCGAGAAGCGGCTGGCGAAAGGTCGTCCGCTGCGCCTCAAGGTAGGTTTTGACCCGACGGCACCCGACCTGCACCTGGGGCACACGGTCATTCTCAACGCCATGCGCCGCTTTCAGGACGCCGGTCATATCGTGATTTTCCTGATCGGCGATTTCACCGGCATGATCGGCGATCCTTCCGGCAAGAACGTCACGCGCAAGCCCCTGACCGAGGCCGACGTGCGCGCCAACGCGAAAACCTATGCCGAGCAGGTGTTCAAGATTCTCGACCGGGAACGCACCGAGCTGCGCTTCAATTCGGAATGGTTCAACGAAATGTCGGCCGCCGACATGATCCGACTGGCATCGCGGCACACGGTGGCGCGCATGCTCGAACGTGACGATTTCGAAAAGCGCTATCGCGCCAACCAGGCGATCGCCATTCACGAGTTTCTCTACCCCCTGGTGCAGGGTCACGACTCGGTCGCGCTCAAGGCCGACATCGAAATGGGCGGTACCGACCAGAAGTTCAATCTGCTCGTCGGACGCCAGCTCCAGCAGCAGGCCGGCCAGGCGCCCCAGATCATCATTACCTGGCCGCTGCTGGAAGGCACCGACGGGGTGCAGAAAATGTCGAAGTCGCTCGACAACTACGTCGGTATCAACGAGCCCGCCGACGAGATGTTCGGCAAGATCATGAGCATCTCCGATGAGCTGATGTGGCGGTGGTTCGAGTTGCTGAGTTTCCGGGCCACGGACGAGATCGAGGCCCTGCGCGAGGGCGTCGCCAACGGTGGCAACCCGCGCGATGCCAAGTTTGCCCTGGCAATGGAGGTTGTCGACCGCTTCCATGGTGAAGGCGCCGGCGAAAAGGCACGTGATCAGTTCATCGCCCGATTCCGTGGCGGTCAGTTGCCCGAGGACATGCCTGAAATGACGCTGCCGGCTACTGAGGACGGCATCGGCATCGCCGCGGCCCTGACCGAGTGCGGGTTGACGGCCTCCAATTCCGAGGCCTTCCGCATGATCAAGCAGGGCGCGGTCAAGATCGACGGAGAGAAAGTCTCCGATCGCGACCTGATGCTCCAGGCCGGCTTTGAAGGCGTGCTACAGGTTGGCAAGCGCCGTTTTGCGCGCCTGACCGTTCAATAGCTCGCTTCAATTCTCGAAGCGATCGCTGAACACGACGGGACCGAGGTCGGACAGGCAGTAAAGGCGTGCGGAGACGTGGCAGCCGACCTGCGTAAAATGCGTGCGCCAGACACCCGCAGTGTAGTGCAGACCCCGGGTACCCGAGTCGGCGCTGCTGTCGCTCGACCAGTTCTGGCAAGCGGCCGCCGTTGTCGTCCCGTCCATCTGTGTGGCGGTCCAGACATTGCTGCCGTGGACCGCTTCGACGAGATAGTTGCCATTCTCGTCCACTGCCAGCCCTGTGAACCACGCATCTGCCGTCAGTTCGGACTTGCCGCTGGCCAGCGGTACGCCGTCGAGGCGCTTCCAGGGGCCGTCGTGTTCTATGCGGTCGATGGCATTGGTGGTGTCGTCCGACAACCAGGCCTTGAAGCTGGATGCATGGGCCAGGCCGGCATCGGCTGCCAGCGTCTGACAGATGGCATCGCCGGCGGCCAGTCCGGTCGCACCGCCGGCCTCGGGCCACGAGCCGAGGTTGCCGTTGCCGCTTGCCGATGACAGGAACGCGATCCGCCCGCTCGACTCGATCGGCGGAAAGTCGGCACCTGTCGAACGTTCCATGCATAACAAAGCAGCGGATGGGTACGAGCAGGATGCACCTGCACTGCTCGTCCAGCTGCCGCTGACCGCCCCGGCTGCACCGAGGCTCAGGCTGCCCGAGCTGTCGTCGGTCCAGTCGCCGCAGGAATCGCCGAGCAGCGTGCCGTCATAGCCGGTGGCCGTCAGCAGAAACTGGTTTGGACTGACCGGCTCACCCATCTCGTCGAACATCGGCGGCGTATAGACCACGTTGTGGGGACTCAGCAATGGCCCAATTTCGGGTGCGAACGGGTAACCGTCGGTGCGCACCCAGGGCCCGGTGCTGGTCGGCGGGCTGGGCTGACCGCAGTTGTCGGCCTTCTTCCCCGTCAGACCGTGCAAGCGGCAGTAAGCGTCATCATTGGAGTCGGAAATCCAGGCGACGTAGCTTGCGGCATTGGCCAGGCTGCCGGCCGCGGCCCGGTTCTGGCAGATACGATCGGCGGCCGCCAGTCCGGTTTGTTCGTCGGCGTCGGGCCAGGAGCCGAGAATGACATTGCCGGTGACGGAAGTGGTGAAGACCACTTGCGGGTCACCCGGCACGTCGCCGGCGCTGGCGGGGACGGCGATCGATACGAAAATGGCAGCGGCCACTTGGATCCAAAATTTCATTGCACGATTCCTCACGAGTGTGACGCTTTATCGGCCCGTAGGAACGGGAATACTGTTAGCAGTCGTAATCCGAGGGAATTCTGTGTCAGACCCGGAGGAAGGCGGAGGGCTGGCGGGACCCAAGGTGCGCATGCCTGCCAGAAGATTGGGAGCTACTGTCCGTAACGCGGCCCGGATTCCAGGAAGGCTCGTTCCTCGTTTGTGCTTTCGCGCTCCAGCACCTCATTGCGGTGCGGATAGCGCCCGAAACGTTCGATGATTTCAGCATGCTCGCGCGCGTGGCCGAGAAAGCTCCGCGCGATATCGGCATGGTCGGGAAAGGCCTCGACCAGCGCCTGGTAACGGGCGACCGATAGCCGCTGTACCAACGGATCCTCGGCGTGCTGCAGGGGCATATAGAAGAAGGCGCGTTCGGCCAGGCCGAGCTGCTCATCGACGCCCGCCTTGATGCCGGCCAGTGCCGTGGCCAGGGCCTGGCCGTCGTGGGCGAAGGCTTCGGCGCGTCTGCGATGGATGACGCGTGGGGCCTGATCGAGGGTCAGGATGAGTGCGAGGCGGCTGTCGGAATTGGCCAGCCATCGGGTCAGGTGGCCGCCGCTTGCAAGCGCCAGCGCATCGGCAAAGCGTTCGGCCACCGCGGCGTCGTCCGAGCTGGACGGCTGAAACCAGAACGACATGCGCTCGGGAATGGCCGCGGCTTGAGTGCGGCTGTCGCCGAACCAGAAATCGAGCAGGGTGTGCGGGTCGGGAAGTGGCATGGAAGCAGGCGGCCGGCCCGGACTCGGACCGGCCGCAGAGGCGCTATCCCTTGGGTCCTAGCAGCAACCAGAGGATCAGCCCGAGTAGCGGCAGGAACAGAAGCAGAAGAATCCAGAGAACCTTGGCGCCCGTTCCTGCAGAACTCTGAGCAGTCTTGACGATGGCCCAGATGATGATGATCAGCCAGATGAGGCTCAGCAGGCCAGTGACTTCAATACCCATGGTGGGACCTCTTCACTTGTGTGGTGGAGGTCCAAGCATCGGCTTTTGCCCGAACGAGGTCAAGCGGCGATAATGTCGGAAAGCGCAGCCGAAAGAGAATCTCGGTAAAAAGTCGCGATGTCTTCCCAGGTTACTGAATGCTCCGGAACAACGCCGACACCCCGACCGACGAGTCAGGCTCCCGATACACCCTCAAGGCTACGTTACGCCGGCTGCGCAAAGATTTCCGGTTGACCATCATCAGTTTCTTCGGCCTGTGCACCATGCTGGGGATTCTGCCGTTCGCCGTGTTTCGATTCGCCCGGGGCGAATTCCTGACCGGCATTGGTGACTGCGTGCTGATCGCCATCATCGGTGGGCTGGTTGCCTATGCCTGGATCAGCGGGCGAACCAGGTTGGTGGGCAACGTGGTCGCATTCGTCGTCATGATCGGATACGTGGTCCTGGTCACGTTCACCAATGTCAGCGTGTTCTGGGCCTTCCCGGTACTCTCGGCCAGTTTTCTGCTGGCCGACCGCTATCTTGCGGTCGCAGTCAGTGGGTTGACGTTGGTCGGCATCGCCATGCAACCGGGACAGTTTTCGTCCGTGGTCGAGTTGTCGAGTTTCGTGGTGAACGGTGCGCTGGCGGCCGCGTTCGGGTTGATCTTCGCCACCCGAACGGAAATGCAGCGGCGGCAGCTGGCCGCGATTGCCAGCAGCGATCATCTGACCGGCGCCGGCAACCGCCTGGCGCTGCGTACCTCGCTGGACCGCTGCGTCGAGCAGTTCCGCAGGCGTCGGGAGCCGGCCGGGCTGGCGCTGCTCGACCTCGATCACTTCAAGACCATCAACGACACCTACGGGCACGACGCTGGCGACCAGGTGCTGATCGCTGTGGTCCGACAGATCCGGGCGTGCATGCGCGAGCAGGATCAGCTCTTCCGGATGGGCGGCGAGGAATTCGTGCTGCTCTTGCCGGCTACCGATGAACAGGGGATGCTGTCCGCACTGGCGAAACTCCACGATTATCTTCGCGCGCACCTTCACGGACCCGGCGGGCCGGTCACCGTTTCCATCGGCGCGGCCGCGCTGACCGCGCCCGATCCGCAGTCGTGGCTGACACGCGCCGATCGCGCCTTGTACCGGGCCAAGAAAGCCGGCCGCAACCGCCTGGAAATGGACGGAACGGAAGTAGGAGGGGCTCCGGTGTGATGCTAGGATGAATGCCTGAATGCGACATTTCCTGACCACGACCGATTGGAGCCGATCCGAGCTCCAGCATATGCTCGACCGCGCTCGCCTCTGGCGCGACGGTGAGTCGGGCCGCCCCCTGGCTGGCCGCTCCGTGGCGCTGCTTTTCCTCAACCCCTCATTGCGCACCCGGGCTTCCTTCGAAGTGGGTGTCTACGAACTCGGCGCGCATGCGGTCGTGCTGGAGCCCGGCAAGGGCGCCTGGGGCATCGAATTCGAGACCGGGGTGGTGATGGACGGCGATGCAGAGGAGCACATCGCCGAGGTCGCCGGGGTGCTGTCGCGCTACTGCGATGCCATCGCCCTGCGTGCCTTTCCGCTGTTCAAGAACTGGGCCGAAGACCGTCAGGACAAGGTGATCCGATCGCTGGCTCGATACGCCAGCGTACCGGTGATCAATATGGAGACCATCGTCCATCCCTGCCAGGAACTGGCCCTGATGCGCACCGTCCAGGACCATATCGGCTCACCCGACGGCAAGACCTTCGTGCTCACCTGGACCTGGCACCCGCGGCCGCTCAATACTGCCGTGGCCAACTCCGCCCTGCTGATCGCCAGCAAATTCGGCATGAACATCCGCATGCTGATCCCCGACGAGGCCTATCGCCTGGACGAGCAGTTCATGGACGCCGCCGAGCACCAGGCCGGCGAGTCGGGCGGCTCACTGGAAGTCACCACCGATATCAAGGCAGCCTATTCCGATGCCGACTTCGTCTACGCCAAGAGCTGGGGCGCACTGCCCTTCTACGGTCGGCCGGAAGAAGAAGCCAGGCTGCGCGAGCCCTTTCGACACTTCATCGTCGACGAAGACAAGATGGCGCTGACCGCCAACGCGCGTTTCAGCCATTGCCTGCCGTTGAGGCGCAACATCAAGGCTACCGATGGCGTGATGGACGCGGACTATTGCGTCGCGCTCGACGAAGCCGAGAATCGGTTGCACACGCAGAAGGCGATGATGGCGGAGTTGATTGCGCCCAAGGGCGCTGGGTAGTCTGGAGCCACTGGGCAGTGTGTAGCTACCGCCGGGTTTGCGGCCTCGACAAGTCAAAGGCGGTTTCGCCCGGCTTGCTTCGCAAGCACTTTGGGCGAGTAACTTTTGTCAGTCGCGACAAAAGTCACCAAAAACGCTCTTAGAAGACGCGGTTGTTCCGCAGGACCAGATGGCTTCAGGGCTTAACGGAGATACCGCTTTTGCCTTCGCGATGGCTCGGTCGTGAAACATGGCGTTTTCGCTAAATCCTTGGCGTAGCCCGCACCAAAACGGTACGACCTCGATCGGGGTCGACTTCGATAGAGGGTTGGGCAGACCTCAGAGGTGGAACGCCACTCGAAGTCGTAGTGCTAGATGCGGGCCGCGCCAGGCGTTACCGCACGCCAGCATGTTTCTCAGCCGGGCCCAAGCAAAGCCCCAGTCACAGTCCGTGAAGCCACTCCGAGGCGAGATTTTCGAGACGTAACCGCCTGCTTTTAAGCGCGTTTTTTGGTTACTTTTTTCGCGCGGGAAAAAAGTTACCCGCCATCAGCCTGCGTAGCAGGCGGGCGGAACCGCCTTTGACTTGTCGAGGCCCGCTAACCCGTCGGTAGCAACGCAATACCCAGCGGCAGGGCGATTGCACCCGCGCACTTGTTTTGCCCCCCAACATATGGCAATTTGTGAATCATGATTGAAGCCATCGCACTTGCCACTACCGACAACCTGCGTCCAGGCCGCCTGCCGCGACGTCGTGTCCGACATTCGGGCCGGGGTGTGCACTAGTCGAATTCGAGCTTCAAGCTAGACGAGACTGCACCAGAAACCCGGCCCGAAAGCCGGGTTTTTTTGTGCATGAGTGGATCAAGTAAAAATGAACGGGAAGATTGAATCATGAGCGAACGCGTCGTACTCGCCTTTTCCGGCGGACTGGATACCAGCTACTGTGTGCTGGCCTTGAAGGAGCAGGGCTTCGAGGTGCATACCGCCTTTGTCGACACCGGTGGCATCGGCCCGGACCAGAAGGCTTGGATCGCCGAGCGGGCAAGGGCGTTGGGGGCCGCCGAGCATCACGAGCTCGATGCCGGCCAGCCGCTGTGGGACCAGTTCGTGGTGCCGCTGCTGTGGTCGGGTGCGCGCATGCTCGAGCAGTATCCGATGCTGTGCTCGGATCGCTATGTCATCGTGCAGGAGTGCCTGAATCTGGCCGACGAGCTCGGCACCGCGCACTTCGCGCACGGCTGTACCGGCATGGGCAACGATCAGCTTCGTTTCGACCAGTCGGTACGCTCGCTTGGCGACTACACGATTCATGCGCCCATCCGCGAACTCCAGCGCGAGACCCGCAACGTGCGGGCCCATGAGTTGAAGCTGATGGCTGACGCCGGCGTGGAAGTGCCGGAATCATCCAGCCGCTACTCGATCAACGAGAACCTGCTGGGCGTGACGCTTTCCGGCCAGGAGATCGACGAATTCGGGGTGCCGGGGGAGGATACGCATGTCTGGTGCCGGCCGCGAACCGAGTGGCCGGACGGGCCGATGGAGTTGACCCTTGGGTTCGAGAAGGGTCGTGCCGTGAGCCTCGACGATCAGAAGATGGAAGGTCCGCAACTGCTGGCCGCACTCAACGAGAAGCTGGGCGCCTACGGCGTCGGCCGGCACATCTACACCGGCGACGTCTCGATCGGGCTCAAGGGCCGGATCGTATTCGAGTGCCCCGGCATCGACGGCCTGATGGTCGCTCAGCGCGCACTCAGGGAAGCGGTCAACACGAAACTGCAGAACCAGTTCCACCAGGCGATCGCCCAGCGCTGGGCCGAACTGGTCTACACCGGCTTTTTCTTCGAGCCGCACAAGGCCGATCTCGAGGCCTATCTGGCCTCGGCCAACGAATACGTGACCGGTGTGGTTCGCCTGGCCACCGACGGTGGGAATGTCCAGGCCGTGGCGGTGGGATCGCGCTACGTGCTGAAAGACCCGGATGCCGTCTACGCCCAGTCCGCCGGCTGGACACCCGAGGAGGCCGAGGGCTTCGTCAAACTCCTCGGCCAGTCGTCCACCCTGGCGGCCCGGGTCAGGGGAAATTAGAAAATGCAGTTCACGCCAAGGCGCGAAGGCGCCAAGCTCGCCAAGAAAAGAATCCTCATGGGTCATTTATACCTTGGCGTCCTTTGCGTCTTGGCGCCTTGGCGTGAGGCCGACGAGCGATGACGATGCCCGAGCAAGAACGATTGCTGGAACACCTGAAGTTTCTCGTCGAGTGCGACAGCCAGAATCCGCCCCGGCAGATCACGCCCGAGGCGGGCATGTTCGTGCATGCGCGCGCTGTCTTGGAAGCGGCGGGATTTGACGTGGCCATGTCCGACTACGGCGACGGCCACGTCAACCTGTTTGCCCGGCGCGGCGTGGCGACGGTGCTGTTCAACTGCCATCTCGACACGGTGCCGATCGGCGAAGGCTGGAACAAGCCGCCGCTGGAGCTGACGGTCGAAAATGGCCGGGCATTCGGGCGTGGCGCCTGTGACATCAAGGGTGCAGCTGCCGCGCTGCTGACGGTGGCCGAAACCAGCGACGCGCCCATGGCGATCCTTTTCTCTTCCGACGAGGAAGGCGCCGGCGGCTGCTGTGTGCGCAACTTCCTGGCCGACGACTCGCCGGGTCGTTTCGAGCAGGTGATCGTGTGCGAGCCAACCGCTTGCGAGGCGATTCTCGCCCATCGCGGATTCCTCTCGGTCAAGGGACGGTTTACGGGTGTTGCCGGGCACTCTTCGGAAGGTCGGGCACTGGCCGACAGCGCAATCCATCGCATGGCGCGCTGGATCGATGCCGCGGTGGCGCATTGTGAATCCGAAAAGGCCGCCGGCCGGCCGACCTGCTTCAACGTCGGACTCGCTTCCGGCGGCACCAAGTCGAACGTGATCGCGGGCGAGGCGAATCTGCATTACTCGGCCCGGCTGGGTCCGGGGCAGTCCAATGAAGCACTCCTGGCCGAGCTGTCCGGCCTGGGCGGAATCGATCAGTGTGCCAACTGGCACGTGCCCTTCTCCGGGCCGCCCCTGCCTGCCGCCGGCCAGGACGAGGTGCCGGTACGCGCTTTCTGCAAGCGCCATGACCTGACCATCGGCGAGCCGGTCGATTTCTGGACCGAAGCCTCGCTGTTCTCGGCTGCCGGCATGCCGGCCATGGTGCTCGGCCCCGGCGACATCGCCCAGGCGCACACCGCCGACGAGTGGGTCGCGCTCGATCAGCTCGAACGGGCACTCAATCTCTATCAACGGATCGTCGACCATGCCTGAAGTCCGCCGCACCGTGATCGAACTGCTCGGCCAGCTCGGCTCCAGCCGGGAGGCCAGGCAGTATCTCAAGCAGTTCTCGCGCATCGAGGAATCGCGCTTTGCCGTGGTCAAGGTCGGCGGCGCGGTCATGCGCGATCAGCTCGACGAGATGGCGGCCGCGCTGGCCTTCCTGCAGCGCTTGGGGCTGACGCCGATCGTGCTGCACGGCGCCGGGCCGCAACTCGATCAGGCGATGGAAGCCGCGGGCGTGCCGATCGAGAAGCGCGACGGCCTGCGCGTCACCACCGAGGATGTCATGGCGGTGGCCCGGCCGGTGATCTATCGCGCCAACGCCGCGCTGGTCGACGCCCTGGAAGCACGCGGCGTGCGCGCACGCGGCATTTTGCACGGAGTGTTCGAAGCCAGGCTGGCCGATCGCGAACGCCTCGGCCTGGTCGGCGAGATCGAACGGGTCGAGCTCGAGCCGGTGCGGACGGCCATTGCCTCGGGCGCGCTGCCGGTGGTCGCCTGCCTGGGCGAATCACCCGGCGGGCAGGTGATGAACATCAATGCCGACATAGCCGCACGCGAACTGGTCTGGGCGGTGGAGCCGCACAAGGTCATCTTTCTGACCGGCACTGGCGGTCTGCTCGACCACAGCGGCCGGGTGATTTCGGCCATCAGCCTGCGCACCGATTACGACCACCTGCTCTCACAGGACTGGGTGCACTCGGGCATGCGCCTGAAACTGCAACAGATCCGGGAAATGCTCGAGCGCCTGTCGCCGGAGACCTCGGTGTCGATCACTTCGGCCGAAAACCTCACCCGCGAGTTGTTCACGCACACCGGCGCGGGCACGCTGATCCGCCGCGGCGAGGCGATCGACTGGTTCGAGACGCTCTCGTCCGAGCTTCGTGAGCAGCTCCAGATCCTGCTCGAGAGCAGCTTTGGCCGTGAACTGCGCGCGGATTGGCTGTCCGGGCGTGATGTCGTCGGGCTGCTCTGGGCGGAAAGCGGCCGGGCAGCCGCCCTGGTGACCACCGGCGTCGACGGGGTGCCCTATCTCGACAAGTTCGTGGTCACACCCGAGGCTCAGGGCGAAGGCCTGGGCGCGGCGCTATGGCAGGCCCTACGCCAGCGCTTCCCGCAGCTTTACTGGCGTGCGCGTGCCGGCAATCCGATTGCCGGCTGGTATTTCCAGCAGGCGCACACCAGCCACCGCCTGGGCGAGTGGATTGTCTATAGCGTGGGCGTGGACGACTTCGGCCTGCTCGGGCGGCTGGTCGGCGATGCGCGGGCGCGGGATCCGGGCTGGCGAGAATAATTGCATTTATCTATGCAATTTGATAAAAATGCACTCAGGAATGCATTCTGATCAGAACCCATG
The DNA here is from genome assembly GCF_011008905.1 of Wenzhouxiangella sp. XN201. NCBI lineage: Bacteria > Pseudomonadati > Pseudomonadota > Gammaproteobacteria > Chromatiales > Wenzhouxiangellaceae > Wenzhouxiangella > Wenzhouxiangella sp. XN201. The sequence continues at coordinate 92,938 of NZ_JAAIVI010000021.1, forward strand.
ACTGAATCCGTCGCTCTGATCGCCGATGTGGCCGATTCGCGCCAGGTGGAAGATTTCCCCGGGCGCCGTGACCGGTTGCTGGCGGAGTTGTCCGCGCGTCATCGCCGTCGCGGCTGGAGCCAGTTTGACTATGCCGTCACGGCCTGGGACGAATTCCAGGGCCTGTTGACCCGGCCGCAGTGGTTGCCCGATGTTGTGTGGGACTTGTGGCGGGCCTTCCAGCCCCTGTCCTTGCGTGTCGGCGTGGGCTTCGGTGACATCGAGATCGCGCCTGACGCGGCCGACGGGAGGCCGCTGAACGAAGCCGTGACCGGCGCGGCCTTCTATCGTGCCCGCGAGGCACTCGATCAGCTTGATGCCCCGACACACGGCATGAGCCGGGTGCGAATCCGGGTGGTCGCGGCCGACTCCGTGCCTGCGGCAACCTGCAACGCAGTCCTGCGCCTGGCCGATGCCCTGGTCCAGGACATCACCGATCGGCAGTGGCAGGTGATCGACCGCTACGAGCAGGCGGGCAAGCAAACCGAAGTGGCCGCCGAGCTCGGAGTGTCGACCTCGACCGTGTCGCGTACACTGGCCAGCGCCCGCTACCGCGAGATCAGGGCCAGCCTGTGCGAGCTGGGGGAGATACTGGGCGAAACGGTGCGGGATACTGACAATGGCAAGCGCTGACGGGGCATCGTGATGGAGATTCTTCTGGCACTGCTGCTGGCGCATCTGGTCGGCGATTTCCTCGTCCAGCGCAAGGCGGTGATCGAGGGCAAGCGAGCCGGTCGCCTGGCCGCGCTGCTCGAGCACGGTGCCTGGCACCTGGCTTGCCTGGTCGTCGCCTGGCTGCTGTTCGCCCCGGCGGGCACTGCCATCTGGCAGGTGATCCTGGCGTTTGCGGCGATCGTCGTGGTGCATCTGACCGTCGACTGGCTGAAGTACCGCTTCGGCAGCCAGCGCCCGTTGACCGCTTTCGTGTTCGACCAGGCCATCCACCTGCTGGTGCTGCTGCTGGCCGCCTGGTGGCTGGCCGGTCAGCCCGACTGGCAGGCCTCGATCAGTGACTTCTGGCAACTGTCTGGCGGCGCGGCCGGCTGGATGCTGGTCGCTTATCTGATCGTGGTCGTGGTCTGCGGCTGGTTCAATCGCCTGCTTCTGGCCTCGCTGCTGCCTCAAGGCGAGGATGCCGGCGAAGGCCTGGCCCGGGCCGGCCTGTATATCGGTTGGCTGGAGCGATTCCTCATGTTCTCGGCATTCCTGGCACAAGCCTGGGCCGCCATCGGCCTGGTACTGGCGGCCAAGTCGGTCTTCCGTTTCGACAGCGTGCGCAAGCAGCGAGCGCATGCCGAATACTTTGTCATTGGTACCCTCCTGAGTACCAGTGAAGTCGTCGCCTTTGGTCTGATGTACCAGTGGCTGGCTTCAAGCTTTTTACTGGGAGCGCTGTGATGCATCGACTGGCCCTGATCGGCGGACGTGGCTACACCGGATCGGAATTGCTGCGACTGTTGGCTGTTCACGACAGCATCGAGCTGGCGCTGGCCTCCAGCGACAGCCAGGCCGGCCAGGCGATCGCCGAAGTCGTTTCTGAATGGCCCCATGCCGGGCAGACCTTCGAGGCGCTCGAGCCGAAAGCCGTCGCCGGTGTCGATGCGGATGTCTGGGTGCTGGCCCTGCCCAACGGCAAGAGCAAGCCCTGGGTCGAGGCCATCGCGCAAGCGCATCCCGATGCCGTGATGCTGGATCTGGGCGCCGACTGGCGCTTTGATGAACACTGGGTCTACGGCCTGACCGAGCTCAATCGCGAGGCGCTGCGCTCGGCCCGTCGCATCGCCAATCCGGGCTGCTATGCCACCGGTTGCCTGTTCGGGCTGTGGCCGATTCGTCACGCCCTGGCTTCGCCGCCGGTGGCCTTTGGTGTGTCCGGCTACAGCGGTGCCGGCCGGACCCCATCGCCGCGCAACGATCCCGATCGGCTCAGGGACAACCTGATTCCCTACGCACTGACCGGACATGTGCACGAACAGGAAATCTCCTCTCACCTGCGTCGCCCGGTGCGCTTTCATCCGCACGTGGCGCCCTTCTTTCGCGGTATTTCGCTGACGATCTCGGTGATGCTGACCGAACCCCAGTCCGCCGGAGAACTGCAATCCTTGTATCGAACGCGCTACGAGGGGGAGGCATTGATCGAGGTCAGCGACGAGATTCCCGAGATTCGCCAGGTCGCCGGGACGCCGCGCCTGGCCCTCGGCGGCTTTGCCGTCGACGAGCGCGACACCATGCGCGCCAGTTTCGTCGTCGTGCTCGATAATCTGCTCAAGGGCGCGGCCAGCCAGGCCCTGCAGAACATCAACCTGGCCCTGGGCCTGGATGAGCGGGCGGGCATCGATGAGTGAGTGGATATGGAAAGAAGTGGAACTGGAACCGCAGATGAACGCGGATTAACACAGATGACAAGAGAACAACCAAAGCAAATCTGCGTTTATCTGCGTACATCTGCGGTTTCATTGTTCATTCGAACGGCCGCTACGCCTGGAGATCCCATTGGCTGACTACATCTGGAAAAAGGACTCGGCCGGCGAAGTCGACGAGCGGGTCATGCGCTTCCTGGCTGGCGACGACGTGATCCTGGATCGCGAACTGCTGCCCTTCGATATCCGCGCCAGCCAGGCGCATGCCAGTGGGTTGGCGCGCATCGGCGTACTCAGCGACGCGCAGGCCGACTCGATGGTTGCCGCCCTGAACGAACTGCAGCAGGCATTCGACGCGGGCGAATTCGTGCTCGACCAACGCTACGAAGATGGTCATTCGGCCATCGAGGCCTGGCTGACCGAGCGCCTCGGAGACATCGGCGGCCGCATTCACGCCGGCCGCAGCCGCAACGACCAGGTGGCGGTGGCCATCCGGCTTTACCTGCGCGATCGCCTGGCCCGGTTGAGCACCGTGTGTCAGCAGATCGCGCACGTTGCGCTCGATCGTGCGAAATCCGAGGCGATGGTGCCGCTGCCCGGCCATACCCACCTGCAGCAGGCCATGCCCTCGTCGCTGGGGCTGTGGTGGGCCGGCCATGCCGAGGCCTTTATCGACAACGCCGACCTGGCCAGGCAAACCGCCGACTGGCTCGACGCCAGTCCACTGGGCACGGCCTCGGGCTTCGGCGTCAACCTGCCGCTCGACCGCGACGGAGTGGCCGAGGCGCTGGGTTTTTCGCGCCTCGTCGTCAATCCGCAGTACGCC